>CAUQPE010000056.1:0-10708 GCA_963519915.1 uncultured Campylobacter sp. | reverse complement strand
CCGACGCAGGTCGGGCAACAGCGAAATATCGCGTCGTGCTTTAAATTTAAAAACGCAAGCCGCGGCTCGCCGGCCTTAAGGCGTAGCATATCGAGCATCTCGCAGCCGCAAAACTCGCACTTTTGGCCCGTAGGCTCGCCGATTTGCACGGGCTCATCCGTGTTTTGGTTTGGGTTTAAATTTGCGTCTTGGCTCTCGATCTCGCCATCTTTTACGCGCACTGCGGTGAGGCACTTTTCAAAAACCAAAGATTTTCGCTTGCCCGTCTCATCAAACGCCCAGCCGCCGATTTTTGCGTAAAATTCGGTACCCACGTAGAGCTTTTTACGCCAGGGCCTCGGGTTTTTATACAGCTCGTAAAAAAGCTCGGCCGTCTGCTCGCCGCCCTGCCACGCAAGCGCGCAAAGAAGATGATTTAGCACGTTTTTGGAGTTGTCCTCGAGCGAGTTTAGTTTTGCTACGAGTGCGTCTTTTACATCCTCTGGCGCACCGAAGTAGAGCTCGGACGGATAGTAGATCTCCTTTGCTGCCGCAGCTCGCGCGATCCTTGGATCGTGGATGCCCAGCAGGCTAAAAAGCGCCCAAAAATCATTGCAAATCTCATCCCATTTTTCGATCTCGTCGATACGATCCGCGATTTTTAAGATCATCGCTTCTACTTCGTCCGCGCTTAGGTTTAAAATTTCATCCCGCTTCTGCCTTTGGCGGCATGAGTGGCAGATGCCGTCGAAGTAGATCGTGTTTTCGCCGCATTTTGGGCACAGATGAGCGCTCATATTTGCTCCTTTAGGCTTAAGTTTCGTCAAATTTTATCAAATTTTGCAGGATTTGGCGAGCAAGCACGGTTTTAAATTTGACGCCGTTTGGTAGCGTAAATTTATCTATATCCGTAAAATTTTAGTCCGCTTTCGTCTATTTCGTAGTCAAATTTACCCGCCTTTGTCATGACGTCCAGCACCGCTTCAAGCGGATTTGGGATAAAATTTGAGGCAAGCTTTTCGGTTCTGTTCATGCGCGCCCGCTCGTAAAATTTAGGCACGAAAACCCAGTGCAGATCTTTAAACAAGATAGCTCCGTTGGCGCAGTCAAAATACCCGTACTGTAAGCACCCAAAACCGCAGACGAGCGCGATCTCTTCGCTGCTTGATAGCAGTTTTATGCGTAAGCCCTTGCAGCCAGAGACATCTAAAATTTCGCAAAGCTTAAGCCATTTTGCGTCGTTCATCAGCGACGTGAGGCGACCCGCCTTTTTATCTAGCCTTTTTTGATAAATTTCATATTTTTCGTTTAAATTTTGCATGATACTCCTGGGCGCCGATAAATTTGCATTTAAATTTAGAATAAAATTTGAGAGAAATTTAGGCGGGGCAACCTCTCGCCTAAATTTGCAGATTAGGATTAAAAAGCGAAATTTAGCGTCGCCCGTCAAATTTCGCCTATTAAATTTACTCTACCGTCACGCTTTTAGCAAGGTTTCGCGGCATATCCACGTCGTTGCCCAGCCTTACGGCGATCTCCAGCGCAAAAAGCTGCAGGATGATCATCATCTCGAAAAACTCGCTCATCGGGTGAGCTTGCTTGCTCGTTTTGATAAAATCGTCGCTAAGCTCGAACTCCTCGGGGCTGATAGCAAGTATATATGCGTCGCGCGCGGCTAGCTCCTCGACGTTGCTCTTGGTTTTTTCGTAGAGGACGGTTTGTGGCATCAGTGCGATCGTAAAGAGCCTCTCATCGGCAAGCGCGATAGGGCCGTGCTTCATCTCGCCCGCAGGATAGCCCTCGGCGTGCAAATAGGAGATCTCTTTGAGCTTTAGCGCGCCTTCTAGCGCAAGCGGATAAAATATATCGCGCCCGATGAAAAAGAAGCCGTGACCGTGCAAATAGTGCTTGGCTAGGCGGCGGATGCGCTCTTGCGGCTCTTTGCTGATATTTAAAATTTGCGGAACGTGCAGGAGTGCTGCGATCTCGCTTTTTAGTTCATCTTTGCTTATTGATACCTTAGCCTGCGCGATTTGCAGCGCTAGCATCCATAGCGTCACGACCTGCGTCGCGAAGGCTTTGGTGCTAGCTACGCCCTTTTCGATACCCGCGCGAGTTAGCAGGGTGTCGTCCGCTAGGCGCACGATCGAGGAGTTATCGACGTTGCAGATAGCTAGCGTCTTTAGGCCTGCTTGCTTGGCGATTTTTAGCGCTTCTAGGGTGTCGGCGGTTTCGCCGCTTTGGGAGATGACGATAAAAAGAGCGTTTTTGTTTAGTTTTGGGCGTCTATAGCGAAATTCGCTCGCGATCTCGACCTTGGCCCTAGCGTCTGCTAGTCGCTCGAAAAGGTAGCTAGACGTAAGGGCTGCATGATAGCTAGTGCCGCATGCGCAAATCACGATATCATCGATATTTCGTAAGTACTCATCCGTCAAATTTTCAAGCCCTACCGCATCCTCTTTGACGCGTCCCATTAGCGTTTCTGAGACTACCGCGCTTTGTTCGTAAATTTCTTTTTCCATGAAAAAGCGGTAACCCTCTTTTTGCGCGTAGCTTTTATCGGCAGGCAGAGCGGCAAAGCTCGGGCTTAGTTTTTTTGCGTCTTTAAAAACCGCGATCTCGTCTAGGCTTACAAATCCGTAGCTTTTGTCGTCTAGGTAGCACACCTCTTTGGCTAGGCCGATCAGCGGGGCGTCTGAGGAGGCGAAAAATACCTCTTTGCCCTCGCTTTTGCCGATAGCTAGCGGCGCGGCGTCCTTGGCGAAGAAAATTTTGCCCGGAGCCGTTTTGGTGATAAGCAGCGTCGCGTAAGCTCCGTGCAGGCGCGCTACCGTGGCTTCGTACGCTTTAAACGGCTCGCCGATAGTTTTTAAATTTTCCTCAAAAAGATGCACGATAACCTCGGTGTCGGTCTGGCTTAGAAATTTTACGCCCTTTGCCTCAAGCTCCTCTTTTAGCTCTTTGTAGTTTTCGATGATGCCGTTATGAACGACGAAAGAGTGCTCGCCAAGGTGCGGGTGAGCGTTGATCTCGGTAGGTTTGCCGTGCGTAGCCCAGCGCGTGTGTCCGATCGCGACGCCCTCGCCGCTAGAGCTAAAGCCCTCTGATTTTTTGGCTAAATTTTCAAGCTTGCCGATGGCTTTAAAAAAGGCGATTTCTTGCGCGCATTTGTCGCAACCGCCCTCTAGGCTCATCACCGCCATGCCTGCGCTATCGTAGCCGCGGTACTCAAGCTCTTTTAATCCGTTTAAAATAAACTCTCTTTTTTCTCTATTGCCGACGTAACCGACGATTCCGCACATGTTTACTCGCTTTCTAATAATTTTAAAATTTCGCCCAAATCCACGCCCTCGCGCTTTTGTATAAGTAGCAAATTTCGCGTCCTATTTTTTACGGTTTGGATTCTAGCGTTGGCTATTTTTACATCAAATTCCTTAAAAACTCCCAATACGTAAGCCATCAGCCCGCGCTGATCTTTCGCGTTTATGCCAAGCTTCGCGTACTCTTGCGAGTGGCCCTGGTCGAAATTTAGCTCGCCTTTTAGTATGATCGGGCGATTTATCTGCGCTGAGGCGCCGCTTTTTAGCGAGATCTCGATGAGGTTTTTTAGGGTTTCTAGCTCGCTTGATTTTACGTTTTTGTTAAACTCCAGCTTGACGTAAAATTTACCGTCAAACAGCTCGAAAATCTCCATAAATCCAAGATCAAGGTGAGCCAAAGACGAGAGCAAAACCGCTAAATTCGGGTAGTTTTGCGCGTAAATTTCGATGCTTAGGCTTTGGTGATTTTGCACCTGCACGCTTAGTTTATCCGCGTTTTGTGCGGTTTGGGCGATACTGATGATGCCGTCAGGCTGGTATTTAGCGAAGAGTAAATTTGATCTGATAGCGAAGATTTTTTCTTTCAAATTTTCGTTTAAAGCAGCAAATTTAGCGTTTCGTCTGATGCTAAGCTCCTTTTTTACGCGTCTTGCGGCTTCGTCAAGCAGGTTTTCGTCCTCGAAGCTTTGCAGGCAAATGCCGTAAAGCTCGCGCAAAAGCCGCGCCAAGTAGGGCGTATAGAGCTTTTCATCCGTCGCGTTTATCACGCAGTAGGCGACGATATAGGAGAGTTTTAAGGTTTGCGGATCGCCAAGCTTTGAGATAAAGCTAAAAATCGTGCGCTGATCATAGATATCCTCGCGGTTTGCCACGTCGTTCATCAGCGTATGGTAGCGCACGAGCGTAACGCCGATATTTACGGCCTTTGCGCTCAAATTTAGCTTGCTAGCGTAGGCGCGGAAAATATTTGAGCCCACGACCGAGTGATCGCCGCCTAGCCCCTTGCCCGCGTCATGTAGCAGCAAAGCTAGTTTTAGCAGCGTGCGCCCCTCGATACAAAGCTCGTCGTAGAGCGATTTTACGAATTTATCTTTGATATTTTCGGCAAATTTGACGCTTAAAACGCAATGCTCGCCGACGCTAAATTTATGATAGCCGTCAAATTCGGCCAAATTTACGGCGTGTTCGAGCGGCTTAACTAAAACAGGCAAAATCTCCGCGTCCAAAAGCGCTTTGATGATGCAGTGAGCGTGGTTTCGTACCAAAATTTTTCTAAAAAGCGCGAGCGAATCCTCGGCGTCCTCTTTGCTAATTTGCGCGCGTTTTAGGTAAAAGATCGTTCCGACGTCAAATTTATACTCCGCATCGCCGAGAGCCAAAAGCTGCTTTAGCACGGTATTTAGCGGCCTAGGGCGGACGTGTAGCGGGACGTAAATCGTATTTTCAAACCTATAAAATCCGTTTTTTAGCCGTGCGGCTCGCAGCTGGCTAAATTTAACCCCGCTTTTAAATTTGCTCCTATAAAAGCTAGAAACCAGATAGCGCGAAAAAACCGCAACCGAGTGCATGCAGGAAAAGAGCTTTTGCGAGATGACGCTGCTGTTTTCTTGCGTTTTTTTGGACTTGGTTTGCATGAGCGCGGTGATCTCGTTTAGCTTTGCGGGATCGAAAACGTCGGAGCCTAGGGTTAAATTTTGCGCCGATTTTACGCAAAGGATAAAATCGGTCGCCAAATTTAGCGCGCTAAGCTCCTTTTCGTCGATAAATTTTAGAGCCTGCGAGCGCATGCTGATCTCGTTTTCAAAGCCATTTAGGGCGCAGTTTAGGTAGTAGATGTCGTTCGTGCCGCCAAGGTCGTTTTTTAGATCGGGTTCTTGCTTTATGTTTGGGATATCGTTAAAGGCGCCTAGATTTTTGGCGTAAAATTTGAGATTTTCCTGCGCGTTAAACTCGCGAGTTTTATAAATCTCCGAGCGCGCGGCCTTGTAGAGTGTGCGCGAGCCGCAGATGTAGCGGATACGGCTAAATGCGGCCTTTGCTTTGTGGTCGTTTTTGTGCGATTCGTAAATTTCGCCCAGCTCGCAAATTTTGATATTTAGCTTTAAATTTGAGCCCTCAAGTGCGGCGACTAGCTTTTTTAGGATAAATTTGACGTTAAAGCCCGCGTTTTCTTTAAAGACGAGTAAAATTTCTAAAACCGAGCTTGTGGAGATGAGGTTGTCGGCGTACTTTTCGGTAGCGATGACGCAAAACGGGATAAAATCTACATCCGGGTTAAAGTCCGCAAAAATCTCGTCCAAAACCCGCGTGCACAGAGCTTTTATCAGCTCGTCGCTTTGCTTTGCGATGAAATTTGCAAAGCCCTTGCCCTGAAGCTTTTTTAGCTGCGAGGCTAAATTCGCGCCTCCTAAAACGCCGTTTAAATTTCCTTTTAAAGCCACTTTTTACCGCCGTCTTTTTGTGTAAATTTTATCCGATGATACTAAAATTTTGCAAAAACAAAGCTTTTTTAACATATAATCGCCGTTTAATATCTATTTTCGGAATAAAATTTGACAAATTTAATAGAAAAACTCCAAAGCGGCGAACGTCTGGACGCGGACGAATGCGCCGGCTTGTACGACCTAGACCTTTTTACGCTGGGTAAATTCGCAAACGCAAAAAGGCGAAAACTGCATGGTAAAAAGGTGTTTTTTAACGTAAATCGCCACATAAATCCGACAAACATCTGCGCGGATGTGTGTAAATTTTGCGCGTTTTCGGCAAATCGCAAAAACCCAAACCCATATACGATGAGTCACGAAGAGATCCTAAAAATCGTCGAAAAAAGCGTCGCCGGCGGTGCAAAAGAGATACACATCGTCTCGGCGCACAACCCCGATACCTCATGGCAGTGGTATTTGGAAATTTTTAAAAAAATAAAGGAAAAATACCCGCAAATCCACGTCAAGGCGCTAACTGCAGCGGAGGTTGATTTCCTATCGCGAAAACACGGCCTTAGCTATGAAGAAGTCGTAGAAAAGATGCTCGAATACGGCGTGGATAGCATGCCCGGCGGCGGAGCGGAGATCTTTGACGAAGAGGTCAGGCGTAAAATCTGTAAAGGTAAGGTGAGCTCCGAAAACTGGCTCAAAATCCATCGCCTTTGGCACGAAAAGGGCAGGGAAAGCAACGCCACGATGCTGTTTGGCCACGTAGAAAGCAGGCAAAACCGTGTCGATCACATGCTGAGGATTCGCGATTTGCAGGACAAAACTGGCGGATTTAATGCCTTTATCCCGCTTGTTTATCAGCGCGACAACAACTATCTAAAAGTAGAAAATTATCCCGGCTCGGCCGAAATTTTAAAGACCTTTGCGATCTCGCGTCTGGTGCTCGATAACGTCGCGCACATAAAGGCGTACTGGGCGACCTCGACGATAAATTTGGCCATGGTCGCGCAGGAATTCGGCACCGACGATCTAGACGGCACGATAGAAAAAGAGAGTATCCAAAGCGCGGCCGGAGCGAAATCAGCAAGCGGTATGAGTCTTAGAAATTTTACCGATCTCATTCAGACGTCGGGCTTTGTCCCCGTCGAGCGAGATAGCTTGTATAATGAACTAAAAATTTACGATAACTAAGGAGGCGGAATTGGATTTTTTTAAACTCAAGCAAAACGGCACTAGCGTAAAGACCGAGTTTAGCGCGGGACTCACGACCTTTTTAACGATGATGTATATCGTGCCGGTAAATGCGATAATCATGAGCAAGACAGGCATGCCGATGGATGCGCTCATCACGGCTACGGCGCTCATAACCGTGATCGCTACCGTGCTAAACGGCGTATGGGCGAACACGCCTGTGGCGATGAGCGTGGGAATGGGGCTGAACGCTTATTTTACATTTGGTCTCGTGCTAGGCATGCAAATACCGTGGCAGACAGCTTTGGGCGTGGTTTTTATCTCGGGTATAATTTTCGTAGTGCTATCTTTTACAAATTTTAGAATCTGGGTCTTAAAATCTATCCCTGACGACGTCAGACGCTCGATAAGCGCGGGCATAGGCGCTTTTATCGCCTTCGTCGGGCTTCAGCAAATGGGCGTAGTCGTAAATAATGACGCGGTGCTGGTCGGACTTGGAAATTTAAAAGATCCAAACGTTATTTTGGGCTTTGTGGGGTTATTTTTCGTTATACTTTTTTGGGCATGGAAGGTTAAGGGCGCCTTCATCATCGCGGTATTTACGACCTCGGTAGTCGCTTGGATTTTCGGTATCGCGCCCTATCCGAAGGAGTTTATCTCGCTACCGGCCTCGATATCGCCGATATTTTTAGAGCTTGATATCATGGGCGCGCTATCTTTTGCGCTGCTTCCGGTGATCGTTACCTTTTTCGTAACCGATCTTTTCGACTCTATCGGCACGCTAGCTGGCGTGGGAAATAGGGCGGGAATCTTTGACGAGAGCAACCAAAAAGGCGTCGAAAAACTAGAAAAAACCCTCGAAGCCGACGCGGTAGCTACGGTAGCCGGCTCATTAGTAGGCGTTAGTACGACGACGTCGTTTGCCGAGAGCGCTAGCGGCGTAGAAGAGGGCGGCAAGACGGGACTAACGGCGGTATTTTGCGGACTATTTTTCGTACTTACGATTTTTATGCTGCCGCTTTTTAAAGCCATCCCTTCAAACGCGATATATCCGATACTCGTGATGGTGGGCGTGCTGATGTTTAGCGAGCTTGGAAATATAAATTTTAAAGATCCGGCTATAGCCTTATCGACGTTTTTGATAGTTATTTTGATGCCGCTTACGTACTCGATCACGACTGGACTTTCGTTTGGATTTATGGCGTATTTGCTGGTTCGTATCATGAGGCGCGAGTGGGAATACGTAAATATCGGCGTCATAGTGCTTGCGCTCATTAGTTTTATTGTATTTTTAGTGCATTAAGGAGAAAATATGCTAAAGTATCCGTTTGAGGAATTTCACAAAGACGTAAAAATAATGGTGCGGGATATCAAAGCAAATTTCGAGCCCGAGGTGATTTTGGCGATCGCCCGCGGCGGGCTTACTTTGGGGCACTTTTTAGCGAGCTTGCTAAATAACCGCAATCTTTTTACGCTAAACTCAATCCACTATGAAGAGACGCAAAAGCTCGATACCATCGATATCTTTAACATCCCTGACCTATCTAAATTTAATAAAATTTTGATAGTGGACGACATGATCGACACGGGAGAGAGCATGGTAGCTATCAAACAAGAGCTTTTAAGGCGCTTCCCGCATATCGAGCTAAAGATCGCGACTATATTTTATAAACGAAAAGCGCTTTTGTTGCCTGATTTTACGGTAAGAGAGGCACACGAGTGGATAGAGTTTTTCTGGGAAGAGCAAATTTAAGCCCAAATTTTAGCCATGTTGCGCTCGGAAACGTTTTTACTTTTTATCATCTGCCTTATTGATTTTTGCTTTTTGTCGTATGCGATTAGCACGCTTAGCATTAGTTACTACGAGGCGGATGCGTTTTATAACTCGCCTAAAATTTCAGCCGTTTTGGCTAGATTTTCGGTCGAGATTTTCGGGCAAAACGACTATGCTTTGCGTCTTCCTTTCGTTATTTGCCACATTTTTAGCGTCGCGCTGCTATACAAGGTCTCAAAGCAAATTTTAAAACGCAAATTTGACCGAGTAGTAAGCGCGGTCGTATTTATACTGCTTCCTGCGACGATGGCGTCGGCGATCTTGGTAAACGACGCCGGCATCATAATCGCGCTTTCGCTTTTAAGTATTTATCTCTATCAGCTGCGCAAAATGCTCGCTTTTTACGCGTTTTTGTGTGTTCTGCCTTTTGTTAGCGGCGCGTTTTTGGTTTATTTTTCGGCCATTTTTATATTTGCCGTCTATAGGCGCGACGCTAGGATGGCGTGGGTTGCGGCGCTGCTTTTCGCGCTTTGCTTTTACCTTTACGGATTTGACTCGGGTGGTAAACCAAGAGGCCATCTGCTTGATACCGTGAGTATTTTTGCCGCCGCATTTTCGCCTTTTATTTTCGTCTATTTTGTCTATGCGATGTATAGAATTTGGATAAAAGAGGCCAAAAATTTGCTCTGGTTTGTCTGCATAACGGCATTTTTGTTTTGCTTGTTTTTGTCGATCAGACAGCGGCTGGAGCTCGAAAATTACTTGCCTTTTTGCGTTATTTCGGTGCCGATTTTAGTTCGAGTATTTTTTAGCTCGTACCGCGTGAGACTGCCGATATTTAGACGCGGGTATAAAATTTTAGCTTCTTTTGCGGCAGGTTCTTTGCTCGTTGGGTTTTTGTTTGTACTTTTTAACGAAACGCTTTACGGCGTGCTAAAAGATCCGACCAAGCATTTTGTTTACAGATATCACGTAGCAAAAGAACTTGCAAAAGAGCTAAAAAATGAGGGCGTAGAAAAAATTTTCACGGGTGATAAAAAGCTAGCCTTGAGACTTAAATTTTACGGCATAGATACGCAGCCGGACGCAAATTTGCGATTAGCAATTTTGGACCAGAAAGATAATTATGGTAATATAGCGGTCTATAAATTTGGCGTAAAAATCGCAAATTTTAAAATTATAAAAGATGATTAGGGGATAAATTTGATGAAAAAAGCTTTTACTATGCTAGAGCTTGTCGTTGTGATCGTGGTAATAGGAATAATAGCCGCCGCTGCGCTACCGAGAATAAACGATGATCATATCGCCGAAGCCGCCGATCAAGTGATGTCGCATATCCGCTATACTCAGCACCTAGCGATGCAGGATAGTAAATTTGACCCTACTGATGCCAACTGGTTTAGAAAGAGATGGAGTATAACTTTTACTCAGGCTGCATTTTGCGGAGGTGCAAACGAATGGAGATATAGCGTATATCATGATGATGGAGCTACAACGGGTAATTTAAATTCGGCAAACGAAGTTGCGAGAGATCCATTGGATCCGAATAGATTTATGAGTTCAGGATGGGCTGGTATCACGAATGCTGATTGCGCAAATGTTAGCAATAAATATAATTTGACGACAAATTTTGGAATAACTAATGTTCAATTTCGCGGCGTATGTGGACAGGCTGGCTTGCAGACTTTATCTTTTGATGAATTTGGAAGACCTATGAGAAGCGTAAGTACTCCTAATGGCGGTGGTGCAACTAGGGGTTATAATAGGTTGGTTTACAATGGACAAAACTGTCAAATAGTTTTGACTACGGCACGAAGAACCGCAACTATAACTATAGCACCTGAAACTGGTTTTATACAGGTTAGATATCGTTAATTAACTGGGTATTGATATATTATAAGCTCCGAAATTACTTATAAAACTAGGATGTTCAAAAAATCTAAAATATCCTCCTTCCCTTCAGCTTCTTTTAAGCATCTTGCTTGTATAATTCGAGCTCACGAATTGAGAAA
>CAUQPE010000055.1:0-11103 GCA_963519915.1 uncultured Campylobacter sp. | reverse complement strand
TTTTAAAAATAGCGTAAATTTAGGCCAAATTTGATAATATCTCATCAAAATTTAAAGGAAGCAGATGTCAAATTTGAAAGCCGACTTTGAGCTAAAGCCTAACGCCGCGTATAAAAAGACGGCGCGCGAGGTCGCTAAAATCGTTTATAAAGGCGATAAATTTATGCGCTATATCAGCCTTTGCGACTTTGCGGCAATTGTTATCGGGATGATTTTTATCACGCTTTTGTGCGTTAAATTTTACCTTAACGACCTTGGCTGCTTGCTTGAGGACTACGGTTTTGAAAGTGCAGCGATCTTGCCATATCTTGCGTGGATAGGCACGTTTTTGACGGTGCTTTACGCCACGGGGCTGCGACCTTGGCTGCTGATTCGCGCTATGCTAAGCAAAGCAAACTACAGCGAATTCGGGCAAAAAAGCGTGATCTTAGAGGATGAGTTTTTCGTGCAAAAAAGCAAATTCGGCGAGGGCAGATACAGGTACGGCGTCATCAGCGACGCGCGATATGTGGGCGAATGCGTAGTCGTTATCATCGCAAACTCCATGTTTTGCGCCGTACCGCGAGAGGCCTTTGGCGACGGCGGAGCGGAGTTTTTAAGCGAGATAAAAAAGCGCGCGGGACTAGACGCGTAAAATCAAATTTAGGATTTAAAATGAGCGAATTTGACGAGTTAAGTTTACACGAGCCGTTTTTAAAAGGGCTGCGCAATCTAATAAACGGCAACCAAGCTAAGCCTGAGGATTTGGTAGAAATCTCGCACGAAATTTTTGATTTTGAAGCCATAGCTAGCGTGACGTGGGAGTTTTACGGCAAGCGCGAGGAGAGCAAGATCGCAGGCGGCGCAAAAGAACAGATACACTTCGGAGGCGACGTGCGCGGCTACGAAAATCACGCCAGAGAGTGCTTGCTGCAGGCTAGAGATAGCGCGGATCTGCGTGAAATTTTACTCGCCGAACTACGCCAAGACGCAAACGAGGCCGTCGCAAAATCAGGCGGCGCGGTTAGGTATTACGATTTTAAGCCCTTTAGTATGAGCCAGCGTTGCGACAACTGCGGCGGCGACGGGCAGACGCGCTGCGGCGAGTGCGGCGGACGCGGTAAAAAAACCTGCTCTAGCTGCGGCGGACGCGGCCGACAGAGCTGCTCCACGTGCGGAGGTAGCGGCGGCGTAAATCGCCCTCACACGCAGTATAACTCAGACGGCAGCACCTACGTGACGTATCGCTACGAGAGCTGCTCGTCATGCGGCGGTAGCGGCTCAAATACCTGCTACGGTTGCTCGGGATCGGGCACGGTTAGGTGTGGCGGATGCGGGGGATCTGGCTACGTGCAGTGCGCCCAGTGCAACGGTCACGGATACTTTACCACAGTAGCAAACATCGGCGCCTACGCAAAACCAAGCGTAAATTTACGAATAAAATCGCGCGCCTACGCGGACGAGCTTTTGGACTTTTTATGCGCGCACACCTGCAAATTTATCTCGCAAACGATACCGTTTTATCAAGACGAAGAGAGCGGCGACGAGAGCTCGCACCTGTTTTCTTACGTAGGTTCTAGCGCTATAACTCGGCTAAATTTTATCCTGCTAGGCAAGGAGTACGAGGCGGTGGGCTTTAGCAACCCGCCCTATGCATTTATCAGGCCGCCGTTTTTCGACGATCTTTTCGCAGACGAGATTTCTATGCTAGAAAAGATCGATGCCGACGGCAAGATAACTAGGCGCGAGGCGTTTAAATTTTTCACGCGCTACTGCTCGCAGCCGGCTCTTGACTCCGCGCTAAAGCGTATCGCTAAAACGGACGGCGCGCAAACCGAGGCCGCAAACGCCGTGATAGAGGCCTGCGAAGGCTACGTCTCAAGGGGCGCGGCTAAAAAGCTAGGCGATACGATGAAAAAATGCCTGGATAAAATCTCTCCCGTTTACTCGCCTGCGGTTTGGTTTGGGCTGGGCTCTGTGTTTTGGCTGATTGCGCTAGTTTTTACGGCGGGATTTTTGGGCGAAAATTTAGCCGACCGCTACATCATGGCGCCTATTTATACGCTTGTATTTTTAGCCCTTTGCGCGGGCGTTGCTTTGTGTGTCTTGGCGCCTCTTAGTGCGCTGGTTACGCTATTTCGCCGAAGCTGCGTGCCTAAAGAGTACCGCCAAAGCATGCGAAACAAAGAGGCTTTTTCGCTGTTTTTTAAAATTTTAGCGGGCTTTGGAGCGGTCGGCGCGATCTACGGCGCGATATCGAGCTTCGGTTACGCTCCGACTCTTATGCAGCTTGACGAGCGCTTTGAGGCATCGCGTAGCCTGGAGGCCAAATTTCGCGAGATAACGGCTAAATTTGAGGGCTCTAGCGACCAAGAGCGCGAAGCAAACTCCACCGCCGCAGCTAAAACCGCACCGCAGATGACGCAAAAAGATAAAATTTTATACGTGCAAAAGGCTATCGGCGTCAAGGCCGACGGCATCATGGGTGCGCGCACGCTCAAAAAGGCACAGGAGTTTTTGGACGCAAATTTGACGAACGCGGATGAAATTTACGAAGCGATAAAGGCAAAAGAGGCAAGCCGCGGAAAATAATTACTTATATCTCGTTTTAGGAGGATAAAATGCCAAAAATCAACTGGGACGGAAGGTCTGCGGGCAACGGCGCTTGGGTATACGAGGGCAACGAGCTAAAGCCCAAATACGGCGCAACCACGCACAATACGTTTGAATTTGACGGCGGCGTGCTAAAGCCCAAAACCGGAGCCAACTCCTCTAACACCTTTGAGTTTGACGGGAGAAAAATAAAGCCCAAATACGGCGCAAACTCGAGCAACACTTGGGTTATACAAGGCAATGTCGTTAAACCCGATTTTGGCTCAAACTCGAGCAACACCTACGACATAAACGGAGCTCCTATCGCCGTCATAATAGGGCAAGTCTGCCTAAAGCTGTGGTAGCGCGAGGCAAATTTGGCGAGTGCGTGAAATACACTCAAGTCGCACTCACCCCTTTTTTGGAGCGCGATAACGGTAAATTTTAGTTATTTACTGCCCTTAACGCTAAGTTTATTTGCCGTTTTGAGTCAAAATTTGAGCTATTTTCTCGCCCGTAGCTTTTATTGCTACGTCAGAATTTAAACCGTGCGGATTGCCTAGAAAATACGTTATAGCCACAATCGTATTGTCTTCATTTTTAAAATAATAAAATTTCTTATCACCTGCGATAGCTTCATTCACCTGCACGCCCTCGCCACCAAATGCCGCGATAAATTCGTTCTTATAGCTTATTCCCACGCAAATTATCAGGCGCGGCTTGCGCTCTTTTGCCCATACCCTAAGTTTAGGGAAGCGATTTTGCTCTATCCAGCGTATATATTCACTCTTATTTTCTATACCGGTTGCCTTAGCAAACCCCTCGCTCCAGAGGCTATGACTAGTATTTTTAAACGCAAGCGGATACAAATTTAGCTTAAAATACCCTTTTGCGCCCTGCGTAAACGGCTTTACGGTTTCGTTAAATTTGACGTGATCGCTCGCTCCGTTAAGCGCGCAAAGCAGCTTAATGGCTTTGATATTGTATTGATAGGCTAAATTTCGCTCATGACTCTTGTATCCTGCGGATGGCTTGCTAACATCATCCTTAAACTCATCAGCCAACTCTTCAGGTTTAAACCCACCGCCCCACTCAAGTCCGCATAGCCAAACGCTCGGGCTTTGCGCGCTACCGATGTCTCCGCCGTCGCAACCACTAAAACCCAAAGCCCATTTTTTGAAATTCTCATTTACCATTTTCTACTCCTATTGATTAAAATTTTTAAGACGTTTAAAATCCTTAAAAGTTACACCTCTGTTTTTTTGGTTACCGTATAAAAATTTTCAAAACCGCACTTATCGCATTTAGTATAAATTTCTATATCTTTTATCCTAAACGTTGTGCTTACTGTTCTATTATCCACTTTTTTAGTTCCTTTCGCCAGCTCCTCACGCAACGTCTCTTGGCCTATTTTTCTAGTACAAAAACTCTTTTTGCAGTTTGGGCATTTTGAATAAAATTTAAGTGTAAAATATACGAGAGGAATAACAACTATAAATAGCAAAGAGTAGCTATCGTCTTCTAAAAAATGAACGCACAAAACGCTGACTCCGATGCCGATAACAAACGATATAAAAATAGCCAAAAACCTACCAAGGCGCCTCAAGTCTTTAGCATCAAAAAAATAAAAATTCATTTTTATCCTTTAAAGTAATATTAAGAGCGTATTCTACCCCCCCCCCATAAAATCCGCTTAAATTTTATTATTTTTTGGTTGTGAATTTTTTGCTTTAAAATTTACTATATATCATCAAAATTTTACGCTAATTATGATAACATCTCCCAAAAATAAAGGAAAAAAATGAATAACGATCACGTAACCAAAACAGAACCTAAGCGCCCGCTAAGCAAACTAGTTCGTGCCTGCGACGCCGTCGCTACCGTGCTTTACATCATCATCGTAGGTGGCTTTTACCTCTACATCGGCCGCAACGTCGGCGTACAATACGACTACTACGAAAAGTCTTTTGTTTTTTGCTTACCTTACGTCATCTGGTTTACGACGACGCTAGCGATGATTTACGTTGCCTTGGTGCGCGAAAAACTTAAAAACGCTCTAAACGGCGATAAGTCTGTCGCCTAAAACCGCTAAATTTATAAAATTCGCGATTTTTGGCAGTAAAATTTGCGTTGTTTTGGATTATTTGCTTTTTGCCGTAAATTTGGAAGCCTTCCGAATATCAGACTAAATTTGCTCTTTTTATACCCGTGCTTTTAAACGGCTAATTTTATAAATTCGTTTTTCACGCATCTTTTAGGCACGGTGCCTCGAAATTTGACTAGGCTTAAATTTAGCGCTCAATTTTAGCACTCGCCGCAAGCCAAAATTTAAAACAGATCCGCGTTTTTGTCGCTATTCCACACATACTCCATCGCCCGAGCAATCCTCTGCGCCTCGTCTCGCCCGTGCATATCGGCGATAAAACCCAGAGCCTCGTCGATACCCGCACTCACGCCCGAGCTCGTGTAAATTTTCCCGCTAACGCACCACCTGGCCGCACGCACCCAGCGCACGCTAGGAACCTCCGAGGTAGCCCACCGCCAAGATAGCTTGTTACTCGTGGCCTCCATGCCGTCCAAAAGCCCTGTTTTAGCTAGCAAAACCGAGCCCGTACATACCGCGATCACGTACTCGTGTCTACGCGCTAGCTCGCCTAGAGCTGCGATAAACTCGCCCTCATGCGCAAGCTCCCTAGCTGCAAAACCGCCTGGCACGAGTAAGACGTCAAATTTTGCTATCTCGCTTAGCTTTCGCGTCCAAATTTTAGCATTCGTACTACTGCCCACGAGTCCGCCAGCAACCGAAAAATACTCTATCTCGTAGCACTTTCGCTCGCCTTCCAGCGCCCTAGATAGCGCCTCGGCAGGCCCCAGCGCGTCCATCGTAGTAAATCCATCAAAAAGCAAAACGTTCACCGCCTTCATCGTCGCCCCTTTGCTGATTTTAGTTTCAAATTTAGCCCAAATTTGATTACGAGCGGCTAAAATTTAATGAGACTTTTCGCATTTGCGAGGTAAAATTACAAAATCATTTTAAATCAAATTTTTAAGGAAAAACGATGCTAAGCGACAGAGAAATAGAAGCGAGCGTAAAGCCGCAAAATATCGTAAAAATCGGCGCAAAACTGGGGCTAGGCGAGGAGGCGCTAGACACCTTCGGCAAGCTAAAAGCCAAGATCGAACCGCGACTAGGCAGCGCGTCCAGCGCAAACCTCATCCTAGTTACCGCGACCAACCCGACGCCGTACGGCGAGGGCAAAACGACCGTGACCGTGGGGCTATCAGACGGCTTAGCGCGCATCGGTAAACGCGTATGCGCCGCGCTTCGAGAGCCGAGTCTGGGGCCGGTTTTCGGTATAAAGGGCGGAGCGACGGGCGGCGGATACTCGCAAGTGACGCCTAGCGAGGATATCAACCTGCACTTTAACGGCGACTTTCACGCTATCACCTCGGCAAACAACCTCATCGCAGCGATGCTAGATAACCACATCCACCACGGCAACGCCCTAAATATCGACCCTGCGCGCGTCGTTTTCAAACGCTGCATGGATATGAACGACCGCTCGCTAAGAGAGATCGAAATCGGCCTTGAAAAGAGCAATAAATTTACCCGCAAGGACGGCTTCGTAATCACCGCCGCTAGCGAAATAATGGCGATCCTATGCCTCGCGACCGATCTAAAAAATCTAAAAGAGCGCGTAGAAAACATCGTCATCGCCTACGATAAAGACGGCGGCCTCGTGCGCGCAAAATCCCTAAACTGCGCCGACGCCGTCTGCGTCCTGCTAAAAGAGGCGATAAAACCAAACCTCGTGCAAACGCTCGAGGGCACGCCGGTGCTCATCCACGGCGGACCGTTTGCAAATATCGCGCACGGCTGCAACAGCGTGATCGCAACCAAAACTGCGCTAAATTTAGCCGACTACGTCGTGACCGAGGCAGGATTTGGCGCTGAGCTAGGAGCGCAAAAGTTCCTCGATATCAAGTGCCGCACCGCGGGACTCGCTCCAAAATGCGTCGTACTAGTAAGCACGATCCGCTCGCTAAAATACAACGGCGGATGCGACAAAGACGGCATCTCGCAGCCAAATTTATACGCGCTAAAACTAGGCGGCGAAAACCTAAAAGCCCACATAGAAAATCTAAAAAATTTCAATCAAAACGTCATCGTCGCGCTAAATAAATTTGCCGCGGACTCGGACGAGGAGATCGCCCACGTGCGCGCTCTTTGCGAGGAGTCGGGGGCTGGGTTTAGCCTGTGCGAAGGCTTTTTAAAAGGAAGCGCCGGCACGGAAGATCTAGCTAAAAAAGTCGCACAAATCTGCGAAAAGCCGGCTCGCGAGATAAACTTCACCTACGATGCAAACGACTCCGTAAAAACCAAGATCGAAAAGATCGCGACTAAAATTTACGGCGCCAAAGATGTCGTATTTAGCCCGCGCGCGCAGGCTGATCTAGCCGAGATTTCACGTCTAGGCTTTGAAAGTATGCCCGTTTGCGTCGCAAAGACGCAGTATAGCTTTAGCTCGGACGCCAAACTACTAGGACGACCGAAGGGCTTTAGCTTCGAGGTTAGCGCGCTTGAGATCCGCGGCGGAGCCGGCTTTATCGTGGCGGTCAGCGGATCAACTATGCTGATGCCGGGACTGCCTAAGGTGCCTGCCGCCGAGCAGATGAAAGCGGAGTAAAACGAGCTCCGATTCGTCAAATTTGAATGTAAAATTTGATCGGTCGGCGAAGTTTTTTGAAAAACAAAGGCGAATTTGACGGGGATTTGACGTCAGGTTCACCTTTTTAAATTTGACGGGTTGACTCTAAATTTGCCGTCAAATTTAAAATACTAAATTTAACAGCCGACATCGTAAAAATAGATTTAAGTCGGTTGGCTTCAGCGCTCTTTAAAACCGTGCATGTTTACCGCTCAAAGTCGCGGAGTAATTCAAGCGCCGTACAAGAAGTAGCACTCTATCAACATAGCAATTTTAAAAGCCAAATTTAACACTCGAAATTTGATAAAATCGCCGTCCGTCGCAAATTTAGCTTCACCGTTTTTTACGTCAAATTTACGGCAAAATCGACGTAATTTATTTTGGCGTTTTTAATCAAATTTGCGCAAGCAAGCCAAAAGGACGGCGCTAAATTTTCACCTTCTCCCACGGCTCGATTTCGCCCTCGACCTCTTTAAAAATGCTCGCGATTTCTATATTTTTTACGCTCAAATTTCGCTCGTAAGCCTTGATGTCGCGCGACTTTAGCTTCTCTTGTAAAAAGGCGAATTCATACTCTATCTGTCCGCGAGTGACGCTGATTTTAGCCAAATTTCGCTCGTCAAATTCGCCTACTTTTGCCGCGTCAAATTTATAGCCGCGAGCGCAGGCCTGCGCATAAACCTCCGCCAGATACGCATTTATCGCCTCACGCGCGTTTTCATGCGCGTAAAAGCGGTCAAGCTGCGGGTGATTTTTGTAGCCCTTAGTTAGTCCAGCCAGCACGTTTTTAGCCAGCAGCGCCTCTCGCCAAAGCGCCACGAGCCCCTTTGCATCGAGATATTTAAAGTTTATCGTCCAAAGCCTCATTGTTGCCTTTCGTTAAATTTGACGCCGTTTTTGCGGGCTAAATTTGGCGCGGTTAAGCCCGCAAATCATCAAATTTATACCGAAAATTTGATCCGCTTCAAACTTTTCAAAGTTTTTATTTTTTCTTTGCCTTTTTTGCCGCGTTTTTCATATTTTCCAGCTCCTCAGCCAAAAATTTACCCGTATAGCTACCCGTTTTTTTATGATTTTTAGCGACCTCTTTTACGCTGCCCTCAGCGATGATTTTACCGCCCTTTGCGCCGCCTTCAGGCCCCATATCGACGATGTAGTCGCAGTTTTTGATGACGTCCATGTTGTGCTCGATGACAAAGACCGAGTTGCCAAGATCTACGAGATGATGCAGCACGCGCACGAGCCTATCGACGTCGGCAAAATGCAGCCCCGTAGTCGGCTCGTCGAGGATATAGAGCGTATTTCCCGTGTCCGAGCGGCTGAGCTCTTTTGCGAGCTTTACGCGCTGCGCCTCGCCGCCGCTTAGCGTCACGGCGTTTTGTCCTAGCGTGATGTAGCCTAGGCCCACGTCTTGTAGCGTCGTTAGTTTGCTAGCGATTTTAGGCACGGATTTAAAAAACTCCACCGCCTCGTCAATGCTCATATTGAGCACGTCGGCGATACTTTTGCCTTTGTAGAGGATTTCTAGCGTCTGCGCGTTGTAGCGGGTGCCGCCGCACGAGTCGCAAACGACGTTTACGTCGGGCAAAAAGTGCATCTCGATCGTGATCTCGCCCTCGCCTTGGCACTTTTCGCAGCGTCCGCCCTTGACGTTAAAGCTAAACCTGCCGATCTTGTAGCCTCGCAGTTTGGCTTCCTTAGTCTGCGCAAAAAGCCCTCTGATCTCGTCCATCACGCCCGTATAGGTGGCCGGATTTGAGCGCGGAGTGCGGCCGATCGGGCTTTGATCGAGGTAGATCACTTTGTCTAGATTTTCTAGTCCGCTCAAATTTACCCCCGCGACTTTTTTTACCTTTTTGGCGCGGTTTAGCTGTTCCTGGGCTTCAGGCAGCAGGGTTTGCAGCACGAGCGAGCTTTTACCAGAGCCGGAAACTCCCGTGATACCGACTAAATTTCGCAGCGGAAAGCGCGCGCTTAAATTTGATATGTTGTTGATATTTACGTTTGAGATTTCAAGCCACGTGTCGATTTTTCGGTCTTTTCGGTAGTCGATTTCCTTTTCGCCGTTTATGTAAAGCGCGGTTTGCGTACTTGAGCCTAGCAGGCTTTGTACGTCGCCGGCAAAAACTATCTGCCCGCCGAATTTCCCCGCTCCAGGCCCGATATCCACGATGTAGTCGGCCTCCTCGATCGTCTTTTTATCGTGTTCGACGACGATAACGGAGTTGCCTTTGGCTTGCAAATTTCGCAGGGTTTTGATGAGCTTTAGCGTATCGCGCTCGTGCAGACCGATGCTAGGTTCGTCTAGCACATACATCACGCCGCTAAGGCCCGATCCGATCTGGCTAGCGATCCTGATACGCTGCGCTTCGCCGCCGCTAATCGTGCGCGCGTCGCGTCCGAGCGATAGATAGCCCAGCCCCACGTCGTAGAGGAAAAACAGCCTCTCGTTTATCTCCTTAAATATCGGCTTTGCTATCGTTTTATCGTATTCGCTAAGGTAGCTAAAATTTGACTCGTCCGAAAAAAACGCGGTGCAGTTTTCGATACTCATGTCTAAAATTTCGCCGATACCGCGCCCTGCGACCTTGACGGCTAGGCTTTGAGGCTTTAGCCTGTGTCCGCCGCAGTCGTCGCAGATCTTCTCGCTCATGTATTCGTCGAAGTCCTTGTAGTCTTTTAGCAGCCCGTGCGTGATTTTTAGCGCGCCTTCAAATTTACGTAGTAGTTTGTTTTTCTTCCAGAAAAACTCGACCTCTTTTACGTTGCCGTAGAGAACGAGGCGCTTTTCGTCCTCGCTAAGCTCGCAGTAGGGGCGCTTTACGTCGATACCGTTTTGCTCACAAAAAGCTAGTAAAAATTTATAATAATAGCTCATGTTGTAGCCGTAGAGCAGCTTTATCGCGCCGCCTTCGATGCTTTTTTCTTCGTCGATCACTTTGGTTAGATCCAGGCTATATCTGATACCCAGTCCGTCGCACCTCTCGCACGCGCCTTTTGGGGAGTTGAAGCTAAAGCTAAGCGGCTCAAGCGGCGTAAATGAAATTTTACAATCAAAGCACGCCGAGTGCTCGCTGTAGTGGATGAAGCTCTCTTTTAGCCCGAGTTCTTCGGCGTTTGCTATCTCGATCTCGACCTCGCCGTAGCTTTCATTTAGCGCTTTTTCTACGTCTTGCGCTAGGCGCTGCGCGTTACCCGCGTCTATCACGATACGGTCTACGATGAGCTTTATCGTGTGCTTTTTGGTTTTAGCTAGTTCGATCTCCTCGTCTAATCTCACCTGTACGCCGTCTATCTGGGCGCGCACGTAGCCTTTACCGCGCAAATTTTCGATTAAGTCCGCCCATGTGCCCTTTTTTTCGCGCACGAGCGGAGCGTAGATGACGACTTTGGCGCCCTGGGGGAGCTTTTGGATCTCGTTTATGATGTCGCTAGCCGACATTTTAGAGATCGGTTTGCCGCACTTGTGGCAGTGCTGGATGCCTATGCGAGCGTATAGAAGGCGTAGGTAGTCGTAAATTTCCGTTATCGTGCCCACGGTCGAGCGCGGGTTTTTGGACGTGGTTTTTTGATCTATCGCGATAGCGGGCGTTAGACCCTCAATCTTATCGACGTCAGGCTTGCCTACGCGGTCTAAAAACTGCCTGGCGTAGCTGCTGAGGCTCTCCATATATCTGCGCTGCCCTTCGGCATAAAGCGTGTCAAACGCTAGCGTACTCTTGCCGCTACCGCTAAGTCCGGTGAAAACTACGAGCTTGTTTTTCGGGATTTCAAGATTTAAATTTTTCAGGTTGTGCTCGCGCGCGCCCGTGATTTTTATGGT
>CAUQPE010000054.1:0-11198 GCA_963519915.1 uncultured Campylobacter sp. | reverse complement strand
TCCCTGGCAACGACGACGCGATCCGCTCGGTTCAGCTTTTCTGCCAAGAGATGGCCGAGGCTATCATCGAGGGACGCTCTCAGCTTGAAAAAGACGGCGGCGAGCAAGAAGAAGGCAAAGAGGCCGTAAGCCAAGCCGAAAAAGACGCAGTCGTAAACGAGGCTGTTAACGAAGACTTCTCCGAGGACTTCAGCGAGGACGAAGAGTAATGGAAATCAGCGCACAAATGGTAAAAGAGCTCCGCGAATCAACCGGAGCCGGAATGATGGACTGCAAAAAGGCGCTAGCCGAGGCTAACGGCGATATGGAAAAAGCCGTTGATATCCTGCGCGAAAAGGGTCTAGGTCAGGCCGCTAAAAAAGCCGACCGCCTAGCTAGCGAGGGTCTTGTGAGCGTTGTTGTTTGCGATCATTGCAAAACCGCAACTATCAGCGAGATAAACTCTGAGACCGACTTCGTCGCTAAAAATGCTCAGTTTCAAAATTTGACAAAAGACACTACGGCGCACATCCAGACAAATTTGATAAAAGACGTAGAGAGCCTAAATGCAAGCGTTATCAACGGCGTTAAATTTGAGGATTACTTCAAAAGCCAGATCGCTACTATCGGCGAAAATTTGGTCGTTCGCCGCTTTGAGACTATAAAAGCGGACGACAAAGGCGTAGTAAACGGCTACGTTCACTCAAATGGCCGCGTAGGCGTACTAATCGGCCTAGCTTGCCAAAGCGCAGAAATCGCAAACAAAGCGGCTGAATTCGCAAGAAATTTGTGCATGCATGCAGCCGCTATGAAACCAAGCGTAATAAGCTATAAAGACCTTGATAAAGATTTTGTCGAGAAGGAATTTATCGCGCTTCGCGCCGAACTTGAAAAAGATAACGAAGAGCTAAAACGCCTAGGCAAGCCGCTTCATCACATCCCTGAGTATGCAAGTCGCTGCCAAATAGGCGACGCCGAGCTTGCTAAGGCTACAAAAGCGATCGAAGAAGAGCTAAAAGCCGAAGGCAAACCTGAGAAAATTTGGGATAAGATCATCCCTGGCAAGATCGATAGATTTTACGCCGACAACACCGTTTTAGATCAGCGCCTTACGCTACTTGGACAGTTTTACGTAATGGACGATAAAAAAACTATCGAGCAAGTCGTTGAAGAAAAAGGCAAAGAGCTAGGCGGCAAGATCGAGATCGTAAAATACGTTCGCTTCGAGCTTGGCGAAGGTCTAGAGAAGAAAAACGAAGACTTTGCGGCCGAGGTTGCGGCACAAATAGGCTAAATTTATGGAAATCCTAAAGGGCGTAAATCTAGGCTTTGCGTATGATTATACGCTCTTTGAGGATGTAAATTTAAACGTCAATGCCGGCGGCAGCTGCGCCATAACGGGCGTCAGCGGCTGCGGCAAATCAACTATACTTCATATACTTTCCACTCTTTTGCGACCCAAAAACGGCGAAGTTATCTACGGCGGCAAGTCACTTTACGATCTACCTGCAAATGAGCTTTTGCGTATTCGCAGATTTGATTTCGGTATTATTTTCCAGGCGCACTATCTTTTTAAAGGCTTTAGCGCGCACGAAAATATCGAACTAGCCTCCGTTTTATCTGCACAAAAGATCGACGATGAAATTTTGGCAAATTTAAAAATAGACGGCGTAATGAATCAAAAAGTAGGCGAGCTAAGCGGCGGGCAGCAGCAACGCGTCTCGATCGCTAGAGTGCTTTGCAAAAAGCCGCGCGTGATATTTGCCGACGAGCCTACGGGAAATCTGGACAAACAGACCGCAAATGAAGTGATGCAAACACTGTTTAACTACATCAAAGCAAACGATGCGGCGCTGGTTTTAGTCACTCACGACAACGAACTTGCGCAAAGATGCGACGAGGTTTATCACCTCGAAGATAAAAAATTCTCTTTAATTTCTCCTGAAGCTATTTGAATATTTTTACGGGCAACGAGTTCTAAATTTACTGCTTAAAATTTATGCTCAAATTTGCGGGCTATTTTTTGAGTTTAAATTTATCGCAAACCGCCTAAAGCGACCAATTCTGAAAGAACAAAATTTATGATCAAATTTAGTCTCGTAGCCGTATTTTATAAAGCATAGCGATTTTTTAAATTTACCCCCGGCAAACTAAAATTTAGCCCAAAACAAAAGCTAAAAGCAGCCGCCAAATTTAAACCTCCTAAATTTAAAAAAGCAGTATTTTAAAGCCCTTGATCACGCCTAAATTTCCGCACGTTTTCATCTGTCTTTTAAATTTACCGAATTTTTAAGGATTTAACCCTAAAATAACGGTACTTAAATTTAAAACGAAAGAGTCAGGTGGAGCTAGTAGAGTTTTTTGCGCCCGAGCGCGTCATCACCTTCATGCTGTTGTTTGCGCGTATCGGCGGGCTGATGCTATTTTTCCCGTTTTACGGGCACGAGCAGATCCCTATGAGCGTCAAGACCGCGTTTTCGTTTTTACTCACGCTATTTTTGTTTCCGCTTGCTAGTATCAAAAGCGGCGAGATTTACTATCTAGCCGTAGAGATCGTGAGCGAGGCGGCACTGGGGGTTTGCGCAGGACTGCTGCTTCATATCGTTTTTGCCAGTTTGCAGCTAGCGGGCGAGCAGATATCGATGATCATGGGCTTTTCGATGGCTTCGGTGCTGGACCCACAGACTGGCCTTAGCTCGCCAGTGATCTCAAATATCATAAATTTCCTCGCGCTCATGACTTTTTTGGCCTTCGACGGGCATCATTTGATCTTGCTTTTTATCTCAAATTCCCTCACGCACGTTCCGTTAGGCGGCTTTTACCCGAGCCCAGATATCGTGCAGTACGCCTCAAAATCTATGATAAATTTGTTTACTTTCGGATTTATCATTTCCTTCCCGATTTTGGCGCTCTCGCTGCTTTCGGATCTGATTTTTGGTATGCTGATGAAAACGATGCCGCAGTTTAATCTACTAGTCGTTGGCTATCCGATCAAGATCACGATCGGCTTTGCCGTGCTGATCGCGATACTAGCGGGTATGATGGAGCTTTTTAGACAGCTCGTGCTTCGCGTTATCAACGATCTTCCGTCGCTATTTTTCTAAAACTAAGCTTGAAGTAATGGAAAATGTTTTAAAATACGTTTTTTAGGTATAAAAAGGAGAATTCGTGAAAATCGTTCTTGTAAACGCCAATCCCGCAGTATCGCGTTTGGCGACGCTGGCTCTTAGCAAAATGGATTACGAATACGTTGAAATCGGCGATGTAGGCGAGCTTAGCGGCGTTTTTGACGTGCTTATCTTGGATAGCGATATTGATGTAAAAGAGACGAACCTAAAAGAATTCGCAAATAAAATTTTATATCTTTCTTCTAAAAATTCTCCGACCTTTGAATATGCCGACAGGATACTACCAAAGCCGTTTTTGCCCACGGAATTTATAACTATCGTAGAGGATCTGGCGAGTAAAACAAAGAGCGCCGAGCAGCCTGCTGCGACAAATAATAATGAAACCGCGGAAGTGTCGGTCGAGGGATTTGAGTTTATAGATGATCCAACCGGGGATGTATTTGAAGACGAGATTATGGAGGCGGACGTAAGCGAGTTGAAGCTAGATGACGAGTTTGAGGATGATTTGCAAGGGACGTTAGTCAAAGATAGCGCCTTTGACGAGCTAAACGAGATCGTAAAAGCAATCGACGATATGGACGAGCTAAGCGAGAAGCTCGAAGGCAATGAGCTGGATTTAGACGATGCGAACGATGAGCCGACTGAGTTTGAAATCGCTGCGAAAGACGATAAATTTGATGAGCTTTCTACTGATTCGGATATGCCGGATGAGCTTCTTGGTGGCAAATTGGAGATAGCCGACGAGCCTGAACTCGGTGCAACGGAGCTTGTCGCCGTGAACAACGAAGATGAGCCTGGAGAGGCTCAAGATAAATTTGAGCTTGGCTTTGACGGCAGTATCGAGGATATCAAGCATCAAATCGATGAAATAGACAAGATGGATGAGCTGTCTGAAAATTTGGATACGGACGACGAGCCTTTGGAAGCTAAATTTGAAACGGCGGACGAGCCTGATATGGCCGAATTTGCCGATATGGATAGCGCGGACGAGCAAGAAGCCATGCAAAGCCTTGAGCAAGCGAAAGATGACGATAAATTTGCAATAGAAGAAGCTGAGGAGCAAGAGGATATCTTCGCCGATATGGATATAAAATCCGACGAGCCCGACGAACAAGAGGTGCAGGTCAAAAATAGCGCTTTGGGCGATGAGTTTTTGCTAGACGATATAGACGTAGCGGGCGAGGTGGAGAAAGAGGATTTTGCGAGCGAGAAAAATTTGGCGCAAGATATTTTGGAAGACGAGCTAGCGGATGATATTTTTGCCGCAGAGGAGCAAGGCGAGACGGAAATAAGCTCCGAGCAAGAAGAACAAGAAATCGGCGAGCCTGAAGCCCTGCAAAACGAGCCTGAAACAGAGCCGCAGCTTAATCCGAGCGAATATTGCGACATCGAGCAAATTAGCGAAAAAGATATTGCATTAGCGCTTAATGAGAGCGGATTTGATAGGGGTGAGGCGGCGGATTTAGGCTCGCACAAATCTCAAACGGCCTCAAAAATAGACGAGCTTAAGGCCCAAATTTCTGACGCCGTGGCTAAAAATCTGGAAAATTCGTTGCAAGACGGCGAACTGCGAGAAGCTCTAAAAAATCTCAATATAAAAATCAATATAAGCTTTGAGGAAAAGTAGTTGAAGGGGCAAATTTTAATTATCTCCGGCCCCAGCGGTAGCGGAAAAAGCACGCTTTTAAACCGTCTTTTAAAAGAGGAAAACGATCTTTATTTTTCGATATCAAGCACAACGAGAGCGCCGAGACAGGGTGAGACTGACGGCGTGAATTATTATTTTACAAGCGAAGACGAGTTTAAAAAAGGCATAGATGCGGATGAGTTTTTGGAGTGGGCGTGCGTGCACGGCAACTACTACGGCACCTCGCTAAAGCCCGTTTTGAATGCGCTTAAAGATGGCAAAATAGCGATTTTTGACATCGACGTGCAGGGTTTTAATATCGCAAAATCAAAATTTGCCAAAAATATCACCTCTGTTTTCATCACGACGGCTAGTAAAAACGAACTAAAATCAAGGCTGCAAAATCGCGGCACCGACAGTGCGGAAACTATCGAAAAACGGCTGATAAACGCAGTCGGCGAGATGGAGCATATCTTAGAGTACGATTATTTTTTAATAAACGACGATTTACAAAACTGTTACGAAAATTTGCGTGGGATTTTGTGCTCGATGCGCCTAAAAACGTCAAATTTAGATGCAAAAGAGATTATTAACAAATGGAATAATTGATAAAATTATGCTAATATAACGAAAATCAAAAGGAGAAAAAATGGGTCCAAGCGTCCAACAATTGCTTATTATTTTACTTATCGTGGTCTTGCTTTTTGGAGCAAAAAAGATCCCTGAGCTCGCAAAAGGCCTAGGTAAGGGCATAAAAAGCTTTAAATCAGAAATGGAAGACGATAAAAAAGCCGAGAACGTAGAAAAAGTAGAAGAGAAAAAAGAAGAAACCGCAACCGCCGCAAAGACTGAAGATACGGCTAAAAACGCGTAAGGAAAGGCGTTGAAAAAAAGCGTAATAAACGAGATAAAAGGCGCCGTGGACTTTGACTTTGCGCTGGAAAAGCCAAAAGATAAGGGCTTGGCGCACTACGCGATGCCTACTTTTAGCCTGGCAAAACAGCTCAAAAAATCCCCCGTATCCATCGCCGCCGAGCTAGCGTCTAAATTTGAAAATAGCGAAGTTTTCGAGGCTACGGCGCTAAACGGCTATATAAATTTCAAACTAAAGCCCGCATTTTTGGATAAATTTGCTTCAGCTAGCCTTGCAAATCCGAACGAATTTGCAAAAGGCGGCGGAACTAGCGGCGAGAAAATTTTGCTCGAATACGTCAGCGCAAACCCGACCGGTCCGCTTCACATCGGGCACGTTAGGGGCGCGGTTTTTGGCGATACGCTAGCTCGCGTCGGGCTTCACATCGGCGAAAATATCGCGACTGAATACTACATCAACGACGCAGGCAATCAAATCGAGCTTCTAGGCACGTCCATATCGCTTTGGGCGCGCGAAAATTTATTCGGCGAGAGCGTGGCGTATCCAGAGAAATTTTACCGCGGCGACTACATCGAGCCTATCGCAAAAGAAGCGCTAGAGAAATTTGGCAAAGAGATATTTTACGACGAGAGCCGAAATCTAGAACTCGCCGAATTTGGCAAGGATAGAGTGCTGGTTTTGATCAAGCAAAATTTAGCCGACGCACAAATTTTCATCGAGAACTGGGCTAGCGAAAAGAGCTACTATGATAAGCTTCCTCTCACGCTAGATCGCCTAAAAAGCGAGAACGGCATCTACGAGAGCGAGGGTAAAATCTGGCTAAAATCAAGCGAAGTCGGCGATGAAAAAGACCGCGTCATCGTGCGCGAGGACGGTCGCGGCACCTATCTAGCCGGCGACGTAGTCTATCACGACGATAAATTTAGGCGCGGATTTGACCGCTGCATCAACATCTGGGGCGCCGATCACCACGGCTATATCGCACGCATGAAGGCCGCGCTGCATCTGCTTGGATACGACGAAAATCGATTAGAGATCATACTTTCGCAGATGGTGAGCCTGCTAAAAGACGGCGAAGCCTACAAGATGAGCAAACGCGCGGGCAACGTCGTGCTAATGAGCGACGTGGTCGAGGAGATCGGCTACGAGGCGCTTAGATTTATATTCCTCAGCAAGCGCTGCGACACGCACCTGGAGTTTGATGTGGACGAACTAAAGCGCGAGGATAGCTCAAACCCGATATTTTATATCAACTACGCGCACGCTAGGATCAATCAAATTTTCGCAAAAGCTGGCAAAAACGTCGCTGATGTCGCGGGCGTGAAATTTGCAAATTTGAACGAAGACGGCAAGAATTTGCTATTTGAGGCGCTCACGCTAAACGATATTTTAGTCGATAGCTTTAACACGCGCTCGATGAATAAAATTTGCGACTACTTAAAGAGCCTGGCTGCGAATTTTCATAAGTTTTACAACGAAAATCGCGTCGTAGGCAGCGAAAACGAAGACGAGCTTTTAAAGCTTTTCGCCGTCGTCGCGCTCTCAATAAAAACGGCTATAGGGCTAATGGGTATCGCCGCAAAAGACAAGATGTAGAGTCGAATTTGAATAAATTTAGAAGCGCCAAGCGGCGCTTCTCGTTTAAAACAACCTCTTAAAATCCATGAATCTTTCTAAAATTTCCGCCGCATTTTTCTTTATATTTTTGATAGTGATAGAGTATCTCGCCCTCACGCCCGCGCAGATAAAACTCATCGAAAACAGCTGGGATAAGGCAAATCATTTCATCGCATTCGCCGCACTTTACGTTACTTTGCATTTTGGCTTTTCTAGGTTAAATTTGGGCGCCAAGGTTGCTATTTTGCTAGCTTACGGCATCCAGATAGAAGTAGCGCAGTCGTTTGTGCCGGGCCGCTATTTTAGCTTGCTCGACGTCGTCGCAGACGGCATCGGTATAGTTTTTGGTATCTTGCTGGCAAGAATTTTGGGGCTAATTTTGGATCGGCTTAGAGCTAGATTTTAAATTTAAAACTTCAAATTTGACGGCTTGGCTATGCGAGCTTATTTTGCGCCGCGCCGTTTTGCTTTGTTTAATTCAACTTTTACCATCAAATTTACCGCGTCAAATTTGAGCGAGACGGCGCGCTAAAGCGATAAATTTATAAATAGTCGCTAAAATATGCCCTAAATTTAGCAGCAAGCGGCAAAAATAGCGCAAACCTGCGGCTAAATTTAAACGCAAAATCCAAAATGAAAGAGTAAAAATGAAATGGCAAGACAGCAGACGAAGCGACAACGTCGAGGATAGACGGCAAAACAGCGTAAACAGCATGGGGTCGCTGGGCGCGCTCATACCGATTATCAGATTTTTACTGGGCTCAAACATCGGCCGCGTGGTTTTGGTTATCGGCGCAGTGGCGTATTTTATGGGCTTTAACCCCCTTGCGCTACTTGAGGGCGGCGGTACCGGCGGTCAAAGAGCGGCACTAGATAGCCCGCAGGAGAAAGAAAAAGTTGCCTTCGTTTCAGCTGTTCTGGCGCAGACCGAGGACGTGTGGAGTAAGGTGTTTAAGGCGAGCGGCGCGCAGTACAAGGAGCCTAGTTTGGTGCTTTTTAGGGACGCGGTCTCTAGCGCGTGCGGCACTGCAAGCTCGCAGACGGGGCCTTTTTACTGCCCCGCGGACAAAAAAGTCTATCTTGATCTTAGCTTTTTTGACGAGCTAGAGGCCAAATACAAAGCCGCGGGCGACTTCGCGCAGGCGTACGTGATCGCCCACGAGGTCGGACATCACGTGCAAAATTTGCTAGGAACGCTCGGTAAAATAAACGAGCTAAAATCGCGCATTAAAAGCCCGGTAGAGCAAAACGCGCTGCAAGTCAAGGTCGAGCTGCAGGCTGACTGCTATGCGGGCGTCTGGGCGCACTACATGGGGCGCTACAATATGCTAGAAGACGGCGACATCGAGGAGGCGTTAAACGCCGCGAGCGCGATAGGCGACGACGCGCTACAGAAAAAATACCAAGGCCGCGTGACGCCCGACTCGTTCACGCACGGCTCGTCAAAGCAGCGTATGACGTGGTTTAAAAAGGGATTTGAAGGCGGACAGCCAAGCTCGTGCGCGTTTGAGATCTAAATTTGACTTTTGCTCTTTTGGCCGCGTTTGGCGAGCGTAAATTTCTGCTCGGCCGCATTTGGATAAATTTAAATGTGGCTTTTCAGGCGTCGTTTGGCGCAACTCAAATTTAAATTTCCGTGATTTTAAATAAATTTAGGCGCGGCACGGTTTGTTCGGTGCGCGGCTTGTAAATTTGGCGCGTAAAATCAAAAATGGAGCGAAAATGAAAAGAAGAGGGTTCATAAAGGGCGCGGCGACCTGCGCGGCGGGGCTTGCTACGGGGCTAAATTTATTTGCCGAGCAGACTTGCAAGACTAGTGCGGCAAATTTGACGGACGGAGTAGATCTAAGCGGCGCGAAAAATCTCGGCGAGAAGCTTGCCGCAATGATGCCGTATCTCACGCTAAATAATAGAATTTTGATACCGATTACCTGGCTTAGCGCAGATAAATTTGACGGCTCAAAAGATAAAAACGGTCTGGGGGCGGCTCTGGGACTAGGCTACCGCCTGATCGATACGGACGGGGGCGAGGAGGGCGCAGTAGCTGCGTTTGCGGCTAGCGGCCCAGAAGCGGGTAGCCGAGGCTTTAGCAAAAACTAGGCTAAATCCTGATTTGCGCTCTAAATTTAGCGAGTTTTAAGTCTTAGTGGATGAGCTTTGGCTGGGAGCGCACGTTTTGGCGGTATAAATTTAAGCTTTTTAAACTCGCTAAATTTTGCCGTCTTAATTTACCGCCTCATTGTGCAAATTCACGAGGCCTTTTTGCCGAGCTTTTTTAAATTTTCCGCTTTTAAATTGGCTTTGTCAAAAAGAGCGCTTTTGTGTAAATTTTATCCCCCCCCCCAAAAAAAAGCGTTTGAGGATAGTAAATTTAGCCTTAAATTTAAACCGACCTGATAAAATCTCCAAGCGACGCGCGGTAGCCGCGGCAAACAAAATCCAAAGGAAATCAATGCAAAATAAAGAACGCGAAGCCCTCAAAAAAGAGCGGCAAAAGGAGTGGCAAAAAGAATGGAACGAAAAAGGCGAGAAATACGCCAAGGCCGTAAACGATATGGTGGCCTTTGCCGAGACGCACGGCTGGGACGCGTATAAAGGCGAGGAGCCCGTAGATGAGCGCGCGCATCTGGGCGAGGCGGTTTTTGAGCTGCTAAAGAAGGCCAACGAGTGCGGCGAAACGGAGAAGTTTAGGGCCGATTTTCCGCCTTCAAACGTCATTTTCAGTGGCGAAAACGAGAAATTTAAAAACAAGCTAAAAAACATCGATCAAATTTGCCCTCTTAGCAGCGAGAACGTCCTTTTTATCGCCTCAAACGACGACGGTAAGAGGCTGTATCTGCTGGAGGGCGACCGCGTGAGCGAGGTGGCAAAGGGCGTCATCGCCGTGGGCAAGTCCAAGCGAAACGAAATTTACGCTCTGCTAAATCAAGACGAGGTGTGGCTGATCAGGGGCTACGACGGCAAGAGCGGCGGCGAACTGGTGGCGAGATTTAGCCACGAGCTGGAGATCATCTACGACGAGGCTGAAATTTTACCCTTTAACGATGGCAGCAAGGTGCTTTTGACCGCCCATGACGGAATTTTTTTGATCTCGCAAAGCGGTGCGAAGCTTATACATCCGATCTACGAGGATGAGGGCGATGACGACGAACTTGAGATAGATATGGCAAACGCGACGCTCTCAAATGACAACGAGCTAATCGTCGCGGGAGAGCAGTGCGGTGATCATGCCCTGATGGATAGCGAGGGCGAGCGGCTGGGCGGCATCGGCGCGCAGAGCTCGTATCCGCACTTTTGCCTCTTTAGCGCGGACGATACGCAGCTCATCACGAACTCCTGCCACTTCTACAACGGCGTTACGATCGGCGTGGATAGGGCTTTGCTAAAGCGCGGACTAGAGGTTGAGGCGTATTCGTACGACGAAGAGGGCGAGCAAAATTTTACGCTGATCGACGATGCGATGAGAGTTTATGCGGGCGTAGCGACGCAGGACTTTTACATCCTCGGCGACGCATACGGCTACATCAAAGCAGTCGGCAAGGACGGGCGTAAAATTTGGCGCCACTATCTGGGCGGCACGATAAAGTCTATGGCGCTAAGCGAGGACGGGGGCGTGCTATTTGTGGGTACATACGGCGGCAGGCTGCATAAACTACGCCTCGGCGCTGGCCAAGATAGCCACACGATCGGCAACGGCAACCACAAAGAGGAATTTAGGCTGATTGCTTACGAGGATAAAATTTATCGGTGGTAAATTTCGCGGCGCGCGGTATGACGGCTCAAATTTTATCGTTTTTAAAATGCCTGTCTCGACAAGTAAAATGCGGAGCTAAGATTTGTCAAATTTGGCCCAAATTTTGAATGCTAAAATTTAAAACAAATTAGCCAAATTTGAATACAAAAAATATAAAACGAAGTATTTTTGCCGCGAGACCGCTAAAATTCGGCTCAAATTTACGAGTCGGTAAAAAGC
>CAUQPE010000053.1:0-11211 GCA_963519915.1 uncultured Campylobacter sp. | reverse complement strand
CCCCAGTACGCCCGCAACTAGCGTCGCTATGAAAAATAGCCGCAATAAATCCGGCGTCTGGCCGCTCGCGCGAAATTCGCTCACGATCTCGGCGATCACGACGAAAAACGCCCCAAGCCCCACAAACACGGTGTATGTAATACTAATAGGCAAGTATTTCATCGCCATAATAAAGGACGTAAAACTAACACAAACGAGCATCGCAGTGAGCGCGATCTCTGGCGCGCTTGATGCATGCTTTAGCCCATACGCCCAGCCGCACTCGGCGACCGCGCCGCCTAACACCCACAAAAAGCCCTTAGTTTGCATCGCCTAGGGCGTCTTTTATCTTAAAAATTTGAGCGATATTTGCGTATAGCTCGTCCAAATTTAGCATATTCGGCCCATCGCAAAGCGCCTCGCAAGGATTTACGTGCGTCTCGTAGAAAAATCCATCCACGCCCGTAGCCGCCGCAGCTCGCGCTAGATACGGTACAAATTTCGCGTCACCGCCGCTTTTCTCACCCAGAGCGCTTGGCATCTGCACGCTGTGAGTAGCGTCGAAAATCACGGGCGCAAATTCCCTCATCAGCACCAAATTTCTCATATCTACGACTAAATTTCCGTAGCCAAAGGTGCTGCCTCGCTCGGTTAGCCACACGCCGTTTTGCTTGGCAATCTCGTATCCATCGCCCTTTGCGCCGCGCGTTTCTAGCACTTTTTTCACCGAGTGCTTCATAGCAGATGCCGCTAAAAACTGCCCTTTTTTGATATTTACGACCGCTTTTGTCTTAGCAGCTGCTACGAGCAAATCGGTCTGGCGACACAAAAATGCCGGGATTTGCAGCACGTCGGCCACTTCGCCCACGGGACCAGCCTGATAGCTCTCGTGGATATCGGTTAAAATTTTAAAGCCGAATTCCTTTTTTACCTTGGCTAAAATTTCGCATCCTTTTTCAAGTCCAGGCCCGCGAAACGAGCTTATACTCGTGCGATTTGCCTTATCAAAGCTTGATTTGAAATAAAAATCTATCCGCTTATCTTCGTTAAATTTTACTAGCCTTTTTGCCACGTCAAAAACGAGCTGCTCGCTCTCGATGACGCAAGGCCCCGCTATTAGTATCATCATCTCTCCCTTGCTACGATTATTCCGCTGATAACGACCAGCATTATACCAAAAAACGCCGCCGCATTAGGTAGCGTATCGCCCATAAAAAAGCCGACGACGAGCGAAAACACGACGTCCATGTAGCTTATCGCGGCGACCGAGCCCGCCTTTTTGCTCGCCGCATACGCCTTCGTCATATAAAACTGGAAAAAATAGCCCGCAAGCCCCATTAGCACGATTAGGATTACGCCTTTAAAATTCGGCGCCACAAACGGCGAAAGCAAGAAATCTAGGGGCTCAAATTTGACCCACTCCGCAACGCCCATCAAAAGCATCGGCAAAGCCGTTCCCCACGCCATAAAGCTAAGCACGATGACGCTCGTATCGTAGCTTTTGCGCAGAGTTCTCACGCTTAGCATCGCAAGCGCCGCCCCCACGCCGCTCCAAAGACCCAGCCAGTCGGTTTTGCTGATGCCAAGATTCGGCTGGATAATAAAAAGTATGCCGATAAAGCCAAGAAATATCGCACCCCAGCCCTTTTTGCTAAGCGCTTCTTTTAAGAAAATCGCCGCAAAAATCGCCGTGAAAATGGGGCTGGTTTTTTGAAAAGTATAAGCCGCGCCCAAATTTATATGAGCGATGTTGTAAAAAAGAGCAAAAAGCGCGATCGTACCGATAAATCCGCGAAACATCAGCACGAAAAGCTGCCCGCCTTTTTGGTGCGTCGGCGGCCTTTTGTAAATGGCGTAAAGAACGATGGCAAGGCCCACGGCGTTTCTAAAAAATACGACCTCGATGCTAGACATCTGCTCGCTCAAAACCTTCGCAAAGCCTCCGACGGCGGCAAAAAACATACACGCGATGATCATATAATAAGCGCCCAAATGGTGCAAAACGTATCTATGAAACAAAATTTTTCCTTTAAATTTAGGCGTATTGTAATGCAAAACGGCTTAAATTTATAAACAATGTAAGCAAAAAATTTGTATAATTGGGATTTAACGCGGCGAACTTCGCCGTAAATTTAACGGGATTTTTAAGGGAAAATTTTGCAAAAGATAATTTTAGTCGGCAAGCCAAACGTCGGCAAAAGCTCGCTTTTTAACCGCTTAGCCGGCAGACGTATAGCCATCACCAGCGACGTTAGCGGTACGACGCGAGATACGAACAAAACGATTATAGAAATTTACGACAGAAGCTGCGTTTTGATCGACAGCGGCGGCCTTGACGATAGTAGCGAGCTCTTTAAAAACGTCAAGGCAAAAACCCTAGCCGAAGCTAGAAGCTCGGATGCGATCATCTTTATGGTTGACGGCAAAATGATGCCTAGTGACGAGGACAAGGCTCTATACTACGCGCTTTTAAAGCTAAATTTGCCGACCGCGCTCGTGATCAACAAAGTAGATAGCAAAAAAGACGAGCTACGAAGCTACGAGTTTGCAAATTTCGGCGCAAAAACGAGCTTTGCTATCTCGGTTAGCCATAACGCAGGCATCGACGAGCTAGCAGACTGGATCTATAAGCAACTAAAAGACGAGATCAGACCCGACACGGGCGAGGATCTGGACGAGTTTTTAGAAAATTTCGGCGACGACGGCGAGGTGGTTAGGGAAATTTCGGCTCGCGAGGATTACGAACGTAAAAATATCCAAGTAGGTATCATTGGACGCGTAAACGTCGGCAAAAGCTCGCTGCTAAACGCGCTCGTAAAAGAGTCCCGCGCGGTCGTGAGCGACATAGCCGGCACGACGATAGACCCAGTAAACGAAACTTTCGTTTACGAGGATAGGATTTTTGAGTTCGTCGATACGGCGGGTATCAGAAAACGCGGCAAGATAGAGGGTATCGAAAGATACGCGCTAAACCGCACGGAGTCTGCGCTAGAGCTCGCCGACATCGCGCTTTTGGTGCTTGATAGCTCCGAGCCGCTAACCGAGCTTGACGAGCGCATAGCAGGCCTTGCAGCTAAATTTGAGCTGGGCGTCATCATCGTGCTAAACAAATGGGACAAAAGCGAGGAAGATTTTGATAAATTTAGCCGCGAGATCAGGGATAAATTTAAATTTCTAGCCTACGCGCCGATCATCAGCGTTAGCGCGCTTGGCGGCAAAAGAGTGCATAAAATTTACCCGCTGATTTTAGAAGTTTACAAAAACTACACGCAAAAAATCCAAACCGCGAGACTAAATGAAGCTATCGAAGAGGCGGTAAAAGCGCATCCTATACCGCGCGAAAAGGGCAAAAGCGTGAAAATTTACTACGCGGTGCAGTTTGGTTTCGCGCCGCCAAAAATCGCGCTCGTGATGAACCGTCCGCGCGCCCTACACTTTAGCTACAAACGCTACCTCACAAACAAGCTACGCGAGAAATTTAATCTATCAGGCACTCCAATCGTGCTGATACCTAAAAATCGCAGCGGCTCGGACGAGGAAAACGAGGGAAAAAGTGAGTAAAAATCTAGTTTTCATCGGCTTTATGGGCGTTGGCAAAGGCACGGTAGCAAGGCACATCGCGAAAAAAACGGGCAAACTGTTTTTAGACACCGACGAGCTGATCGAAAGCGAGCAAAATTTAAAAGTACGAGAAATTTTCGAGAAAAAAGGCGAGGAGTATTTTAGAAAATGCGAAGCAAAACTCGCTAAAAAGCTGGCCAAAAACGTCAAATCCTCGGTGATCGCAGCGGGCGGCGGCTTTGCAAAGGTCACAGGCCTTAAAAAAATCGGCAAACTCATCTATCTAAAATCAAGTTTCGAGGCGATTTTAAAACGAATAGATGAAAGCGGCAAAGCGCAGATGCACTACGCCAAGCGCCCGCTTTTGCGCGATTTAAACGCAGCAAAAAAGCTTTTCGACGAGAGAAAAAAGATGTATAAAAACGTCGCCGATCTCATAATCGACGTCGAAGGCAAAGAACTGGAGCAAGTCGCAAAAGAGATTTTAGAAAAAATAAAAAAGGATTAAGTAAAATTTGGGTTGAAATTTGAGCGGTTTAAATTTAATGCGAAAGCGTTTGGCCGTATCGGCGTGAAAATTCGGAGCGGTTTGTATCGCTGAAATTTAAGTAGCGAACGTCAAATTTAAGTGGGTTAAAATTTAAGTTCAAATTCGGCGGATTGCAAAATTTAGAGCAAAAAGATAAGTGAATTTTTAAATTTATCAGATTACAAATTTTGTATGATTTGATGCAAAATTTGAAGCGGCAGTATTTTGCGATGATTTTTTGTGGCTTTGAAGTTAAAATTTGACGAAGATAAGGCATGTAGTCTATCGAGTCAAATTTTAACGAAATCCGCAAAAAGCGCGCAAAAGACAACACGCAAGACAAGAGAAAGAGAGAAAAATGAGAGTACTAACAGGTTTGCAACCAAGCGGAAAACTACACCTAGGCAACTACTTCGCCTCGATCAAACAAATGGTTGAGGCGCAGGGGCGAAGCGAGATGTTTATGTTTATCGCAAACTACCACGCCATGACCTCGGTCGCCGACGCGGGGAAACTAAAACAAAACACCTATGAGGCGGCGAGCGCGTTTTTGTCGCTAGGTATCGATCCGCAAAAGAACGTATTTTGGGTGCAAAGCGACGTCAAAGAGGTTTTAGAGCTCTACTGGATACTGAGCCAATACACGCCTATGGGCCTGCTCGAGCGCGCGCACAGCTACAAGGACAAGGTCGCAAAGGGCTTAACCTCGCATCACGGGCTTTTTAGCTACCCGGTTTTGATGGCAGCCGATATCCTGCTATACGGCGCGCAGGTCGTGCCCGTGGGCAAGGATCAGATCCAGCACGTCGAGATCGCGCGCGATATCGCGATCAAATTTAACAACGAGCACGGCGATATCTTCGTCCTGCCGGAGTACAAAGTCGATGAAAACGTAGCTACGGTGCCCGGCACCGACGGCGCAAAAATGAGCAAAAGCTACGGCAACACGATAGATATTTTCGCCGGCGCCAAAGAGCTAAAAAAGCAAATTTCAAGCATCGTGACGACCTCGGAGCCGCTTGAAGCGCCTAAGCAGTGGCAAAACTGCAACGTCTATAATATCGCTAAATTATTCCTAGACGAGGACGGACAGCGCGACTTGCAGGCTAGATACGAGCGCGGCGGCGAAGGACACGGACACTTTAAGATGTATCTAAACGAGCTGGTTTGGGAGTATTTCGCGGATGCTAGGGAGAAATTTGATTATTATCTAAATCACGCTGGCGAAGTGGATGAAATTTTAAACGAAGGCGCGAAAAGAGCGCGAGCCATCGCAGCGCCGATAATGGAAAAAATACGCGCCGCAACCGGCATTTATAAATAAATTTAAAGGAAAAAAGTGCAAGCAATCTACCCTTATGCGCAGCTTATTCACCTGATCTGCGCTATTATTTTCGTTGGATTTTTATTTTTCGACGTGATTATTTTTTCAAGGGCTAAAAAGAAACTGCCCGCGGAAATAGCGCAAAAAGCGCAGCAGGCTATCACAAGCGTCGCGATAAAGATCATGCCGCTTTGCGTGCTGATTTTGATTTTAACGGGCGGCATGATGATGAGCAGCTGGGTCGGCTCTAAAGCAGGCGGATATTTCGCGTCAAATTTACAAACCGCCTTGATGATAAAAGTTATTTTAGCAATGCTGATATTTGCGGCGGTAGCGACCAATCTCACGTGCAAATTTATACTAAAGCGCCCTAGCCCGCTAGGCAACATCCACCCGTTTGCATTTGCGGCGGCTGCGGTCATCGTGATACTTGCTAAAGTTATGTTTATGGTTTAAGGAGAAGATATGATAAATTTAAAACTACTCGACACTCGCTACGACGAGTTCGTAAAAAAGTTACAAGGCAAAAACGTAAAGCCAGAGGTTTTAAACGAGCTTTTGACGACGTTTAACGAGCTAAAAGCCAAACGTCAAGCGCTAGAAAATTTCCAAGCGATCCAAAACGCCAAGAGCAAGGAGCTGGGCATAAAGGCCAGAAACGGCGAGAATACCGACGAGCTAAAAAACGAGCTAAATTTGAACAAAGCCGCGATGGGCGATGCCGCCGATATCGTGCGCGCATACGAGGAAAAGCTAGAAAACATCGCAAGCTGCGTGCCCAATATCACCGACGACGACGTGCCGTTTGGCAAGGACGAGGAGGACAACGTACGCGTAAAAACCGTGCTTGAGCCGACTAAATTTGACTTCGCGCCAAAGGAGCACTGGGAGCTTGGCGAGAGCTTAGGCTGGCTTGATTTCGAGCGGGGCGTTAAGCTATCAGGCTCGCGCTTTTGCGTGTTAAAGGGCATGGGAGCGCGCCTATCAAGAGCGCTAGTTAACTACATGATCGACTTTAACAACGCGCGCGGTTTTGAGCTGGTTAACGTGCCGTTTTTGGTAAATGCAAATACGCTTTACGGCACCGGACAGTTGCCTAAATTTGAAGACGATCTATATAAGGCTCAGGGCGAGGACCTGTATCTAATCCCTACTAGTGAGGTGCCGGTGACGAATCTTTATAATGACGAAATTTTACCCGTAGAGAGCTTACCGATAAAGATGACTTGCTACTCGGCGTGCTTCCGTAAAGAAGCGGGCTCCGCCGGACGCGACACGCGTGGCATGATACGCCAACATCAGTTTGAAAAGGTCGAGCTCGTAGCCATCACGACTCCAGAGCTTAGCGCACAGATGCTAGACGAGATGGTAGCGTGCGCCAGCGACTTACTAACGAGCCTTGGATTGCCGCACCGCCACATGTTGCTTTGCAGCGGAGACCTTGGCTTTAGCGCGGCAAAGACGATAGACCTCGAGGTCTGGCTACCGGGGCAAAACAAATACCGCGAGATAAGCTCGGTGTCAAATACCCGCGACTTCCAAGCGCGCAGGGCTAAAATCCGCTACAAAGACGGCAAGAAAAACGCTCTGGTAAACACCCTAAACGGCTCGAGCCTAGCCGTAGGCAGAACGCTCATAGCGATAATGGAAAACTACCAAAAAGCAGACGGCAGCATCGAGATCCCGGAAATTCTTAAAAGGTATATGTAGTGGCGCAAAACGACGATGAAAACGTAGTAATCCTCGAAGAGGCCGAGCCAAGCGATAAAGCACCTCGACCGGAAGAACAAGAAGGCAGCGAAAGCGACGAGCTGGTTTCGCTCGACGAGCTAGAACCAGTAGTCCCCGAACAACCCGCAGACGCGCAAGAAGACGCTAAAAAAAGCAAGAAAAAGCTTTTTATTATCGGCGGGGCGGCAGGTGCGTTCGTCATTATACTGGCAATAGTTTTATTTTTTGTTTTTAGAGGCGAAAAAAAGCCGCCGATAGACGAAAAACAGATCGTAAAAGATATCGAGGAGCACTACGAGTCGCAAAAATTCGGTAGCTCAAAAATCGACGACATGATCGCTAAGGCAAATTTGCTCTACGAAAAGGGCAATAAATTTGAGGCGCTGAAAATCTACGAAAACATCGCAGTTTATAACCAAAGTCTCTCAAACTATAATCTCGGCGTTTCACAGATGAGGCAGGGCAAATTTGAAGACGCGCTAAAAAGCTTTAAAAAAGCTATCGACAATAACGAAAACGTCGCCGTTAGCGCCATAAACGCCGCAGTTAGCTCACTTGAGCTAAAAAACGAGCAAAATTTTAACTACTATATAAATCTCGCAAGCTCGTTTTTATATAAAGAAGCAGACTCTCCGCTATACAACTACTACTACGCGCTCATAAACTACTATAAAGGCCAATACGTCGAGGCTCTAGCGGCCCTCTCGCACGCCGAAAACGACTACTATAAAGATCGCTACGACTACCTAGCGGCTAAAATTTTAAGCTTTATCGGCGACGACGCCGAAGCGATAAAAAAGCTAGAAGCTCAAAAAGAATTTGACGCAGATCTAGCTCTGGGCATGCTCTACGCAAGACTCGGGCAATATGAAAAGGCCAGAAATAGGCTAAATTTAGCACTCAACAAAGGCGGCGACTCAAATAAAATAAACTCGATGATAGCCATCATCAACCTAAAAGATGGCAATTTTGAAGCTGCGACCAATGAAATAAAAGCTGTTTTTCACGAAGATCCGTTATTTTTAAACGCGAATTTCCCAATCAAAACGATCCTAAAACCGGAGCTTTTTGACGTAAATTTAGCTCAGGCGCACTTTAGAAACGACCTGTTTTTCGACAAAACCAAACGTTACGAGACGCTATTTTACTTCGCGCCTTATAAGGTTTTTGACCCTACTCAAACGATAAACTACATAAGAAAAGGCGGAGTGAGCCTATTTTTAGACGATGCAAGCGCTGCGGGCAACTACCTAAACGCTAGCGGCGCGCTCTCAAAGGTAAATTTAGAGCTATCCTCAGCCATTGCAAATGCCCTAAACTACAAGCTAAAGCAGGCCAACGCGCAGTTTGCCTCGCTCATCTCGCTCTATCCCGAACACTCGGTTTTACACTACGACCTAGCGCTTAGCTACGCGCAGCTGGGCAACTTTAGCATGGCGGCAAAGCACTTTATCATGAGCTATCACCTAGACCCTACAAATCATCTAGCAGGCGTGCTAGGCGCCATCGCAAACGACATAAATGCCGTAGATAACACCAAACTACTGCAAGAAATTTCTGAAAATCTCGACCACGACGCAAGCTCAAAAGACGCGCCCGTAAGCCAAGCTCTAATGGCCCTCATCGCAAACAATAGCGGCGCCCTCATGCGCTGGCTGGAAGAAGAAAAGGAAGAGAGCGCGCTAAATTTGGCCTTTGACGCGATAATCGCAAAGATGACCGACAAGGGTGAGGAGTTTGCCAAAAAAACGCAAATTTTAAAGGCTAAGCTACCTGAAGATATCGTGGCGAACATTCTTGATTTTATCGCAAACTACAAGGATGAAAGCATCAAAAAATACGTCGAGCAGATACAAATTTACTTCCACGACAAGCGGCTAAACGACGCGGCGTTTTACCACGGCGCAAACATCATCAAAGAGCAATACATCAAGCTTTTGCAAATCTCGGGTCTGCTAAACTACGAGCGCGAGAAAATAAAAGCGCTGCTAAAACAAGGCGCCAATAACGCCGACTTGCTCCAAACGCTAGCCTACATCGACATTTTCACGAACGATTTTGAGGAGAGCTATCAGATCTACAACCGCATAATCGATGAATTTAAGATAAACGACGCTGGCACGCTATTTCTAGCTGCCGTGGCCGCCATCGGCTCAAACCACCCGCAAAACGCCACCGCACTTTTGGAGCTATCAAAGCTCACCGATCCAAATGCGATGGAAAGCCGCGTGGCGCTAGGACACCTATATCAAGAGATCGATAACATCGAGGCTGCGACGATACAATACGGACTAATAAAAGATCCAAATTTTAAAAGCAAATTTGTGGATTTTATGATTGATTACGAGAAACTGAAAAAATAGTTTATTTGGGCGATACGGCGATAAATTTATCGCGAAGTCGCCCGAATAATTTTTAATAATTCTTGTATATTTACAGCGTCAAAGCAGTTTTGTTAAATTTGACAAAAGCAAAAACAACTCGCCTAGTCAGATTTAACGCCCTACTATATAACTCGCGGCTTAAAAAACAACCGTAAATTTAACCAAAGCACGGCGACAAGCCGCGCTTTGGTTGAATTTTACTTATCCTCAAGTACCTTTTCACGCCACTTTGAGCTTGATTTTTTATCCATCGCCATATCTTTGGACATCTCGGCAGCAGCCTCGAAGTTTCGCTGTACGCCTTCGCTGCTGTTTTTGTATTTCACCGCGTTCGTGCCCTTTATGCCCAGGCTTTGTGCCTCGCTAACCGCGTCGATGTTCGCTCCCAAAAATATAAACTCCCAGTCGTATTTTTCCTGCTTGTCGCTTATCATCTTTTTGATCTGCGCCTTTGAGTACTCCCTGCTCGAGTTTTCCTGTCCGTCGGTTACGATCACGAAAAGCACGGCTCTGTTTTTAGCATAGATATCCTCGACTTTTGAGATTTTATTTATCGTATCGCCCACGGCATCTAGTAGCGCGGTGTTACCGCCGGCGACGTAGTCTTTGCTTGTTAGTTTCTCTACCTTTTTGATATCGGCTCTATCGTGCAGAGTTTTAAAATTCGTATCAAAAAGCACCGTCGTTACCTTGGCGTCCACGCCTGCTTCTTTTTGCTTGTCGATCATCGAGTTAAAGCCGCCGATAGTATCGCTTTCAAGACCGCTCATCGAGCCTGATTTATCTAGGATAAGCACCATCTCGAGCTGCTTTGGCTCATATTTTTGCGGCGCTTCTTCGCTTTTGGCAAAAGCAAACACCCCGATAATCATTAACAAAAACGCGATTTTTTTCATATTTTCTCCTTTAAAAATTTGGTTTGATTATAGCAAATTTTAATGGCGCGGCGGTAAATGCGAGGAGGTTTAAATTTGATTTTTGTATTTTTGTTGGTTTTAAAACAAGCCGAATTTAAAGGCTAAATTTACAAATTTAAGGCCCGAATCTGAGCCTTAAATTTGCTTAGAGAGCAAAGCAAAACCGCTCAAATTTTACTTTGTGGCAGTGATCTTTACGTAGCTGTTTAGCGCACCTATATACGCCCTGGCGCTCGCCGTCATCGTATCGATATCAAGTCCGTGTCCGATGATGGTTTTACTGTCAAATTCGACCTTCACGACGACGTTTGCCAGCGCGTCCTTGCCCTGCGAAACGGCGCTAACCTTATAATCTTTGAGTACGCCGTGGATACCGCTTAGGCGGTCGATGACCTTAAATATCGCATCCACCGTACCGTTGCCTAGCGCCGCATCGCTCTTGATCTCGTCGGCGTGACGAAGCGTGATCGCCGCGCTACTTAAGCCCTTGTTGCAGCTGCTTTGCGTAAGCGTTAAAAACTCGAAAGCCTCAGGGATCTTGATGATCTCGCTCGTAACTAGCGCGCGCAAATCATCGTCAAAGATCTCTTTTTTCTTATCCGCAAGCGCCTTAAATTTCTCAAACGCCTCGTTTAGCGCGCTATCTTCGAGCTCAAAGCCAAGGCTTATTAGCTTATCTTTAAAAGCGTGGCGACCCGAGTGTTTGCCAAGCACCAGCGAGTTTTTATCCAGTCCGATGCTCTCGGCGCTGATGATTTCGTAGGTTTCTTTGTGTTTTAGCACGCC
>CAUQPE010000052.1:0-12303 GCA_963519915.1 uncultured Campylobacter sp. | reverse complement strand
CTAGCGGCGTGACCGGCGAGGTGCACTACGTCGACTGCGGCTACAACATCATGGGCATGGGCGACGTGGCTACCGACGCCGAGGGCAACACAATCCTAGCTTGGGACGCAAAATAATCTACTGATATAAATTTGGCGGGGGCGACTCGCCAAATCCTTCTTTTAAATTTCATCAAATTTGACCAAAAGGACGCGCGATGAGGTCTTTGGGCGAGCTTATAGACACAAATGAGCCGGGCTGGGCGCTAATAGAAGAGTGGCTAAAAGAGGCCAAAAATAGCTACGAGATTTTACCACGTGACGAGAACAGGTCTCAAAGCGAGCTTTTGGGGCTTCAGGTCACTACACGATTGCCTATGGGAGCGCTTGCCTATGGGAGCAGCGGCATCGTGATAGATGGCGGCTGGCTGCACGTGCTAGGCTCTGGATGTGAGCAGATGAAGCGCGGAATTTACAGTTTCAACCTTGGCAAAAGCTTTAGCGAAGCAGGGCAGATACCTAGTTATTTGCTCGTGGCGGACAATGTTTTGGGGGATTTTTTGCGATAAACGGCGGTGCATTTGATGGTAAAGGCGGCAATGTCTTTTACTACGCGCCAGATAGCGGCGAATGGGAAGATACGCAGCTTAGCTACTCGCAGTTTTTGTACTGGGCGCTTTGTGGCGATATATCTAAATTTTACGAGCTTTACCGCTGGGATGGCTGGCGCGATGACGTGAGAAATTTTAGCCTTGATAAGATGATGTTTGCGATGTCGCCGATACTTTGGCAGGGTGCCGATGTCAAAATAAGGCTAAAACAGATGAAAAAAGATGGCATGGACATAGACGAGTACTTTACTTCTATTTTTAACGGCGGCGAGTAAATTTCAAATTTGGCGGAAGCTAACATAGGCTGTTACCGCACGCGTCTTTATGGTTGATTTACGCTTTAGCTCTTACAACCTCATCTACTAGTGCGGTTGCTAAAATTTGCCGCACGAGTTAATAAATTTAAACAAATAGCCTAAAATAACCGCAAATAATTTTTAAAGGATTTCTTATGCAAAGCTTGCTTTTCTCGCCGCTAAAAATCGGCGATCTAGAGATCAAAAATCGCATCGTCATGCCGCCGATGTGCATGTATAAGGCCAAGGATGAAAACGGCCTACCTAGGTGCTTTCACCGCTTGCATTACGCCGCTCGCGCGCTAGGAGGAGTCGGGCTCATCATCGTCGAAACTACGGCAGTCGAGCCTAGAGGCAGGATCACGAGCCGCGATCTGGGGCTGTGGAACGACGAGCAGCTAGAGGCGCACGCCAGGCTCGTCAAGGAGTGCGTCAAATACGGCGCCGTAATGGCCGTCCAGCTCGCGCATGCCGGCAGAAAAAGCGAGTGCGAGGATCTGATCGCGCCTAGTGCGGTAAAATTTAGCGAGAGTTACAAAATGCCGAAACAAATGAGCGCGGACGACATCGTCTCGGTCAAGCAAGCTTTTGTTCAGGCTGCGATTAGAGCCCAGCGCGCAGGATACGCTGCGATCGAGATCCATGCCGCGCACGGCTATCTCATCAGCGAATTTCTCTCGCCCGGGATCAACCTGAGAAACGACGAATACGGCAGAAGCTTTGAAAACCGCGCGAGATTTCTAAAAGAAATTTTAAGCGAGATAAAAGCCGCGGTAAAAATCCCCGTCGGCGTGCGCATAAGCGCGGATAGTTGGGTGAAGGGCGACTGGAGCCTAGAGGATAGCGTGCGTCTGGCAAAGGAGCTCGAGCTCTTGGGTGCGGCGTTTATCCACGTCTCGGCGGGCGGATTTTTTGAGTGCACGGATAGCGCGCCTGCGTTTATGCCGCTTTATCAAGCAGGCTACGCCAAGGCCGTAAAGCAAGCAGTCGGCATCCCGGTGATCGCGGTCGGACTCATCACAAAGGCGTCCGAGGGCGAGGCGCTGCTACTAGGCGGCATTTGCGACGCGGTGGCCTACGGCAGAGAGCTGCTGCGAAATCCAAATTTTGCGCAGGCCGCGATGAGCGAGCTAGGGTGCGCTGAGCTGATAGAAAACTCGTATAAGAGGGCGTTTAAGTAAAATTTACAAGATCGCTAGGCATAAATTTGAACTAGCCGCCGGCTAAATTTAGCGTAAATTTAATTAGTCGTTTGGGCGCGTTGTTTGGTAAATTCGGACCACTGCTACGATGTCAATTTTGATTTGATTGCGACCGATTTTAGCGGCGCTAATTTATAAACATAGTGGCTTATTTTTTGATTTATTGCGCTAAATTTGTAGAATGAAAGTAGAAATTTAAGCCGCAAAAACGGCTTAAATTTACGTGAGTTTGTAACTAACCGGGATTTTGATAGCGTAGTCGCGATCAAGCGTCGGAAAGTCAGGCGCGGCGCGGTTTATGAGCTCGACCGCGGCCTCGTCTAGCGTCTCAAAGCCTGAGCTTTTTATCACTTTTACGTCGCGGACGGTGCCGTCTTTTTTATACAAAAAGCTAACCTCTACGACGCCCTGATGGCGCATTTTCTCCGCGCGTTTAGGGTATTTGTGATGCTTTTGTATCGCCTTTTGGATCTTAGAAAATCTCTCGTCGCCGGCTGATGTTGCGAAGTTAAATTCTCCAACCGTTTCCGCTCCGCTAGGCAGTAAATTTGATTTTACATTCGAGCTTGGAGCGCCGCTTGGCTGTGCCGCGGGCGGCGTTGCCTGCGCAACTTGCTGTTCCGGCTCAGGCTCAGGCGTTTTGACCGGTTTTGGCGTAGGTTTAGGTTTTGGTTTCGGTTTTTCCACCGGCTTTTCTATTGGTTTCGGTTTTTCCACCGGCTTTGGCTTTTCTATTGGCTTAGGCGGCTCGACCGGTTTTGGCGGCTCCGGCGGCGTGACGACGGGCTCTGGCGGAGGAGGCGCAGGCGGTGCCGGAGGCGGTGGGGCCGGCGGAGTGGGTGCCGGCGGGAGCGGAGCTGCTGGCGGCGTAAAGGTATTTAGCGCTATTTTAACGCTTTTTTCTTCCGGCATCGGTTTTAGTTCTTCGTAAAATTTGATAAAAGACCCGATGAGGATAGAGTGCAACAGGATAGAAACGCCAAGCCCCGTAAAGCTGGCGCGTCTATTCAGTTGTTGTCGTGATAGCGAAGTTTTCATGATTTTTTTCTTTTAGTATGTCGATAACCTTGATAAACGAGTCGAATTTGCTCTCTTTATCGCTTTTTAGTTCTATTAACGTTTCGTTTTTTATCTCGTTTAGTTTCTCTTTCAAATTTTCCTCAGCGATTTTATCTTCGCCTATGAAAAATTCATTATCTTTATTAATTAAAACGGCGATTTTATCGTTTTCATCTTGTTTTTTTTCCGCGCTCTCGCTGTTTGGCAGGTCGATTTTGATATTGCCCTGAGCGATAAAGGTAGAGATGCTAAGCACGATAGCTAGCAAAACGAGCATAATATCTATGAGCGGGATTACGTTTAATCCCTCTTTTTTAGGCATTCTCACGTGAAGCCTTGTAGCGGTTTACGAGTACGTCCACTTTTCTCATAAACGCGTTGTAGATCATTAGCGTCGGTATCGCGACGATGAGGCCTAGCGCGGTTGCTTTTAGCGCGAGAGACAGGCCGACCATGATGCTTTTAGTGTCGATGCCGCCGCTCATACCCATGTCGTAAAAGGTTACCATGATGCCCGCGACCGTACCCAAAAGTCCGATATACGGCGCATTTGAATAAACTATATAAAGCGTTGTTAAATTTCTAGTTACGCTCTCTTCAAAGTCGTCTTGATTCTTGTAGTTTTCAAATTTAACATTTGCGTAAAAAATCAAGCGCTCTATCGTGAGCCACACTACGACAAAGCTCATAAGCCCTAAAATACCGATGATAACGTAATCGACGTTGTGTTTGAGAAATTCCATTTAATGCCTTCTTATAAAATTTGCGCGGCAATTATATCAGATTATGGTATTTATTGTCAATAACGAATAAGCAAGTAATATTTTAGATAAATTTATCTAAAATTTAGTCTTAAGATTGTAGTATTCGTTTTCAAAATTTGAGCGGATTAAAGAAAACAAAATTTAAATGTTTTTCTAAATAGGCGCAAATTTTCGTAAATTTAAAGAGGAGAAAAAATGAGTTTTAACAATGTTGCGAAGATTTCTTTCGTAGCGGCTTTGGCCATCGGCGCAAATGCCGCCGAGAACGTAATCCTAAGCGGCGTAGAGGTAAGCAGCACCGGCGGCGGCTACGGCGTAGACGACGTAAAAATAAGCACGAGAAACGCAGGTATACTAAAAGATGTCATGCGCGATATCCCGGGCGTTTATGTGGGCGGTACGAACGGCATGAACCAAAAAATTTACATGAGGGGTGTGAGCGACCGCGGCCTAAATATCACGATCGACGGCGCGAAGCAAAACGGAAATACCTTTCACCACAACGCAGACCTACTGATCGACCCTGATCTGATTAAAGCCATCGACGTTGAGGTTGGTTCGCGTTCTGTTGTAAACGGCGCCGGAGCCCTGGGCGGTTCGGTAGCCTTTAGGACGGTGGACGCTAGAGACCTGCTAGATGACGGCGAAATCATCGGCGCGAAAATCAAAACGGGCTACGCCTCAAACAACGACGAATTTTCGCAAGGGCTCACGGTATTTACCGCGCCGGTCGAGGGGCTTGACTTTTTAGCCGCGATAAATCACAAAGGCTACGACTACGGCAAGAGCGGTAACGGTAAGAAAATCGGCGGCGACGGCAACGACCTTAGCTATCTTTTTAAGCTCGGATATAGCTTTTTAGATGCGCACAGGATATCGCTCTCTCACGAGCACAACCACTACAAGGGACTTTATCCTTTAAGAGCAGAATTTGGTAGTTGGCATGCAAATGATGACTACCGCAAATACGAGCGCGATACGACGACGCTAAAATACGAATTTACGCCGAGCGAACTGCTAAATCTAGACGTAACGGCCTATCATACGAAACATCAGAGGATCGACGCTAGCAAATGGGGCGTAAAAACTAGAGGCTTAAGCGCGAAAGCAAAAACAGCGGTAGAAACAGGCGACGTGAAGCAGACTCTAAGATACGGCGCGGAGTACTACCACAGCGAGAACTTTAACAAACCGCAAAACAACCGCCCTGAAAAAGTAAACAACTACTCGTTTTATTTGGAAGACGCGATCAAATTTGCTGGACTTACCGTGACTCCGGGCATCAGATACGAGCGCCACGAGCTAAAGACATATAACGGCACTGGCGCAAATATCGGCGGCTACAAATACAAATTTGACGAATTTTCGCCGGCTTTGGCGCTTGATTACGAGTTTATGAGAGGGCTTGGGGTATTTGCCAGCTATGCTAAAGTGTTTAGAGGACCGGACGTTATGGAGTCCATGCTAGCTAGCGGCGCTAGTAGGGGTACGGCGCTAGGATACAGAGCAAACCCTGATCTAAAGGCCACTACGGGCGATAGCTACGAGATCGGCGGACGCTACAGGGGCGAGTTTAGCGAAACGGGACACGTTAGCTTCGTAGCTAAATACTTTAAAACAAAATACAAAAATCTAATCGTAGATAATAACGCAGCAGGCGGGCGTATAAATCCGGTGCTTTATAGGATCAATGCAGGCGGCGCGGATATCGACGGTGTCGAGCTTTTGGCAAGGTTGAATCTCGATGCGCTAAGCTTAGGCGCTAGCTATACTCATCAAAAAGTAAGATATAAAGACCGCGTGAGAAACGGCAGCGGCGGCTACTACACGTCAAATATTATCGGCTACCGCGATCAGGGCGACAAATACACCTTTAACGCCGAGTATTCGATAAACGCTATCGATACGCTTGTGGGTTATAACCTTATTTATTTTGCCTCGAAAGACACGACGAGTGCCGGCAACGACGCGGCCGTGCATATCCCGAGCTACGCCGTGAGCGACATCTATCTCACTTATGCGCCAAGCGGCGGTAAATTTAAAGGACTTGAGATAAACGCGGGCGTTTATAACGTATTTAACAAAGCCTACGTCTCGCACTCTCAAAGAATGGCCCAGTACACGGGCGATGCGAACGCGATCGACTGGGAGCCGGGCAGAAACTTTAAGGTTAACGTCTCTTATAAATTTTAGTTTTTATTCTAAACCTGCACTTCTGAAGGGGGCTTAAATTTGAGCCCCCGTTTTCTACTTTTTATAAATTTACTCAAATCTAGCGTTGTTTCTTTTTGCTATTTGCAGGGAAAATCCGCTCAAATTTAACCTGTTTTTTGACGAAGCGAATAAAATTTGGCTACGGAACGTCAAAAATAAAACCTAAATTTGAGCTGTTAAATTTTACGAGCGTTAGGCGTCAAATTTGACGGATGGTTTTTGTGTTTTTGTATTTTTAAGATGCTGGTATTTGGAGGTAAATTTTTGTGGTAAATTTGAAGTTAAATTTGCTACGGTCAAATTTAAAAAGGCGAGCCGAATTTGACTCGCCGTAGTAAATTTAACGCCGAATTTAAAGGCGTTAAATTTGATGTTTTATATTAGCGTTTTCTGCCCATTCTCTTTAGATTGTCGCATGCGGAGGTGTCACCGCTAAAGCACGCCGAGCGGTAGATGCTTCTGGCTTTTGACTCGTCCTGCGCTACGCCTAGGCCGTGTTCGTAAAGCACCGCCGTGTTCGTGCAGCACGGCACGTCGCCTAGTTTGCAGCCTCTATCGTAGGCCGACATAGCGTTTACGTAGTCGGGCTCCTTGCCGTCGGCGTTTGAGCGGTAAAACTCGCCTAAGTAGTAGCAAGAGTATGCTCCGCCGTTCGTGCATGATGCGCTATAGATTTCAAGTGCTTTGTTTGCGTCTTTGCTCACACCAAGGCCGGTTTGGTACATGTTGGCGAGGTTTGTGCATGCGGCTTGATAGTTATTTTTGCACGCTCTTTCATAGTATTTTAGAGCGGTTTTGTGATCTTGCAAATTTTGATAACTGATGGCAAGATCGTTGCACGCGGAGTAGTTGCCGCTTTCGCATTTGGGTTTTAGTACTTCTATGGCGCGTTTGTTAAAATCATAGTCCGGGTTGTCGCTAGGGGCGCCGCTTGAAGCTGCGCATCCTACGAATAAAAGCCCGATAAAAGCAAGAAGTAAATTTCTCATTTTTTACCTTTCCGTAGTTTTAAAATTGTCCAAAGAGGTCGTTTAGCGCTTCGCTGATGCTAGGATGGGTGAAAATCTGGTTTTTAAAGAAATCAGCGCCCGCGCCTAGAGCCATTGCGATGGCGATCTCGTTGATAAGCTCGTTTGCATAAACGCAGTGAAACGCTGCGCCTAAAATTTTGCCGCTTTTTGCGTCCACGATCGCTTTTAAAAATCCCGTTTCGTTGCCGACTACCTTTGCGCCCGGGACTGCAGCTAGTGCGAGTTTTAGGACTTTAAAGTCTAAATTTTGCGCCGCGGCTCGTTTTTCGCTTAGCCCGATGCTAGCTAGCGGAGTCTCGGTAAAAAGCGTGCTGGCGTGAGGAGAGCGGTTTAGCGTGCTACGTTTGCCCGCGCCAAAAAGCTTGTCAAAGACGATGCGAAAATCATCTAGGCTCGTGTATGTGAAAAGTTCCCCGCCGCGAACGTCGCCTACCGCGTAGATATGCGGCTGGGCGGTTTGTAAAAACTCGTTTACGAGCACGTTTCCTTTGGCGTCGGTTTGTACGCCTGCTTCGCTCAAATTTAGCTCCGAAGTCGCCGCTACGCGCCCCGTCGCTAGTAAAAATGCGTCCGCGTCAAGGCTTTTTGCCTCGCCGTTTTGGGTAAAAATTAGCGCGCAATCTTTTAAATTTTTAACTTCGCAACCCTCTAAAATCTCGACGCCTTGCGTTTCAAGCAGCGTTTTTACGCTCTGCTTTACGTCATCGTCCTCGTTTTTTAGTACGCCAGAGCGAGCTACGATAGTTACTTTTGAGCCAAACTCGGCAAACATCGAGGCAAACTCAAGCCCGATGTATCCGCCGCCCACGACTACTAGGTGCTTTGGAAGCGTTTTTAGGTTTAAAATCCCCGTGCTGTCGTAAGCAGAATTTGAGCTAACCTCAAAGCTTGGTTTTTCATTAACCGAGCCCGTATTTATAACGATAGTCGGCGCGGTAAGCACGCTTTTTGAGCCGTCTGCGGCAGCTACTTCGACGCTATTTTTATCTATAAATTTAGCCGTGCCGTTTATCACCTCGACGTTTGCGTTGCCGTCAAGCATCGCGAAATTTTTAGCTCTAAGCGCGGAGACAAGAGCGTCTTTTTTTTCGATGCTTAGCGCGAAGTATTCGCCCGCGACGTTATTGTTGACGTATTTTGCCTCTTTGCTCAAATTTACAAGCTTTTTAGTCGGAATGCAGCCGACGTTTATGCACGTGCCGCCGTACATCTGCGCCGATTTTTCGATCACGGCGACCTTTTTGCCCAAATTTGCGGCTTTTACAGCGAGAGTTTTGCCAGCCTTGCCAAAGCCGATTATTACGATATCGTAGTTTTTCATATGTTTTTTCCTAGTATGTAGTGGGTATTTTCGTTTACTCTTTTTATGCTTATCTTGTTTTTTTCAGCCCAGTTTTCGATCACGTTTAGCGCGCCCGGCGTTTTGCCCGCGTTTTTTATCTTAAATACGTCCTCGCTACCGCTCATCGCGACAAAGCCGCCAAGCGGTTTTAGGTGATCGTTTAGCGTGATTATGCTACTTAAATTTAACCCGTCGCAGTTGTTTAGGATGCGCTTAACTTGCGCGGTGGTCGCGTCGTTTTCGTTGTAGCCTAGTTGGTTTAAAAGAGCTGAAATTTCCATATTTTTCCTTTCTAGTTTATGCTTTTTTGACTTACTAAAACGCCCTCAATGAGCTTTTTTATGTCGCCGTCTAGTATCGCGTCGGTTTGGCTATACGCCTCGCCGCTGCGGTTATCTTTGACCTGTTGATACGGGAAAAGCACGTAGGAGCGGATCTGATGACCCCAGCCGATCTCGCTTTTTTCGATACTGCCTGCGGCTTCTTGCTGTTTCATTAGCTCTAGTTCGTAAAGGCGCGATTTTAGCATTTTCATCGCTGTGGCTTTGTTTTTGTGCTGGCTGCGGTCGTTTTGACACTGTACGACGATGCCGGTAGGCGCGTGAGTGATGCGTACGGCAGACTCGGTTTTATTTACGTGCTGACCGCCTGCTCCGCCTGCGCGGTAGGTGTCGATTTTTAGGTCTTTTTCGTCGATTTCTATCTCGATGTCGTCGTCGATCTCCGGGCTTACCATCACGCTAGTAAAGCTCGTGTGACGGCGTCCGGCGCTATCAAACGGACTGGTTCGTACTAAGCGGTGGATGCCGTTTTCAGCCTTTAGGTAGCCGTAGGCGTTTACGCCTTTAACGATAAAACTCACGTCTTTTAGTCCGGCTTCTTCGCCCTCTTGGAAGTCCAGAGTTTCGACCTTAAAGCCCTCTCTTTCGCAAAAGCGCAGGTACATGCGGTATAGCATGCTCGCCCAGTCGTTGCTCTCCGTACCGCCAGCACCCGGGTGGATGGTGACGATGGCGTTTTTGCCGTCGTCCTCGCCGCTAAGCAGCATAGAAATTTCTAAATTTACGATCTTGTCCTCTAGCTCGTCCGCCTCGGCAAAGAGCGAATTTATCGTCTCTTCGTCGTTTTCAGAGTTTGCCAGCTCATATAGATCCTTTGCGTCGTCTACGGCGCTTTTAGCGTTTAGGAAGTTATTTAAGATGTTTGAAATTTTAGTTTTTTCCTTACCGATTGCGCCCGCTTTTGCGATGTCTTGCCAGAAATTTTGATCGTTTTCCATCTCCTCGATCTCTTTTAGGCGAGCTTTGATGCTCTCGGGTTTTACGACGCCAGCGATATTTTCTACTTTCGTGTTTAGGGTTTTTAGAAGTTCCGTGTATTCGTAATTATCCAAAATTTAAGACCTTTTTTGTGCTTTTTGGCGTGATTATAACATATTTGGATTAAGGTTGTTTATAAAATTTTATTTAGAGTAGGTATTATGAAATGTTTATCTATTATGGATATCAAGGCTTGCTTAATATTGCCTCTATTGATTAGGTTGAGCTCTGTTGAAAAGTTTGGTAGTGGGTCATTTAGTAATAAATTTAGTTTAGCCTCTTCGAGTTTTAGCTTTTTTTTATCTGTGTTTTTGTTCTCTAGCATCGATACCACTGTTCTTAGCTTTTCTTTTGTTATATCACTTTGCACGGAATACCTTGTATACGATAATCGAAGATAAAAAAGCTACAGCAGAGCAGGCAAAATACGCCCAAATTTCTCCGATAGTTTTTTCAAGGAGCGTGTGTAGCCCCAGTAAGAAAAATACCAAACCTATAATGCAGATTACGCTAGTTATCGTATTTAATAAAACAGAATTGGCGCTCCTTAAAAAAGAGCACCTGATGTCGTCGGCTTGAGCGTCTACGAGCTCTACTACCGAAACTATAAATTCAGATATACTGGCCATTATTTTTTTAGCAACCAAGCGGCTAAAAATCCAACGCCTGCAGCGATAGCAATGCTTTTTATCGGGTCTTGCTTTATTGCGTCGTTTACGTTTTCTATACCGTCTTTACCTTTTAGTCTTAGATCGTCTATATATTTTTTAATTTCGTCGCTATTTAGTTGATCTAGAATTTTGTCTTTAGCAGATTCTGCGCGCTGTGTACCTGTGTCTTTAATGGACTTGACAATGTCTTTTAAGTCTGTTTTTAAAGAGTCGATATCTTTTTTTAAAGACTCCAAATTTATCTCTTGAGTAGCCATTTTTGTTCCTTTTTTGTTATTTTGGAGCTAAAGCTCGTGAGAAGAATTTTATTATTTATTGATTAATACTCGCTAAACAGATTGCTGCTTAGAGTTAATTTATACCTTTAGTTTTTTTTGATATAATCCTTAGTCTTATATTTCTATATTTTAAAGAAGAGAAAATGCAAATTTTAAGAACAGTAGAACAGCTGCAAGATTTCGTAGCGGCAAATCCCGAAAATATCGGCTTCGTACCCACAATGGGCGCACTTCACGATGGACACGCTAGCCTCATAGAAAAGTGCGTAGCAGAGAACAAAACCGCGATCGTTTCGACCTTCGTAAACCCGGCGCAGTTTTTAGCGGGCGAGGACTTTGAGAGCTATCCAAAAAACGAACAAAACGACGCTAAAGTTTGCGAGGAGCTGGGTGTGCACGCGATGTTTGCGCCTGAGGCTAGGGAGCTATATTTTGATACCGAGCCGTTAATCAGCGCGCCTGAAAATTTAGCAAGCGTGCTTGAGGGCAAAACTCGCCCCGGACACTTTGACGGCGTGCTTCGCGTGCTAAACAAGCTCTTTAACCTAACAAACGCAAAGCGCGTCTATATGGGCAAAAAGGACGCGCAGCAGCTGCTCATCGTGCGAAATTTCGTAAAAACCTGTTTTTTAAATTTAGAGATCGTGCCTTGCGAGATCGTTCGCGCGCGAGACGGACTGGCGCTTAGCTCGCGAAACGCCTACCTAGACGAGGGGCAAAAGCTGGAGGCGCTCAAGCTTTCGCATTCGCTCAAAAAAGCCTCAAATTTGATCGCTGCGGGCGAGCTAAGCACACAAACGATAAAAGGCGAGATGCTGCAAACCCTAGAGCCGCTAAACGTCGACTACGTCGCGATCGTCGATAGAAATTTAAACGAAATCTCGCTAATAGAACCGGACAACACCATCATCCTGGTCGCCGCGTACGTTGGCAAAACGCGTCTGATCGACAATCTGTGGGTATAAGATGGGTAAACTTCACTTAGTATCATTAGGCTGTAACAAAAATCTGGTGGATTCTGAAATCATGCTCGGACGCCTCTCAAACTACGAGATCACGCCAGATGTCGCCTCTGCCGACGTCATCATCGTAAACACCTGCGGCTTTATAAATTCAGCAAAAGAGGAGAGCATCCGCGCGATCCTGGATATGCACGAAGTGCGTAAAAAAGGCTCTCTACTTGTAGTCACCGGCTGCCTCATGCAGCGATACCGCGAGGAGCTGATGAAAGAGCTACCAGAGGTTGATCTATTTACCGGCGTCGGAGACTACGACAAGATCGACGAGATCATCCTAAAAAAGCAAAATTTATTTAGCCCCGATACCTACCTGCAAGCAAGCGAAGAGCGCGTGATAACGGGCTCAAACTACCACGCCTACATCAAAATTTCAGAAGGCTGTAATCAAAAATGCAGCTTCTGTGCAATACCTACCTTTAAGGGCAAGCTAAAATCACGCGCGCTGGAAAACATCGTAGACGAGGTGCAAAAGCTCGTAAAAAAGGGCTACTACGACTTTAGCTTCCTCTCGCAGGACAG
>CAUQPE010000051.1:0-12554 GCA_963519915.1 uncultured Campylobacter sp. | reverse complement strand
GTACGGGTCTCGGCGACCCAAATTTGTAAATTTGACTTCAAATTTGAACGTAAAAAGTCAAGGCGAAGTATTTTGAGATGATTTTTGGGGTTGCACAGGTAAAATTTAGCGTAGGCTAGACATATAGTCTGCCGAGCTAAATTTTAGCCAGCTCCGCAAAAAGCGCTCAAAAGACAAGCTGCCGCCAAATTTAGTGACGTCCGCAGCCGCACTCCTTGAGCGCCACCTCCACATCGCAAAAATGCCTATGATCTCTCGCCAAATGCTCGATAAAATCCTGCTTTGAGGCGTACGAGATCTCGTGCATAAAAAGGTCGTGATTGACGTAGGCGACTTTGGTGGCGAAATTTAGCGTCAAATTTACGTCGTGGCTGATGAGCACGACGCCCGTGCCTTCAGCATTGATCTGCTTTAGCAGCTTATAAACGTCCGCTTGGCCCTTCGTATCGATGCTGGCAGTCGGTTCGTCTAACATCAAAATTTTAGCCTTCGCGCAAAGCGCGCGCGCGATATAGACGCGTTGGCGCTGTCCTCCGCTTAGCTCGCCGATCTTTCGTCGCGTAAATTCGCCCATCCCGACGCGCTCGAGCGCCGCCTCGGCCCCTATCTTGTCGTCTTTGCCGTAAAATCCAAACAGCTTTTTATCTATCCGCCCCATTAAAACGACCTCGAGCACGCGCATAGGGAAGCTTTGATTTATCGGGATATTTTGCGGGACGTAGCCCACGGCCTTGCTCACGCTAGCGGGCTCCTGGCCAAACACTTCGATCGTCCCGCCGCTTGGCTTGTTTAGCCCTAGCAACAGCTTTAAAAGCGTGCTTTTGCCGCCGCCGTTTGGGCCGATGATAGCTAAAAAATCCTTGCAGTCGTATTCTAAATTTATACCCTCAAACACGAGATTTTCGTCGTAACCAAAGCTCAAATTTCGCACCGAAATATCGCTCATAAAACGCTCACTTTACCCGAAATATAAAACATAAAAACGCCAAGCCCCAGCATCACAAAAAGCGCGGCAAACTCGCAGCAAGTCCGTAGCGCTCGAAATCTCACCACACCCTTTAGCTTAAAGCCGCAAACGGCCGCCAGAAATATCACCGCACCCATGCCAAGCCCCATAAACAGGCCGCTAGCAAGCCCCGCCGCGTAGCTGTTTAGGCTAAAGGCCAGCACGAAAACCAGCAGCGTGCCAGGACACGGCACGAGCGATCCGGCCAGCACCACGAGCCACTCGCTAGCCGTTTTTGGCGCTTCGTTAGAGGCCTTGCAGGCTGCGCAGCCGCACTCGCTCTCATGAGCGGCGGGGTTAAATTTGACGGAATTTGTGCTCAAATTTGATGAGGGGGCTAAATTTAAACCAAAAACTTTGCTCGCCCCATTTGCGCCCTTTTCGCCCGAAACGGACGTGCTAGCAAAGCTAAATTTTGGCTTTAGCGCCGTTTTTTTAATCTTAACGTAGATCATATAAAGGCTCACGCAAACGATCGCTACGGCTGATATTTTCGTCATCGCGCCCGCTATGTCGCTGACCTTGTCCGTCAAAAACGCGTTTAAAAAAACGTAGCTAAAAAGCACGAGCAAAAACGCCCCCGCCACGTGTGCGAAGCCGACCTTCATCGCAAAAGCCAGCGCGCGCGAGTAGCTGCCGCCGTTTGCGATGAAGTAGCTAGCCGTTAGCATCTTAGCATGCCCGGGGCCTGCTGCATGCAAAAAGCCGTAAAAAAAGCTAACCGCGGCTAACAGGGCGAAATTTAGCGCGTTTAGTTCGGCGCTATTTATCTTGATGAGCTCTTTTAGACGCTCTAAAAACTGAAGGCTCATGCCCGAAACCGAGTCAAATTTAGCCTTATCCGCCGCGTCTATTTGCTCTAAATTTTGCTTATTTTGCGCCTTAATAAGCGAGCTAAGCTCGGGCTTTGCGGGCTCTATTTTGGGCGCTTTTGAAGTCATCTCAAAAAATGCAGCGCTCAAATTTACGTTTGGAACTAGATAAATTTTATCCGTGAGCGCGTAGGGCTCGGGCGAGCTTATTTTAAAGTTAAAAAATCCCTCGTGGTCAAAAACCTCGATCGTTACGACGCGGCCGTCCTTGACCGCCAAATTTAGCTCTAAAATATACTCGAAATTTAGCCTACCCTCATCCAGATAAACCCGCTGCGAGAGCGTTTTGGCGTGCAAATTTACGGTCTCGCCCGCGCCGTCGTAGTAGCCCACGCTCGTTAGATATCCACGCGGCACGATGTAGTCGAGCAGCGATTTTTGCACCTTCCACGCTTCGTTTTTACTAAGCGCTTTGTCGGCGTTTTCGTCGTAGCTTTGTAGCGTGAGTTTGGTGAAATTTTCAGAAAATGTCCAGGTTACGGCGACCGTTTTGATCGTCTCGCCTTGCAGGTTAAATTTAATGTCGGCATGCGCGGTCGGGGTGTAAAGCGAGCACAGAGCGCAGGCGTGCGCGAAGCTAAAAAAGGACGCAAAAAGCGCGAAAACAGCGAGTATGCGTCCAAATTTCATTTACAGGCTCTTTGCGAAAATTTGCGCCGTTTTGCGTAGCTCGGCGTCCCAATCAAGCGGCAGTTGATCGATCTCTACGACGCTAGCGCCGCTTTCTTTAGCGATGGTTTTAGCGGCTTTTTTAGAAAACTGCGGAGCGACGAAAATGACCTTGACGCCGTGCTCTTTGGCCTCCTCGATGAGCTCTTTTAGCTCGGCCGGTTTTGGTTCTTTGCCATCTACTTCGATCGCGATTTGCTCTAGGTCGTAGCGTTTAGCGAAGTAGCCCCAAGACGGGTGATAGACTATAAATTCGCGGTTTTTGACGTTTGCTAGAGTGCTTTTGATAAAGCCGTCAAGCTCGTCGAGCTTAGCTTCAAATTTAGCCAAATTCGCCTCGAAAAGCGCCTTGTTCTCAGGATATTTTTCGCTTAATGCGGCGGCGATATTTTTAGCTTGGATTTTAACAGAAACGGGATCTAGCCAGATGTGCGGGTCAAATTCGCCGTGGTGATGCTTGTGATCGTGACCGGCGTGCTCGTGTTTGTGATCGTGGTGAGCGTGTTCGTGCTTGGCATCATGGTCGTGATCTGCGTGCTCGTGGTGGCCTTCAAATTTGATCTTTTCCACGCCCGCGTCGGTTTTTACGATTTTAAGGTTTGGATATGATTTTTGAAATTTCGGCAGCCAAGCATCTTCAAACTCGATCCCGATAGCAAAATAAAGGTCGCTTTTTTCAAGCGCGGTCATTTGTTTCGGTTTTGGTTCGTACGTGTGCGGATCGGCTCCCTTGCCCACCATGACGTTTACCTCGACCGCGTCGCCCGCGATTTGCTTGACGAAATACTCCTGCGGCAAAATACTGACGCTAACTTGCCCTTTGGCGTATAGCGCGACTAAGCCCAAACATAAAAACGCGAAAATTTTTCTCATTTTTATCCTTTCCGTGTTAAAATTTGGGCGAAATTATATCAAAAGCAACTTAGTTGCAAATTAATTTTTCTCAGGGTATAATACCCTAAAATTCTTAACGCGGAGGAAAAATATGAGCGAAAATTTGAAAGAAAAAGCCGGTTTTGAGGAGCTTTTAACGAAAAATGATATTAAAATCACTCCGCTTAGACTCGAGATCTTACACATTTTACACGCCGCCTCCTCGCCGCTTAGCTATGATGAGATTTTGGCTCATATGGGCGCGAACAAAACCACGTTTTACCGCTGTATGGACCTTTTTGAGGCTAAGGGCATCGTGCTAAAAAGCGAAAATAATCGCAAGAATTTCTACGAGCTTGAAAGCGGAGCAAAGGCGTATTTCGTCTGCGACGTCTGTCACAAGATGACAAACATCGACATGCCGCGCCTAAAACAAAATCACGTCAAAAGCGTCGTGGTTAAGGGCGTTTGCGATGATTGCTTTTAAAATTTACGCTCAAATTTGATGGTAAATTTGCAGCTTAAATCCGCTTGCCGAGCTATTTTCGCCGCAATTTTATAAAAACGCGCTCTGCTAAATTTAAAGCGATTGCTTCGTCAAATTTAAAAACTAAAATTTGACGCGGGCGCTATAAAACTAATCCTCGTAAAGTTTTGCGATCTCCGGCGGTATCGCGATCGGACGACCGCGCGCAAGATCATAAAATACGTAAGTCGTCACCGCGCTAGCAACCGGTACGCCGTCCTTACTAAACTCGTAAAAACGCTTCGAGCAGCTTCTTTTTTCAGGCTGCGTCCAGGTTTTCACGCGCACCTTATCGCCCAAAAACAGCTGCCCCAGATAGTCTATCTCGTGCCTGCGCACCATCCACGTGCGGTTTTGCGCGAGATTTGACTCGATGAGGTCGCCCACGGCGTTTGAGTGGGCGCCAGCGGCTTCTTGCATCCAGATGACGTAGTGGGCGTTGTTTGCGTGATGATTCACATCTATGGCGTCCTCGCCCACGATAAATTCGTAGTAAAAAATTTTCATTTTCGCTCCTAAAAACGCTAAAATTGTAGCAAAAATTTAAAGGCAAACAAAATGAAAGAGATGTGGGACAAAAAGGCGTCGAGCTATACGAGATTTACGGGCGAGCCTAGCGTTTTTCAAAGGCAGCTATACGCTAAGATCGAGGAATTTGGCGTCAAATTTGACGGTAAATGCGTTGTAGATATCGGCTGCGGCACGGGCGTGCATACGCTACTTTTAGCGCAAATTTGCCGCGAGATAACCGGCATGGATATCTCGGGCGAAATGCTAAAAGTCATGCTTGAAGACGCGGCGAAATTTAATATTTCAAATTTAACCGCCGTTCAAAGCGATTTTAAAAACTTTAATCCAAACCGCGTTTACGACGTTGCTTTTAGCACGATGAGCCCTGCGATCGCAGACGAGGAGGATTTTAGTAAATTTATAAATTTGGGCGAAAAAAGGGTCTATCTTTGGTGGAACAAACCGCGTTATTCAAGCGTTTTGGAGCTTTTTTACGAAGGCTCGCAGAGAGGGTGCTTTAAAGAAAAGGCTAATTTTTTCGAAGAGTACTTGCGCCGCGAAAATATCATTTTTAACTCCTGCGTGCTCGAGGAGTCTCGCGAACAAAAACGCACGCTTGAGGAGATGACGCAAAACGCGCTTTGGCATTTACAGATAGCAAATTTTGCACACGAGGAAAACACGGTCAGATCGCGGCTAGAGAGTATCGCACAGGACGGCTTCGTGACGGAAAAAATCGTCTCTTCAATGAAGCTTTTAGTTTTTTAAGATATAATCGCGATATTTATTTAAAATTTAAAAAGGATTTTAGTTGCCGCGAGCGTTTTTGCAGATATTTTCGTGCGTTTTATGCTTCTTTTGCGTTCAAGCTTTCGCCGCTTCGCACGTTTTATCTCCGGTCGCTCAGCCGAAATTTGACGAACAAAAAGCCAGACTAGGCAAGGAGCTGTTTTTCGATGCCTCGCTAAGCCCCAGCGGAACGCTATCTTGCGATAAATGCCACAACCTTTACTGGGACTTAAGCGGTACGAGTAAAAAAAACGTAAAAATCTCCGCCGACGAGGAGATTAGCCCGCCAACTGCGCTAAATTCGGCGCTAAATTTTATCTTTTTTAAAAAGGGCGAAGTTAAGGATATAGCCGAGCAGGTAAAACAGAGCTTGACCGGCAAAAATCAGCTTGCTAGCGAGCCGAAATTTCTAGTCCAAAAGGTAAATCAAAACTCCGTTTATAGGAATAAATTTGAAGAGCTTTATGAGGATGGAGTAAGCTTTGAGGGTATCGTCGATGCGCTGGTAAATTTTGAAAAGGCCCTCGTTACGCCAAATGCCAAATTTGATAAATTTATCAGCGGCGACGAGAGCGTTTTTAACGAAGAGGAAAAGCGTGGATTTGAGTTTTTTAAAACAATCGGTTGCATAAACTGCCACAGCGGCGCAAATATAGGCGCAAATCTCTACTACGAGCTAAAATTTGACGCAGACAGCAACAAAACCGGCCGCTACAAAGTACCCAGCCTGCGAAATATCGAAAAAACTGCGCCGTATCTTTATAGCGGCGAGCTAGCCGATCTAAAAGAGGCGCTAAAAATGATCGCTAAAATGCGCATAAGCTACGATTTAAGCGACGAGCAGACGCACGCGCTTTATAAATTCTTGCTGACTTTAAGCGGCGAAAAACCGGAAATTTTAAAATGAAACACAAGATAATCTTTCATAAAATTTTATTTTTTACTATCGTTTGTATCGTATTTTTTGGAACCGTGATGACCTATAAGGCCACCAAGGACCTAGTAACCGCTTATGAGTGGAAGGGCACGATAGAAAAGGTGATGGACGCTAACGACGAAGCGAATTTCTTGCTCGAAAAAAGCCTTCTAGAGGCCGACTACGACGCGATCATGCGCTATACGGCGGAGTTTCAAAAGGCTCTAAAAAAGCTTGATTCAAGCAATCTAATCTCCTTTGAAAAGCTAGCGTTAAACGAAAAAACTTTTAACGAGCTAGAGGAAGCGGTTGAAAAAAGAGTCGAGCTAACGGATAAATTTAACTCAGTGACGATAATGGCAAAGCTCGTTTATAACGAAATAATCTTAAAATTCGAGGCTTTAGACGGGCTTTATTTTAACGAGTTGATGCCGCAAATTTTAATATTCAGACACGACCTAAACACTGATCTAGCGGCACCTAAAAAGCTTTTAAACGAGTATTTAAAGGACCCAAAGATAACTAAAAACGATGTCGGATTTTTATCGAGCGCGCAAAAACTGATCGGCTACTACGAGCAGGCGCAAAAGCTTTACCGCGATATAATTTCGCTCGGAATTTACAATAAACTATCCGACCTCAAAGAAAGTAGCGAGCGCTATATACAAAACGTCTTATCGAATTTACGTAGGACGATGGCGCTAGTGTTTGTGTTGTTTGGGCTTGCGTCGATATTTGTTTATATTTCTTATGCTAGAGCTAGAAACAATATCAGACTACTAAACCGTTTCGAGCAAGCCGTCGATAATAGCTTTAACGCCATAACGTTTACCGACCTAGATAGAAAGGTCAAATACGTAAATAAAATTTTCGAGCAAAATTTCGGATATAAATTTGAGGAGCTAAAAGATCAAAATATAAACATCATAAAGTCCCATCAGCACTCAAACGAATTTTATCAAGATATGCTAAAAACGATAGAATCGGATCAAATTTGGCGATCCGACGAGCTAATAAGCAGAACAAAAAGCGGCGAACTCATATACGAGCAGGTTATTTTCTCTCCGCTTTTTAACGAAAGCGGCGACAAAGACGGCTACATGTCGATCAAATTTGATAAAACCAAAGAGATCGCGATGACAAAAGAGCTCGAAAACAAAAACAAAGAGCTGAAAAACGAAGCGCTAAAAGACAAGCTAACGGGGCTTGGTAGTTATTTTGCTCTGACGCAAAGGATGGAGCAGGGCTCGGGCGGCATGATCATCTATATAAACATTAACAACTTTATGGATTTTCGGTTTTTTTACAAAACAAAGACCGTGGACGCCATCATTGCTTCATTTGCGACGACGCTTCAGCTTTGTATTGATACTTATAAGATTGATGCGAACATTTATAGAGTGCAGTTTGATGAGTTTTGCATCTGGTACGGCGGTGACGATGCAGAGCGGGTCGTACGTAAATTTATCGATTATTTTAAGGCAAATAGCCTCTATATCACGGTTGAGGGAGCACGCGAGTTTATCCCTAATATCAAAATAACCATCGGCGTTAGCATGCCTCAAGATACTCCGCAAACAAACCGCCTAACTCAAGCCATGCTAGCTCACCACGAAGCTAAGCAAAACGGCGAAACGGTGCAGTTTTATACCGAAAACAGCCACATCGAGCAGCAGTACTACCACAACCAAATCATGTCACGCACTATCGAAAACGCGCTATATAACGACACGGTGATCGTCGAGTGTCAGCCGATCTACGACGTATCTGGCGAAACGGCGCGGGTCAAATACTACGAAGTACTCGTGCGCCTCATCGACGAAAACGGCAAGATCCGCTATCCGGGCGAGTTTTTGGACATAGCAAAGAAAATTTCGCTTTATAATGATATCACCAAAAAGGTCGTCGAGCACGTATTTAGACTCGTGGAGAAATTTACAAACACGAGCTTTTCGATGAACCTTGCTAGCAGCGACATCGCAAATGAGAGCATAAGGGATCTCATCGAGAAAAAGCTACGCGTCTGCTCAAGGCCCGAGCACGTATATTTTGAGATATTAGAGAGCGAGGGCGTGGATGATTATAAGATCGTAAATGACTTCATCAACAAGATCCGCGCCTACGACTGCAAAATTTCGATCGATGATTTCGGTAGCGGCTACTCGAACTACTACCGTATCTTGGAGCTTGATATCGACACGATCAAGATTGACGGCTCGATCATCAAAAAGCTACCGTACGACAAAAACGCTAGGTATCTGCTGCAAACTATCATCGATTTTGCTGGAAGACAGGGCTACAACGTCGTGGCTGAGTTTGTGAGCTCAGAAGAGATCCTTGCCGAAATCAAGAAATTTGGCATCAAATACGCGCAAGGATTTTTGCTAGGCAAGCCGACCTTGCCGAGCAATATCGAGGAGTAAAACGCGCAGAGCTTTGCGCCGTTAAATTTAGCTCGTCATAGTCAAATTTGTCCGCTCAAATTTGACTACTCCTGCATCCAAACCGCCAAAAATCCAAGCAAAACGATAGCTAAAAACAAACCCGCCTGAAAATAAAAATTCTTTTTTAAATTTTCGTTTATCAGAGCGCAAAGCTCGGAGATAAAGATGTATAGCTCGCTCACGCATCCCCTTTTGACTGCAATTTTTACGTCAAATTTGCTGTCCTCGCAGAGTCAAATTTGAGCGAGGCGACGAAAAGCCGCTCAAATTTAGCTTGGATTATAAATTTGAACTTGGTTCGTCTTTAAATTTCCTTCTAACAAAAGCGGCGCAAACTACAAACGAAACCGCAGTCAAAGCGTAAAAGATATAGCTAAAAATAGGATTTGCGCGGGTCTCGCCCTCTTTTAGCTTTTTAACCGAAACCGCGTTTCTAAACATATCAAACATCGCGATACGCCAGCCGTAGTATTTGATCTGCGCCCTGCCTTCGCCCACTAGGCTTTGCGCGGCGGCTTGGACGTCGGCGGAGTTAAATTTAAAATAAAGCGGCAAGCCCCAGCCCGTATCCTCGTTGTGATACGGCATCACTTTCGTGCCGTTTAGCTCCCGCGTGTAGATGAAGTACACGTCGCGCGTCGGGCCGTCGGCGGGATTTTGCGCGTCGATGAAGCCGTCTTTGTCCATGCGCTTGACCTCGCCGCCCGTGATGATCGCCTCGTCGTAGTGCGGAAAAGCGTAGTTTATCGCCGCAAACGCTAAGGCGTGCAGGGCAAACAGAAAGGTAATGATGGAAATTTGAAGGTATTTTTTAAATTTTTGCATTTTCGTCCTTTGGGGCGAATTGTACAAGATAGAAGTTTAGAAGAAGCTAAGCCCCTAAAGTAGGGGCTTAGAAGGGTTAGGCTTTGGCCTTGCAGCTGCAGCTTCCCGCGATAAATTTAAGAATTTGTATAAAGAAGCAAACGCCGCCGATGATGAAGATCGTATCGCCGATCATCCTTAGCCAGCGTAAATTTTGCAAGTGATCCATCTGTAAAAACTCCGCGCTTCTAGCGTACCACATGCCTACGTCTATCGCGGCGACGGCTTGATAAAGACCGATCGGAAGCAGCGACGCCACGATCATCAGCATTAGTCCCGCGTTTAGCGACCAAAAGCCAACCTTCATCAGCTTGTCGTTAAACTCTTGCCCTTTGAAAAGATAAAGTGCCACGAGCCAAACAAAACCTAGCGCCAAAAATCCGTAAACGCCAAACAGCGCCGCGTGTCCGTGCACCGAAGTGGTGTTTAGACCCTGGATGTAGAACAAAAATAGCGGCGGGTTGATAAGGAAGCCAAATACGCCCGCACCCAGCATATTCCAAAACGCCACCGCGATAAAGCAGTAAAGCGGCCATTTGAGATTTTTTGCCCAGCTTTGCGCGAACTGAAGCGAATACTGATGAAAGGCCTCGGCTCCAAGAAGCACCAAAGGCACGACCTCAAGCGCGGAAAAGCTAGCGCCCACCGCCATGATTGGAGTGGTAGTTCCAGCAAAATAAAGGTGGTGGAAGGTGCCCGGGATGCCGCCGATCAAAAACAAGCTAGCACTTGCCAAGGTCGAATAGGTCGCAAATTTTTTGCCGACTAAGCCTAAAGATGCAAACACGAACGCAAGCGACGCAGTCGCAAACACCTCGAAAAAGCCCTCGACCCAAAGGTGAACGACCCACCAGCGCCAGTACTCCATCACCGGTAGCGGGCTTCTTTGTCCGTAAAATAGCCCAGCGCCGTAGAAAAGCCCTACCGCGATAGCAGAAGCCGTAAATATAGCTAGCAGGTTTTTGTCGCCCTCAGCCTTAAATCCGCCCACAAATCCGCGAAGCACGAGCGCCATCCAGATAACAAGACCGACAAACAAAATAAGCTGCCAAACCCTGCCAAGCTCGATATACTCGTATCCTTGGTGTCCCAGCCAAAAGCTTAGGCTGGTATCCATCTTGCCCGCTATCGCCATGTATTCGCCCACAAAGCTACCCATGACTAGGAAAAGCAGCGCATAAAATAACAAATCTACGCCTAGTTTTTGAAATTTAGGATCCTTGCCGCCGTTAATTATAGGCGCTAGGAAAAGCCCGGCCGCCAAAAAGCCCGTCGCGATCCAGAAAATGCTCGCCTGAATGTGCCAAGTGCGCGCCAAAGAGTACGGGATGTGCTCGGATAAATTTATACCGTAAAACTCCTGTCCCTCGACCGTGTAGTGCGCCACGAAGCCGCCTATCATGATCTGGAAAACAAAAAGCGCGAGCGCTACGAAAAGGTATTTGCCAAGCGCCTTTTGAGACGGGGTCAAATTTAGCTTCGAGAGTGGATCGGCGTCGATAGGAGCGAGTTTCTCGTGATCTTTTTCGCCGTAGAAATTTGAAAACCAAACTAGTAAGCCAACGCCGGCGACCAAAATCGTAACGCTAATAATCGTCCAAAATACGTTTTCTTGCGTCGGGACGTTGTCGATTAGCGGCTCGTGCGGCCAGTTGTTCGTGTACGTAGCTTCGCTATTTGGGCGATTCGTCGCCGTAGCCCAGGTCGCCCAGAAGAAGAAATCATTTAGCTGCTCGCGGTTTTCCTCTTTGGCTAACGTGTTGTTTTTCATCGCGTAGTTTTCGCGTAGCTTCTGGTATTTCGGATCGTTACCAAAAAGCCCATTATACTCATCACGCACTACTTTTGCTGCCGCAATCCTCTCGTCGCTGATCGTTATAACACCGTTTTTTAGCGTATTCGTGCGGTATTCGCTCTTGGTTAGAGCCTTGATGTTGGCTTGTTGCTCGGCGTTTAGAGCATCAAATTTAGCTCCGTAAAGCTGAGCGGCCTTGATATCCATAAACGCGACTAGCTCTTTATGCAGCCAATCAGCCGTCCAATCAGGTGCCTGATACGCTCCGTGTCCCCACACAGAGCCCACCTGCATACCGCCGATGCTCTGCCAGGCCTCTTGACCTTTATAAATTTGCTCTTGCTCGACTATTATTTTGCCGTTTTTATCGGCGAAACTCACCACCGGCGGCGCTTCGCGGTAAACCTCTACGCCGTAATAGCCGAGTATCCCGAAGGCGATAGTAACGACTGCTACCAGCGCCCACCAATACTTCTTGTATTCACGCATACTTTTCTCCTTTGTGATATGAAAATTTGGGCAATAGTTTATCCAAAATGAGAATTTAATCGAATGATTTGCGTCAATAAAAGGATAAAATCTGTCCTTAAAATATTGCTTATTTTAAAAATGTATAATTACGAAAATATATTTTGGGAGATTTTATGCTTAAAGTCGAGATTATTTATAAATTTTGCCTGGTTTGCGCGCTTATTTTGGGGCTTAGTTTGCTCGCGTTTTCGGGACTAAATTTCGCGCTCGGAGAGTACGGCGAATTTTGGATGGGCGCGCATAAATTTGCGGGCTTTTTGGTCGCGCTCGCAGCCGTTTTGCACGTGATAAATCGCAAGAAAAAGCTCATTAAACTCGCAAACGAATTCATAGACGTCGTCACTCGCCGCAAAAACCCGAGCATGTGCAACATGGACCGCATCATCGCCTCGCTAGAGCCCTATACGATAGCCCAAATCTCGCAAAAACTGGGCTTTGACGAGGCTGAGTTTTGCCGCACATTGCGCGAAAACGGCGTCAAATTTAGCAGCGCCGACCAAACCCTGCGCCAAATCGCTTTTTTAAACGACGAAAAGATATTTTTCGTGCTAGTTCTCATAGTTGAGGCAAAATTTGGCAAGAGATTTTGCGGCGAACTAAAATTTAAAGGCGCTAAATTTAACGGCGTCAAAAAAGCGGCTTAAGCTCGGCCGCAAGCGACGCAGGGGGTTAAATTTGCATTTTTGAAAGGACTCAAATTTTAAAAATAACCGAAATTTTAATCATAACTTTTAACGTTTTGCTTTTTGGCGGGATTGC
>CAUQPE010000050.1:0-12725 GCA_963519915.1 uncultured Campylobacter sp. | reverse complement strand
GTCCGATGCTCTCGGCGCTGATGATTTCGTAGGTTTCTTTGTGTTTTAGCACGCCATCTTGGTGGATGCCACTTTCGTGAGCGAAGGCGTTTTTACCGACGATGGCTTTGTTTGGCTGAGGCTCGATACCGATGATGCCCGCTAGCAGGCGCGAGCTAGGATAAATTTCTTTATATACTATGTCCGTGTAAAGCGGTGCGAATACGTCGCTACGCGTCTTTATCGCCATCACGATCTCTTCAAGCGCGGCATTTCCGGCACGCTCGCCGATGCCGTTTAGCGTGCACTCGACCTGTCTGGCGCCCGCTTTTATCGCGGCTAGCGAGTTTGCCGTAGCTAGGCCTAGGTCGTTGTGATTATGCACGGAGATGACTGCGCGACCGTTTATAAATTTAACCATTTCTCCTATGCGAGCGGTAATCTCCTCGGGATATAGATACCCCACGGTGTCTGGGATGTTGATGGTTTTTGCTCCGGCGTTTATAGCGGCGTCGCAAATTTCTTTTAAAAAGCTCATCTCGCTCCTGCATGCGTCCTCGCAGCTAAACTCAACGTCCTCGCAGAAGGTTTTAGCGTATTCCACGGCTCGCACGGCGCGTCTAATCACTTCATCTGGAGACATTTTTAGCTTAAACTCCATATGGATCGGGCTCGTAGCGATAAAGGTGTGGATGCGCCTATTTTTTGCCGGAGCTATAGCTTCGCCCGCAGCCTTTATATCGCCGTCCACGGCACGGGCGAGCGAACAGATAGAAGCGTTTGAGGCTTGCTTAGCGATCTGATGTATCGCGTCGAAATCGCCCCTACTAGCCGCCGCAAAGCCGACCTCCATGACGTCTACGTTTAGGCGCTCTAGCTGGCGCGCGATACGGATTTTTTCCTCGGTATTCATTGATGCACCGGGGCTTTGCTCGCCGTCTCGTAAAGTCGTATCAAATATTATTATTTTATCATTGTTCATTTTTTATCCTTTTTGGGGTTTTTATTTGTGTGGTTAAATTTTTATTATTAGGGTGTGAAAGAGTCGCTGCTTAGCGCAGCAGCAGAAGTAGAGAGAAAAATGCGTTAAATTTGACGTTGCCGTTCATTCGCTCTCCTTTTGGTTTTTTTTGTTTTTACATCTCATAAAAACATAGCGGATTATACCGTAAGAAACATAAACGCTCATTAAAGCCGTAACCGCCTCGATCGGGTAGATATAAATAACCGAAAACGCGACCGTAAGGCCGACTAATATGCGTAAAAAATGGGCTTTTTTTAGATCGATTTTTTTAAAGCTAGGGTAGCGGATGTTGCTTACCATCAAAACGGAAAGCAAAATTTGCAAAAACAGCAAAAACCACTCGGCACTTCTAGTAAAATCATACTCCAAGCTCAGCCCAACCCAAAATGCAGACACAATGGCCGCCGTTGGTATCGGAAGGCCGATAAAAACAGACGGCTCGTAGGTGCCAGTCATTACGTTAAACCTAGCAAGTCTAATAGCACCAAAAACTACAAACAGTGCAGCGACTAGCGAACCCAAACGCCCAAAGCTGTGTCCGACCGTAAAGTAAAAAAGCATCGCGGGTGCGACGCCGAAAGCTATAATATCGGCAAGACTGTCAAACTCCACGCCGAATTTTGACGTAGTTTTAGTTAGCCTCGCTACTCGCCCATCAAGTCCGTCCAGAAAAAGAGACAAAACGATGTAAATAATAGCCTTAAAAAAATAGCCGTTAGCCTCCTCAACCAAACCCGCGATAGCCGCGATGTAGCCGCGCACGGAGACGATGATACTGATGATACCCAAAAAGGCCGAAGCCGCCGTGAATAAATTCGGCAAAATATACATTAACTGAAGTTTATGCTGATTGTCTTGCATCTTTTTCCTCGTAGCTAAAAAACCCTAAAATGCCCGCGCTTGCCACTTTTTCGCCAACGCTAACGCTTATTCTCGTATTTGCGGGTAGTATCAGAACCACCTCGCCGCTACCTAAAAAGCCAAATCTCCTGCCCGTCTTTAGACGGCTAAAATTTTCAAAAGAAATACCCTTACTAAGAGATCCGGCGATGACGCGGATCGCAAATTTATTATCTAAATTTTTACATACGAACAAGGCTCGTTCGTTTAAATTTTTAGAAGGCTCCATAGCGTTGCACAAAAACAGGCCGTGCCTCCGCCTGACTTCCAAAAGCTCCATATCGCAAGGAGCCCTGAGCGCACCTGCGTCAAATACGCCCTTACGGATAGTTATGGCTACACACTGAGTATCAAAATAGTAAATTTTATCTATGCTTTTTATCTTGCCGTCGATCGGGCTAAGCACGGCATATGCATCGTCGCTGCCTAGCGCTCGCTCCGGGTTTCTAAACCAAAATACGCAAAGCGCAAAAAGCGCGAAAAATAAAATTTGACATACGCCCAAAACCAGCGCAAGCAAAAGCAAAAGCCCTAAAACGAAAACGTATTTGTAGCCCTGTTTTGCGATTAGCCCGATGTTTTGCATATCTTTACGCTTGTTCCTCTTTATTTTCTTCCAAATTTACTAGCCTGCTGGGCATGCCGCGCTCTTTTTCGTAGTTTGCGATGATCTCTCTAACCTTCGTACCCTCGATAGTTTCCTCTTCGTAAAGCGCCTCAACCATCTTTTCTATAGCGTCGCCGTAGATTCGCAGCGTCTCAAGCACGTGTTTATAGCGCTCATCAAGCGTGGTTTTAATAAATTCATCTACCTTTTCCGCCGTCTTGTCGCTGTAATCCCTATCAGCCTGACCGCCGGCCAGGAACGTACTGCGGCGCTTTTCAAGCACCATAAGTCCCGCGATATCGCTCATGCCGTATATCGAGATCATCGAGCGAAGTATATCGGTCGCGCGCTCTAGGTCGTTGCCAGCACCGGTCGAAATCTCTTTTATAAAAACCTCTTCAGCTGCGCGTCCTGCCAAAAGCACATCCACTTCAGCCATCAACTCGTGGCGCTGCATCATAAATTTATTCTCTTCAGGCGTATGGAGCGTGTATCCCAGTGCCGCAAGCCCGCGCGGTATGATCGATACTTTGGTGACTCTGTTTGCGCCTTTGGTGGTCTCTGCTATGAGTGCGTGTCCGCTCTCGTGATAGGCCACGATGCGTTTTTCTTTCGGATTTATGCGGCGAGATTTTTTCTCAAGACCAGCGATCGCTCTCTCAACGGCCTCGAGCAAATCAGCCTGCTCGACTTTGCCTTTTTCTTTTCTGCCCGCTAGTAGTGCGGCTTCGTTTATGATGTTTGCTAGATCCGCTCCCGCAAGGCCCGCCGTCATGCGCGCGATATCCTCGATACTAACGCTATGATCTAGCTTAATATCTTTTATATGTACGCGTAAAATTTCGATCCTACCTTTAAAATCAGGCTTATCTACAAGCACCTGCCTGTCGAATCTACCCGGCCTTAAAAGCGCGGCATCAAGCACCTCCGGACGGTTCGTCGCGGCAAGTACGATAACGGGCGACGCATCCGAGCTAAAGCCGTCCATCTCAGCCAAAAGCTGGTTTAGCGTTTGCTCGCGCTCGTCGTTTCCGCCGATCATTCCGCTAGCTGCGCGACTTTTGCCGATAGCGTCGATCTCGTCTATAAAGACGATCGCCGGGGCTTCTTTTTTCGCATTTTCAAAAAGATCTCTCACGCGACTAGCGCCCACGCCGACGAACATCTCGATAAAGCTTGATCCCGAAACCGAGAAAAACGGCACGTCCGCTTCGCCAGCGACGGCCTTTGCAAGTAGGGTTTTACCCGTACCCGGAGGTCCAACTAAAAGCACGCCTTTTGGGATTTTGGCGCCCAAATTTATATATCTATCCGGATGCTTTAGAAAATCCACAATCTCTTTAACTTCTTCTTTTGCTTCCTGTACGCCCGCTACGTCGGCAAATTTAACCTTCGGTTTTTCCGAGTTTACTAGCTTTTTAGAGCTTCCCATTCCAAGGATACCGCCGCCCATGTTTCGCTGCATGCGGCTAGCTAAAAACATCCAAATTCCAAAGAAAATGAAAATAGGGAGTACCCACGAAAAGAGCATTTCTGTAAACCAGTTCGTCTCGCTATACGCTCCATAAGGAATCTTTTGCTCTTCCAAGATCGGCACTAGCGTCGGGTCGTTTACTCTTTTAGCAAAGTACGTTCTGCCGCCGTTATCCACGGCTTTTATCGAGGTTTCTGAGATGCCCACCTGCGCTACTTGCTTGTTTTTTATCATCTCTTTTATCTCGGAGTATGAGGTGCTTTTCGAGCCGGCCGCACTCTGTCCTAGTAGCGTGCCGTCCATCTCGCCGCCTCCAAGCCCGCGAAATGCTATCACTATCACGATAGCAAAAATGGCGAAAATTAAAATCGGATTTTTATTAAAAAAATTATTTCCGCCGTTATTTAAATTTTTATCATCGTTTTTTCTGTTATCCATTATGTTCCTTAAATTATTTTAAGCTTTTTGAAATACGAAGCTTTTCCACTCGTTTTTGGTTTGACTTTCTACCAGTTTGAGCGACGAAAAAGCCTCTAAAATTCGCGTTTCGTATTTATCCAAAACGCCTGCTAAAACGAGATACGAGCCCTCTTTTAGCAAATTTATCAGATCATTTTTTAGCATTAGTATCACGTCGGCGATTATATTTGCCACGACGACGTCGTATTTTTTACCTAAATTCGCCACCGAACCGGTCCAAATTTGATTAAATTTAACCCCATTTAGTTTGGCGTTTTTCTGCGAGCTTTGCACTGCTTGCTCGTCAGTATCGCAGGCATCCGTGACGCAGCCTAGTTTTGCTAGAGCGATGCTTAGTATCCCGCTTCCGCAGCCCACATCAAGCGCGCTCATGCCGTTTGCGGCGTATTTTTGCAGACACTCTATACAAGCGCTCGTACTCTCGTGGTGACCCGAACCAAAGGCAAGAGCGGGGTCGATGATAATATTTTCAAACCCGCCTTTAGACTCTTCCCAGCTTGGGTGGATGTAAAATTTACCGATTTCTATCGGTCTTACGTTTTTTTTGTATTCGTTTAACCAGTCTTTATTTTCTTTTTGGCTTTTTGTTATCTTAAATTCGATCTCTCGGCCGAGCGCATTTTGCAGAGATTTTGCGTATTCTTGCAGGCCAAATTCCACTTCGTCTAGCTCGTCTTCATCTCGGACGATAAACCCGCCGGCAATCTCCTGCGTGCAAGTAACGCCCAAAGAAAAAACGAGATCCTCGAAAAGCTCGCGAAGCTCCTGCGAGCAAAGAACTTCAAGCTCGTAAAATTTATCTTTCAAAATTTACGCTCTTTTAGCCCAAGACGTCTTCAAGTTTTTCTTTTAAAACTTGCGGCGTAAACGGCTTTACGATGTAGTTATTGACGCCTGCTTTTAGCGCGGTGATGACCTCGGCTTTACCGCCCTCGGTCGTTACCATGATGATAGGCATATCGACGTATTTTGCCTCGGCGCGGACCTTTTTTACGAGCTCAAGGCCGTTCATTTCAGGCATATTCCAGTCGGTAATAAGCACGTTTATATCGCTGTGCTGACCCAAAATTTGCCATGCTTCGACTCCGTGCTCGGCCTCTAAAATTTCTTGATGCCCAAGCCTTTGTAGGGTGTTTTTTATAATTCTTCTCATAGTAGAGCTGTCGTCGACTACTAATATTTTCACAATCGTATCCTTTTTTAAAAAATGTCCAATTCTAGCAAATTTTATATTTAAATTTACTTTAAAATTTTAGCGGCCCAGTTTAAAAGCCCCTTTTAGATCCAGCATCCCTTCGTAGTACGCCTTGCCTACGATCGCGCCGTAAACGTCTCCAGAGCGCATTAGCGCCTCGATATCAGAGATATCTTTTACGCCGCCGCTTGCGATCGTATTTATGCCGCTTACCTTTGCGATTTGCGAAGTAAACTCAACGTTTACGCCGCTAAGGGTGCCGTCTTTTGAGATGTCGGTGCAGATTATCGCTTCGACTCCGGCTCCGGCAAATTTAGTCGCTAGCTCGGTTGCCCTCATCTGCGACACCTCCGCCCAGCCCTGCACGGCGACGAAACCGTCTTTGGCATCTATGCCGACGGCGACGCGGTATTTTTGCGCCATTTCTTTAGTAAAATTGGGATCTTTTAGCGCTACCGAGCCCAAGATAACGCGCGTTATGCCGCTATCAAGATAGCTTTTTATTCGCGCTTCATCGCGTATCCCGCCGCCGATTTGGATTTGTAAATTTGCGGCTTTTGCGATCTTTTCTACGGTTTTTAGATTTACCGCTTCGCCGGCAAACGCTCCGTCAAGATCGACGACGTGAAGCCACTTTGCGCCCATATCTTCAAACCTTTTGGCTAGCTCCCAAGGCGCGTTCGAGTAGATTTTTGCGCTACTCATCTCACCTTTAAAAAGCCGAACCGCCTTGCCATCTTTTAAATCTATCGCAGGGAAAATTTCCATCACATTTCTCCGAAATTTCGTAAAATTTTTAGTCCCGTCTCATAGCTCTTTTCGGGGTGCGGCTGAAAGCCGAAAATATTATCTTTATGCACCGCGCTTACGAATTTATAGCCGTATTCGCTAAAGCCAAGCGCCGCATCGTCCTCGCAAACTACGTGATAAGAGTGCACGAAATACAAATACTCGCTAGCGGCCAGATCTTTATTTATCGGCGTTTGCTTGGTAAAATTTATGGTATTCCACCCCGTGTGCGGCACCTTTAGCGGCGCGTCAAATTTGGACGGGTCAAATTTAACCACTCGTCCTTTTACGAGCCCAAGACCATCGTTTACACCAAACTCCTCGCTTTGCTCAAAAAGCAGCTGCATACCCAGGCAAATACCCAAAAACGGCTTTCCGACGGCTACGGCTTCTTTTATAGCGGGGATAAAATCCCTATCTTTTAGCTTATCCATCGCTTCGCCAAAAGCTCCGACTCCAGGCAAAATAATATTGTCAAATTTACCCAGCTCCTCGCCGCGAACCGCTAGTCCTGCCTTTAAATTTAAACTCTCAAACGCGTTTAAAACGCTCCTTAAATTTCCGGCTCCGTAGTCGATAATACCTATCAATGCAAGCTCCTTTGCTTGGTAGCAAAAAGATAGATGCTAAGCGCAATCATCAATATCGCGACGCCGCCGATGAGATAGATCGCGTTTATGATGTGATCGGGCGCCGTGATAGCAAATTTAAACACGAGCATCAGAGCCTCGATCGCAAGCGCGATGATGATCGATCCGATAAATCTAATCATCGTTTTGTTTTCCATATCTTCATTGCGCTTGCTTTTACCCAGCACCTCTTCTTCAAATATCGCTTTAACCAAATCAAAGATCGCAAGCGCCAGCGTCAGCACGATCGTGTGCTCAAACATCTTTTCGACTTCGATATTTAAAAGATCGTTAGCCAAAAGCCCCTTGAGCGCGTCGGCAAACAAAAACAAGGCTATGGTAAAAAGCGCGACCGAAAACGCGGCGTAAACGACCTTTAGAAATTTGCCGAAGTAGCTCTCTAACTTACCATGGGAGACGATGGCTAGGATATTTTCCAGCGAAACATCGATACACGCAACAAATTTTAACTCCCCTTTGTCGTCATATATCGGAGTGGACGCCGTCACGCACAGCTCTCCCGTGAGCGAGGACGGGTACGGGTCGCTTAGCACGCAGCGCTTCTCGCGCACCGCGGTGTAATAATAAGACTTATTGCTACAGTTTTCGCCGCCGCCGGCTTTGTATTTTTCGTTTAGGCTCACGGTGTCGCCTATTTGCACGCCGTTTGCGTCAAGTACGTAAAATGCGTCAAAGCCCTCTATCTCGTGCGCCATTTTATCAAAGCCGCTTTTTATCGACTCAGCGTTTACCCCCGGCAGCCTGTTTGGCAAATTTTTACTAAAAAGATAGCATATATAGGCTCTAGCCTTGTATCTTAACTCCGAAAACCTCTGTATATCTTGCAGCGTCAAATTTATTCCTTATTTAGCGCGTGATTAAACTCCGGCACGATCTCTTTGAGCGCCGCCGCGACGTCGTCCGCGTGTGTTAAATTTTCGATTTGCTCGTTTAGTTTAGCCACGTCGTATTCGCCCGAGTGCGTCACGAAAATAGACTGAAACTCGGTTTTTACGTCATCTTTGTTTATTAAAAGCTCCTCGTAAAGCTTCTCTCCCGGACGGAGGCCGACGAATTCGACGCCCAGATGCTCTTTGTTTGATAAAATCAGCATCTTTTTAGCTAGATCGGCGATTTTTATCGGCTCGCCCATATCAAGCACGAAAAGCTCGCCGCCCTTTGCGATCGAGGCAGCCTGAAGCACGAGCTGACAGGCCTCGGAAACTAGCATAAAGTACCTCGTGATGTCAGGGTGCGTGACGGTTAGCGGTTTATTATTTTCGATTTGCTCTTTAAATTTCGGTATTACGCTGCCGCTTGAGCCTAGCACGTTGCCAAAACGCACCGCGACGATCTCGGTTTTAGCTGGCAAATTTGAGTTTAGCGCGTAAAGCTCGCACACGCGTTTAGTCGCGCCCATGATATTCGTCGGGCGCACAGCTTTATCGGACGAGATCATCACGACCTTGCTAACGCCGTATTCGATAGATAAATCGATCAAAATTTTAGTGCCTATTATGTTATTTACGACAGCAGCCTTCGGGTTTGCTTCGCAAAGCGGCACGTGTTTATAAGCTGCGGCATGTATCGCGATCTGCGGTTTAAACTCCTCAAAAACCGCGCGCAAGTCCGCTTCGTTTACGATATTTATCATCTTGCTCACGGTTTTGTCGCTGTGGGTTATCTCGCCGATTTTATAGAGATTAAACTCGCTGTGATCGATCATGATTAGCTTGCTAACGCCAAATTTTAGGCACTGCTTGCAAATTTCACTACCGATACTACCTCCCGCACCCGTAACCAAAACGACCTTACCGCCTAAAAATTTCTCCACCGCGCTGCTGTCTAGGTCTTTTGGCTTTCTAGCTAGCAGATCCTCGATCGAGATATCCTTGATAGCGTCCTTGCCGGTGCCAAACATAGAAAAAATCTTGATATCGCGGATACCGTAAGCCGTAAGCTCGTCAAAAAGCTCGGCTAGCTCGTCTTGACCGAGCGCTAGCGCGATGATAGCGGTTTTGACGTTGTACTCTTTGATCAAATTTGCGATTTCGCTCTTTGGCTGCACTAAAAATCCGTCGCAGTAAGTGCCGACTAGATCGCTCCTGCCGTCTACCACGCCCACGGCATATAGATCGATATAGCCCTGCCTAAGCCCTTTTAAAACGTGAAGCGCCTTTGACGTAGCGCCGATAACGACGCAAGGCTCGCCCGTGTGCGGCTTTTTAGAAAAATCTAAAAACATACGCTTGGCGATCCTCAAATTTCCGATTAGCAGGCACGAGATAACGGCGTCGATAAAAATCACGCTTCGCGGAAACGGGTTAAAAAGACTAGGCGCCGCAAAATAAACGATCCAAAAGCAGACGATCGCGCAAAGATGAACGAGGAAAATTTTCCTCGCTTCGTTTAGTCCAAAAAATCTCCACGGCACCTTGTAAATTTTAAAAAGCCACATGAAAAATAGTTTTAAAACCACCATCGTAGCGCAGCCAGCGACCAGTCCGCCTCTAAAATAATCAGGCAGCACGCCGCTAAATCTAAGCAGATACGCCAGATAAAACGACGCAACGAATATCGCGACGTCAAAACCCAGGAAAAACGCAAGCCGCTTTAGCTTCGTCGCCTTAAACATTTATAAATTTTCCTTTACGATTTTTACTACTCGCGCAAACTCCTCGTCCCCCATCGCAGTGCCGCTAGGCAGGCAGATACCGCGTGCAAACATCTCCTCGCTAGTACCGTCCGTGAACGCTAGCGCCCCCTCAAACACAGGCTGCATATGCATCGGCTTCCAAAGCGGACGGCTTTCTATATTTTCCTTCGCAAGCGCCTCTATCACGCGTAGATGCGCGCCTTTTTCTTTAAACAGAGCGGTCGTTAGCCAGCGGTTGCCGCGGGAATTTGCGATTTCAGGCATAAACTCAAGCTCAGGAAGCTCTTTTTGATATTTTTCAAAAATTTCGCGTTTTTTTATCACGCGCTGCTCGAGCACCTCCATCTGCGCCGTTCCGATCGCGCCTAGGACGTTGCTCAGGCGGTAGTTGTAGCCGTAGTCTTTGTGCTCGTAGTGTAAAAACGGCTCCCTAGCTTGCGTGCTGTAAAACCTCGCCTTTTCCACGAGCTCTCTTTCGCCCACTAGGATGCCGCCGCCGCTTGTGGTGATGATTTTGTTGCCGTTAAAGCTATATGCGCCTAGCCGTCCGAACGTACCCAGCGCCTTGCCGTTCAAAAATCCGCCCAGCGCCTCGGCCGCGTCCTCGACGACGGCGATGTTTTCTTGTTCGCAGATCTCGCAGATCTCTTTCATCTTGGCTGCCTGACCGTAAAGGTGCGTGACGACGAGCGCTTTTGGCTTTTTAGGCGAGTTTGCGATCGCCTTTTTTAGTAGCTCGGGGCTTAGATTCCAGCTTTCGTCGCTATCTACGAAAACAGGCGTAGCGCCTTGATAAAGTACCGGGCTAACGGACGCCATAAAGGTAAACGTAGAGGCTAGCACCACGTCTCCCGCACCAATACCAAGCACTCTTAGCGCCAAGTGGATCGCCGACGTGCCGGAATTTAGCGCCAAAGCATCGGGCGCTCCCGCGTAGCTTGAGACGCTTGCTTCAAATTTATTCACGTATTCGCCAAGCGGCGCGATATAGTTGCTCTTAAAAACCTCGTTTATATACTCTTGCTCTTTGCCGCTCATGTGTGGCGGGCTTAGGAAAATTCTTTGCATTATTATTCCTTAAAGAAATTTACGCATTGTAGCACTTAAAATCTAAATATTTTTATAAAAACTAGTTTAAATTTGCTTTTAGGCCATAGAAAATGGGGATTTTGTTAAATTTTGCGTCAAAATATATTTTAAAAAGGTAAATTTGACGCCGCAGGGGACTTGGCCAAATTTTATCTATTTTCTTTTGTCGTTGCGAGCGCAAATCTGACGAGCGATATTTTAGCTCTCAAATTTAGCTCAAATTTCGCCTAACTTTAGCGGGATTACCGTAGGCGACGCTACCGTCTGCGATATCTCGTACTACGACGCTGCCCGCTCCGATGATACAGTTTGCGCCGATTTTTATGCACTGTATGACGCAAGCACCGATACCCACGTGCGTATTTTGCCCCACTATCACGCCGCCTGCTAGCGCCGCGTTTGGGCTAACGTGAGCAAAATCTCCGATCTCGCAGTCATGCTCGATGATCGTGCCCGTGTTTATTATCGCGCCCTCGCCTACTGCCGCGCGCGCGTTTATGACGGCATTTGGCATTACGACCGCGCCCTCGCCTATTTGCGCGCTAGCGCTTACCGCCGCGTTTGGATGGATCAAATTTACTATGCCAAAGCCAGCGTTTTTTACTCTTTCTTGCAGGATGCGCCTAATTTTATTATCCCCGATAGCTACGATCACGTCAGCTTTTTCTAAGCTCGGGTCAAATTTGAGCACGCTTTTGCCGTCAAATTTAGCGTCGTCTAAAAACACGACCTCGCCGTATCCGCACGCTCTAGCCACGTCCGCGACGACGGCTCCGTGTCCGCTAAAGCCGTAAATGTAAATTTTAGTTGCGGCCATTAAATTTCTCCGTCGTGGCCATGCCTTCTTTACTCACGCCGCTTCGTTTTAGCACCTTTTGCACCGTTAAAATCGCGATTTTAACATCCAGCGCAAAGCTAAGCTCGCGGACGTACCTGGCGTCAAATTTAAACTTCTCCGCCCAGCTGATCGCGTTGCGGCCGTTTACCTGCGCTAGCCCAGTGATACCGGGCCTCACGTCGTGGCGGGTCGCCTGCTCGGCGTCGTAAAGAGGCAGGTATTCGACCAAAAGAGGACGCGGCCCGATGAAGCTCATATCGCCTTTTAACACGTTAAAAAGCTGCGGCAGCTCATCAAGGCTGAGGCTTCGGATAGTCTTGCCGACGCCGCTTAGACGTAGCTCGTCGGGTAGCAGCTCGCCGTCCGCGCCGCGCTCGTCGCTCATCGTTTTAAATTTGTAAATTTTAAAAATTTTAGCGTGCAAACCCGGGCGCGCCTGCGTAAAAATGACGTCCTTACTAACCTTAAAATATATCAAAACCGCAATGACCGCCATGATCGGCAGCGTCAAAACTATGAGAAAAATCGCGCCGCAAATGTCCAGTAATCTCTTAAAAAACGCCCTATACATCGATAAATTTCCTATAAATTTCTATATATTTTCGCGCGACCGCTCGCTCGTCAAACTCACGCACGGCAAGCTCCCGCCCGTTTCGCCCCATTTGCGCAGCCAAATTTTCGTCGTTTAACAAAATTTCTATCTTTGCGGCTAGATCCGCAGAGCTTTTTACCTCGCAAAGCAGGCCGTTAAAGCCGTTCGTCACGGCCTCGTTGCAGCCGGCCACGTCGCTAGCCACGACCGCGCGGCTCATACTCATCGCCTCTAAAACCGTGCGAGGAAAGCCCTCTTTGTAGCTTGGAAGCGCGAGTAGATAGCTAGCCTTTAAAAGCTCAGGCACGTCGTCTCTAGCGCCCAGATACCGCACGGCACCGCCAGTTAGAAATTTCGCGTCGGCAGTACTTTTGTTTCCTTCAAACCCTTCGCCCGCAAAGACGAACGCGCAGTCATTGCGCCCGCGCAAAAGCTCGGCCGCCTCGTAAAACTCGCGCACGCCCTTGTGCCAC
>CAUQPE010000049.1:0-12748 GCA_963519915.1 uncultured Campylobacter sp. | reverse complement strand
GGACTAAAGGCCGCTAGCGTCGTCGTGCTACCGTTTTTGATGGCGGTTTTTATCGCTATCGTGGCGACGCCTGCGATAAATGCGCTAGAAAAGCTCAAATTTCCGCGCGTTTTAGCCTTTGCGCTAGTTACGGCGGTCGTGTTTTTGTCGCTGGGATTTATCGCAAACACCGTGATAAAGACGATAAACGGGCTAGTTAGCTACATGCCCGAGCTTCAGAGCAAATTTAAAGCCCTTGCCGATCACTATCACCATATACTAGCTAGCCGCGGCCTCATCGATCCAAACAGCGTCGCCGCGCCTGCAGACTTTGATATCAATAAACTTTTTGCCGTGCTGGGCGGATTTTTAAGGAGCGGCACCGAGCTCGTTTCAAAGAGCTTTTTTGTATTTTTACTAGTTACTTTTATGCTTTTTGAAGTACAGGTATTTTCTCAAAAAGTCGAGTATTTTGCGAGTAAAAATCCGCAAACGAACCAGATCGTAGATACGTTTATATCAAATCTCAAACGCTATCTCGCGATCAAGTCCGCAGCATCGTTTGCGACGGGCATTTTTATATTTATCGGGCTAAATTTCATCGGTGTGCCTTACGCACCGCTTTGGGGGATTTTGGCTTTCGTGCTAAATTTTGTTCCGACGATCGGCTCTATTATCGCGGCCGTTCCAGCGCTTTTGGTGGCACTTTTGTTAAACGACGCGGCGGCTTGCGCTTGGACTGTGGCGCTGTATGCGGTCGTAAATGTCGTCATCGGCAACTTTATCGAGCCTAAATTTCTTGGCAAAGGCCTTGGTATCAGCACGCTTGTGGTGCTTTTGAGCCTACTTTTTTGGGGATTTTTGTTCGGCATCGGCGGTATGTTTTTAGCAGTGCCGCTTACTATGAGCCTAAAGATCGCGCTTGACGCAAACCCGAACACGAAATTTATCGCCGTTTTGCTCAGCGATAAACTCGAGCGGTAAAATCAAATTTAAAGGTAAATTTTGAAAAGCATTATCTTTGTGGCGGTGTTGCTAGCCGTCGGCATTTATGCGTATTCTTGGCACTTTTTGATCACGGTTTTGGTGATTAGCTTTCTTATATTTTTTCACGAGCTGGGCCACTTTCTTGCCGCTCGTATGCTAAAAGTGGGCGTTTTAAAATTTAGCGTGGGCTTTGGGCAAAGCGTCTACTCAAAAACCATCGGCGGCACCGAGTACGCCATCGGCGCGATACCGCTTGGCGGCTATGTTAGCCTAAAAGGGCAAGAGGATGCAAAGCCCGGCCTAAAAAACGAGGACGCCGACAGCTACACGAGGCTTAGCCCGCTAGGACGCATTTTTATCCTTTTTGCCGGACCGTTTTTTAACTTTGCTTTGGCGTTTTTTATCTTTATCGCGCTCGGACATATCGGCGTAGAAAGGCTAGCTCCAACCGTGGGCAAAGTGCTGGAAAACTCTGCCGCGGCAAGTGCCGGACTGCAAAAGGGCGATAAAATTTTAAACATAAACGGCATCAAAATCAGCGAATGGGACGAGATAAGCAAAAACGTAAATTTAACCTCCACGGCGATCACGCTCGAGCGCGCAGGCGAAATAAAAACGATAAATTTGACGCCTAAAATCGGACAGAGCGTGACAATATTTGGCGAAAAGATAGAAAAACCGCTCATCGGCATTTCGCCATCAGGCGAGGCCGTCACGATACGAAATACCGGCTTTAGCTCGCTCAAATTTGCGCTCGTTGAGACCGTAAACGCCTCAAAGCTCATATTTACGGGACTTGAAAAGCTGATAGTCGGCGTCGTGCCGCTAAAAGAGATGGGCGGCATCATCCAGATCACCGACATCACGTCAAAAGCCGCTGGCATCGGCCTCTCGACCCTGCTCATCATCGCCGCGCTGATCTCCGTAAATTTAGGCGTGCTAAACCTGCTGCCTATCCCAGCGCTTGACGGCGGTCATATATTTTTCAACCTTTACGAGCTCATTTTCCGCCGCGAGATGAACGAAAAAGTCTATATCGGCCTTACCTACTGTGGCTGGGCGTTTTTGCTTTGCCTGATGGCGTTTGCGACATTTAACGACGTAATGCGCCTAAGCGGAGCGGGACAATGAAACTCGCGCAAATTTTAGAACGCATCGAAAATGCGCGCACCGGCGAAGCCGTGAAGCTAATCGCCGTAAGCAAAAACGTAACGACTAAAGAGGTTTTGGAGCTTTTTGAGCAAGGACAAACGAGCTTTGGCGAAAACCGCGTGCAAGAGCTCAAAAATAAGAGCGAAATTTTATCAAATTTGCCGATAGAGTGGCACTTCATCGGGCGACTTCAAAGCAACAAAATAAATCATCTGTTAGCGCTCAAGCCCGCGCTTTGGCAAAGCTGCGAGAGCGTAGGGGCCGCGCTTGCGGTGGACAAGAGGCTTGACTATGAGCTGCCTTGCCTGCTGCAAATAAACTCGGCCTACGAAGATAGCAAACAAGGAATCTCGCCAGAAGCCGCACAGGATGCGTTTTTACAAATCGCACAGGAGTGCAAATTTTTAAAACCCATCGGCGTGATGAGTATCGGTGCGCACGTTGATGACGAAAAAATCGTGCAAAAAAGCTTTGAGACTACGCGTAAAATTTACGAAAATCTGCAATCAAACGGGGCGCAAATTTGCTCGATGGGTATGAGCGGCGACTTTGAGCTGGCGATAAAATGCGGCTCGAATATGATTCGACTGGGGTCGATTTTATACGCGTAAGTCAGTCGCGTTCCGTATAAATTTAGAAAAATCTACCAAAAAAGGAGCCAAAATGGGCTACGACGTTAGCTATCATCCGATCAACGAATACGAGATAAAGCAGTGGTATTTTGACGCGTTAAAAAGCGCGCGCGAGGGAGACTGGTCGGTCGCAGAGAGGCTCGCAAAAGAGTACGGCATGCAGGATTTTTACGCGCAAAAATACATCGATACCCTAAAAATCGCGCTTGAAACCAAAGATGGCGAGAGTTTTTCGACAGGTCATGGATACATACTTGCTACCGTGCAAGGATTTTTTAGAAAATACTTCTACACGCGCGGCACGGCGTTTGGCTTTTTGGCGGAGGAACACGGCGAATTTAAGCAGTATCTAAGCGATATAAGCGGCGTTATACCGCCTGAAATAAAAGCTAAATTTACGGGCGAATTTGACGGAAACTACTCATCTGGCGCATTTGTAAGCGCGGCAAATTTGGCTAAATTTTGGCAGGACTATAACGCCGATGAAAGTATCAAGCAAAAAGTAGATGACTTTTACGCCCAAAATTTGCCTGCGTTTTTGAGCGCAGTTAAATTTAGCGTAGAAAACGGCTACGGGTTGCTTGAGGCGACAGACGTGATTATACCCAACCCGATTGATTTAAATGATTCCGAGTGCTACTCAAATCTTTTTAATTGCGACCCGGAAGGCGCATTTATCTATGCCGATACGGCGGCGCAGCAGATCAGCGAAGCGATAAAGCTAGACAAAAATAAAAAAGAGAGCGATAAAAACGAGGGCTCAGGCCGTTTTTTCGGCGCTATAAAGAAGCTTTTTGGGAAGTGAAGCCGCGAGCTTTACTTCCGCGTCCTTTTTTCAAAACTCCGCTTTAACACAAATTTCATCTATCTATTTTAATAATTCAAAAACTCAAAATTTATTACTTAATACGCATAAAAATACAAAAGCTTCACGCCCAAGGCTCCATATTTTGTAGCTGATATTTCATAAAATATTAAGTTTTATTTTTATACTTATGCAATATAATAATAAAATTTTAAATATTCCACACATATATTTAAAAAATACAACTTAAAGGTGTGAAAATGTCTTTAACCAAGTCACAAATTTCAGGACTTTATGTTGCCTTATTCGGCAGGTCTAGCGAAGGTGCGGGTAATGAAGCCTGGCTAAAATCGGCAAACGCTAAAAATTCAAGTTTATCCAACGTTGCAAATTTGATGTTGGATGCGACGGCGTCGAAGGAATTTTTCGGCAAAAAGCCTGGAGAGCAACGAAAATTTCATCAAGCATATTTATGCAACATTGTTAAACAAGGATGAAAATACCGACGTCGGCGGAAAAACAGGCTGGATAAACATGCTAAATAATACAAACGACAAAGGACAGGTTGTAAGCGAGATCTTAAAAGCGGCGCTAAACCCGGTCCACGCACAAAGCTCGGATGCCGCCACTAGAGACGCGCACAAAACGCTGATAAACAAAATCATCGCCTCAAACGTCGTAGCCGATAGCGTACAAGATGTACTGGACGGCGATATAAAAACCGCTTTAAATTCTTTTTTAAAAATAAACGACGCTATAACGGCGACATCCTCCGCTCAGGATATAAAAAACGTCATCATAAACAACAAAACAAATTTGACGCTAGATGAAGCAAAACTAGACGAATCGCTAAGTAAAAACGATAAAATATCCGTAATATCGCAAGTAACCGGAAAAAGCGAAAGCGAGATAAAAAGTCAATTTCCAAACTACGATAAAGATTACGTCCCTACTCCGGAGCCAAAACCAGATCCCAAACCGGAACCAAAACCCGACCCTGATCCTATCATCGAAAAAACCGACGTTAAGACGTTTTTGGAAAAAGCTGCAAACATCGCCGACAAAAACACATCGTTTATCATAGAAGACGAAGCTGGAAATATACAAAGCAATATAGATAAAATCGCCTCAAATTTAAAATACGTCCTATCTATTAAATTTAGCGGCAGCTTTACGCTTGATGCGAGCAAGGCTACTACGGCGCTACTAAATAAAATTTCCGAAGGTAAAATTTGGCTACAAAACGCAACGAGCGATCATCTAAATTTGATAAAAAGCGGCTCGGTAGAGAAATTTTTCATAGACGATAGTAAGGATTTTACGTTAGACATCGCTACCTTTATAGCCTTAAAAGACAAAAAAGCAAATGGCGATAAATTTGTAATAAAAGATACTTCGGCAAATATCGTTAAGCATTTTGAGTATATAAAATCTCATGTAGACGCTATCAAAACCCTAGATAGCACGGATAATGCAAAGATAAATTTCATAAAAGCACAATACGACGCCGTAAAAGACGTAGTATCTAGGGACGACAAAGATAACGGAGTGTATGAGGTCAATGAGCAAACCGGCAAAGCAGCCATGAAACCAATCGACGCAAAAGACGGCAAGGCCTTTACCTGGGAATACTCAAACGACACGACGGGCGTAACGTATAGGATAGAATTTGGCAAAAGAGACGCTCGGCCTGAGAGCTCGGATATAAAAGTCGATATGCCGGACGGCAAATTTTATAACGGCGAAAATATGATCAAAGACTACAAGATCAAAGCTTATAAAATTTACGAAAAAGACGGCTACAAAGTAACCGAAGAATACACGCCTAGCGTCTCAAAAACAGGCGACGTCACTAGAGATAAATTTGACGACAAAGGCGTACTGGAAGAAAAAATATTAGAAAGAAGCGACGGACAAAAACTCACACTAACCTACGAGGACGGCAAATTAAGCTATGCTAGCAAAACCAATCCAAAATACGCAAATACCGATATAAACTTCGAGATCAGCAAAGATAGCGAAAATCTGGACTACAAAGGCAAGTTGTATCTAAACGCAAGCTCGCCCGAGCATATAAGCCCTCTTGCGCCAAATTTCAACTACAAAGGTAAAGTCACGGTAACAGATAGCGCGCTAGATACGAAATGGACCGCCGATATCGGAAAAGACGAGGTAATCTACCGAGCGTACGACGGACGATTCTCAGACGACGTAACGCTAGTGTCAAAGGCTGCATATATGGTCAATAGCAGCTACGGAGTCGATACTTTCGATATAGCCCAAACCATACAAGAAAATACAAATTTGAAAAAAATAAGCATCAACGCCGACACGAACAATCTATCAAACGGCGCAAAAATGGCGGTACTAGACAACGCTCAAGATAAAATCACGCTTCCATCAAACATCACTGAGCTAACAAAAGCGCAAGAGGACGTGAATCTGCAAAATATCGAGGAAAAACTATCTACACTAGGAGTCGGTAAGGCACAGTATTTCTTGCAAAACGTAGGAGAAGATAAATTTAATGCCTATATGGCGCTAAATACCGACGGCGTAGAGGGCTATCAAAAGGATAGCGATACCTTGATAGAGGTAAAAGATGTCGAATCTAGAAGCTATTTTACAGGGATAAAAGAAGGCGCAACTTCAATTTATAAGAAATTAACGCCTGATTTTACCGTTCCTAATCCGTCTAGTTTTGAAGATGCAGCAGCTAAAGATGTAGTAGATGGAAAATCTAAAATCTGGGAATACGAAGATACGGTGGCTAACAAGACGTACCAAATAGTCTTTGAAAAGGCGCAAGACGAAAATAGCGGCTTTAAATTTGCCCAAGGAGTATTTTTCGATAAAAACGAAAAGGCGCTAAATACAACCGGTTGGCAAACTAGAGCAAAGGTCTACGAGATAGACAAATCTACGCCAAACGTCGAGATCGTAAAAGCCCTAAGCAACAACGAAGGCGGCACGACGCTTCAAACAAGCTAATAAAGCAGGTATTACAAGACTCTTCGTACAGTCAAAACGACAAAACCGTAGACGTAACCTACGAAAACGAACAGATAAAATCGGCTACAATAACAAGCGCAGAATATGCCAATAAAACGGTAAAATTTGACGTTAGCTCAGATAACGACGCTTCGATGCTAACGACAAAATCGCCACTTACGATGGATTTATCTAAGCCTTGGGATCTAAGCCCGTTAAGCGACGTAACAAAAGGACTTAAAGGTACTGCGACTATAACCGACAAAGCGCTAGATAAAAAAGCCGTAGCCCATATCGGAGATACGCAAACGACGTTTAAAATCTATGAAAATATAAACTCGGATAAAATAACTCTCATCTCAAAAGTCCAGGGAAATAACGGATCGTTTTTGAGCAAAGAGGAATTTGATCTCAAAGAAACTATCGCCCAAAATCCGGATCAAAAAGAGATATCGATAGAATCAGGCACGGGTATGATGAAAATATCTAAAAACGAAAAAATCAAACTACCTGAAAATATCAATAAAATTTCAAAAGCGGCGGATGGCACGGATTCGTCAAATTTGACGGAAAAGCTCGCAAATTTGAAAAACGGCGAAGGGGCTTATTTCCTAGAAAACGTAGGAGCGGATAAATTTAATGCATATCTAGCGCTAAATACGGACGGAGAAGAAGGCTATCAAGAAGGCAGCGACACTCTAGTTAAAATCTCCGGCGTAGCTTACGGCGCAGGATTTAGCGATGTAGATGGCGGATACACGACGTTAAGCTAAACTTAAAACTAAAAGGGGCTAAATTTGGCCCCTTTTTACATCTTACTTTTTTCGCTAATTTACTATCAAATTTGAGTCATTGTCGCAAGCGCCAAATTTTGCCGTCACCGTTAACTAATAAATTTAATGTCGTGAGTAGAAAAAGGTCGTCCGCTCCGCAAATTTAACTAGCGAAGCGGCGTGAAGTAGAATAAATTAAAAATTTGACTTGTTTTCTTCGACCCATTTGTCGATGCGTTTTGCGTAGTTTTCATCGCCCTTAACGTCAAGCGCGAGGCCGATAAATTTCCCGTTTAGTAAAAATGCGGAGTGGTTAAATTTATATCCGTCCACGTCGCTAGCGCCGAAAATTTGAGCATCTTTTAGATACGGCAGAAAATCCACCGCGCCGCTAAAAAGCGTTTGCGGGTGGTTAGCTTGATTGCCGATGGCTACGATGGCGGCTTTTTTACCTTTGCTACCGGCTTTTAAAAGCGGCAGTTTCTCCGCCCAGTCAGACTGCAACTCGCCGTCGCCGTAGCTAGGCGCCGCTGCTATAATAACGTCAAATTTAGCAAAATCCTCCGCCCCGGCGCTCTTTACGTCTATTAGCTGCGCTCCTATTTTGCCCGCTAGATACTCGCACGCGCTCTTTGTGTGCCCCTTTGTCGTCGTGTAAAAAATACCAACGCTCATTTCGTTCTCCTTAAAATCAAATAAATTAATACCTGAATTATAACGAAATGATACTTAATTTATCTTATTTCAAATCACGCTTTTATTTATTGTTTTCTATGCAAATTTCGGCGTATTTGAGCCCCAGCTCGTAGGCTTTTTCGTTTTCAGCGTAGACTTTTTTAGGCACTTTTGAGAGCATTACGCGTTTAACTAGCTCAGTATCCAGACAGCCGCTCATCTGCACGGCGACTGCGAGCGCGACGACGCTTTGGGTTATTACGTTGCCCACTTCGTCTTTAGCGATGGAGATGATCGGTATTTCGTAGATTTTCCACCGTTTTTTATCCTCGTCGCTTGCGCGTACCAAATTTGGCTCCACGACGATGATGCCGCCCTCTTTTACGCCATCTTTAAACTGCTCGAAGCTAACCTGTGCGGTAGCGAGCATGAACTCGATCTCGCCCTCGTTTGCGTACGGGTAAAATATCTCGCGCTCGCTCAAAATGATATCGACCTTCGTCGGCCCTCCGCGCACCTGCGAGGTATAGGTAGAGGCCTTGACGCCGTATCCGCCCTCCTCGATCTTGGCCGCGGCTAAAATTTCGCCCGCTAATATCACGCCCTGGCCGCCCACTCCGACGAATCTTAACTGCCTTTTCATTTTAGCGCTCCAAAGTCTATTTTCTCCCCGTCTCTGGCGGCCTTTATCACCATGTCGTAGGCCTTGGTGTACTCCATGCGCGACTCATCTTTGTGTAGCACTCCGAGCGGAAATTTACCTTCCCGCTCATCCTCGCCCATCGCGTCAAATTTAGCCTTGCTCACCGTGCGATCGTCGATCCATTCTAGCATCTGCGTAGCTTGGCCCATTTTGTTTTTGCGGCCCAGGTTTATGTGGCAGTTTGAAAATACGTCAAAAAAGCTGTATCCATCATGCTCAAAGCCCTCGGCAAATATCTTTTCCAGCTTTGCAGGCTCTATCACGCTGCTGCGCGCTACAAAGGTCGCTCCTGCGGCGGTTGCGAGCTTGCACGCGTCAAAATTCGGATCGATGTTGCCCTGCTGCGCCGTCACCGTCCAAAATCCTATCGGCGTAGTCGGGCTGGTTTGGGAGTTTGTTAGCCCGTAGATGAAATTATTTATCAAAACGTGGTTTAAATTTATATTTCTACGGCATCCGTGGATCGTGTGATTGCCTCCTATCGCTAGCCCGTCGCCGTCGCCTGTTACTACGATGACGTGTTTATCGGGGTTTGCTAGCTTGATACCCGTAGCATAGGCGATCGCGCGCCCGTGCGTCGTGTGGACGGTGTTGCAGTTGATATAGGAGCTAAAGCGTCCCGAGCAGCCGATGCCCGAGACCACGCACACATCGTTCATGTCCCAGCCTAGCTTATGGATTGCGCGGATTAGCGCCTTTAGTATTACGCCGTCGCCGCAGCCCCAGCACCACAGAGTCGGCATTTTGTCCGTGCGTAGGTAGTTGTCGTAGTTAAATGCCATTAAAATTCTCCTATTTTCTGCGCGATTTCTTGCGGGCTGATCGGGCGGCCGTTGGCTTTTAGTAGCGTTTTAAAGTCCTCTCTTAGCGTGGCTTTGATTATCTCTCCCGTGTACTGGCCCAAATTTAACTCGCAGATCAAAATTTTGCTAAATTTAGCCGAGATCTCGCGTAGTTTCGCACTTGGCGTCGGAAATAGCGTGATAGGCTTAAAAAGCCCTACTTTTATGCCCTTTTCGCGTAAATTTAGCACCGCTTCTTTTGCCGAGCGAGCCACGGAGCCAAATGCGATAATGCAAATATCCGCGTCATCTAGCATAAACTCCTCCCAGAGCTCGAACTCATCCGCGTGCGCGTTTATTTTGTTAAAAAGGCGCTTGATGTTGTAGTCCACGACCACGCCGTCCTCGGTCGGAAAGCCCGTCTCGCCGTGATGCAGGCCAGTGACGTGATAGCGGTAACCGCCGAAAAATTTATTTAGCACGGCAGGCTCGTCCGCCGCTGCCCTGTACGGGCGGTAGTCCGCGGGATCTCCGCCAAACTGCTTGCGCGAGTATATCTCTAGCTCGCTAATCTGCGGCAATACGGCCTTTGCATGCATGTGTCCGATCGTTTCGTCTAGTAGCAAAAACACGGGTGTCATGAACCTCTCGGCGAGATTAAACGCGCGAACGGTCTGCGTATAGCACTCCTCTAGGCTTGAGGGCGCGATAACGATACTGTTTACGTCGCCGTGAGTCGGGTTTTTCGCCTGCAGGAGATCGCCCTGTGCCACGCGAGTAGGTAGCCCCGTGCTAGGTCCGCCGCGCATGACGTTTACGATCACCAGCGGTACCTCCGCGATAAAGCCAAGACCTATCTGCTCGGCCTTTAGCGAGATGCCGGGGCCCGAGCTTGCAGTCATCGCCTTTGCACCGCTCATCGAGGCTCCAAGGGCTACCGATATGCCAGCGATCTCGTCCTCCATCTGGATAAATTTGCCGCCGTGCTTTGGTAGCAAGACGCTTAACTCGTGCGCGATCTCGCTGCTTGGAGTGATCGGATAACCGCCGAAAAAGTTACATCCGCACTCAACTGCCGCAAGCGCGACTAGCTCGTTGCCGCTAGCGATGATCTCTCTTTTGCCGCCGTTACTATTTAAAAATTCGCTCATTGCTCCGCCTCTAATTTTTCAAATTTATTCTCTTTTACGGCGGTCGCGCGCTCTTTACTTTCGGCGGTTAGTTTGGCGAATTTAAATCCCTTCTCCGCCACGTAAATCGCAAAATCGGGGCAGTGCAGCTCGCACTCTCTACACCCGATACAGGCCCCCGGATGCACCACTTCGATCGTTTTACCTAGCAAGGCGCGCGGCTCTACGGCCATCGCCAACACGCCCGCAGGACAGCAGCTCACGCAGATATCGCATGCCTTACAGCGCGAGATATCGACCCAAACGGGAACGTCGTTTCGTATCAGCATATTTTTCCTTATCAAATTTAACTCGTAACGATAATTTTATAGCATTTAAGTTAAATTTGGTATTTAAAGCAGGCAGTAAAATAAAATTTGGAGATTTTTTGCATAAAAGCGAGCAAATTTGAAACGCTCGCGCGGATGTTTTTATGTTTTTTAGTTCAAATTTAACGGCCATTGCGGCAAATTCGGCGTAGAGTAAATTTAGAAGTCAAATTTACCACCGCCGATCCGTAAATTTGATGACGAATTTATACGGATACGGCGGTAAATTTGAAGCGATAAGCATAAATAACTAAACTTAGTTTCTCCTTACGCTGGCTTTGCCAAATCCCGCAAATCTATTTGACGCAAGACACGACGTATTGTTATTTTTGCAAGATACGACATAGGAGTTTAGCTCTTTGTTGCCTTTTTTGCGCGTGTTTTTATTTTTTAGATTCATAAAATCCACCGCATTTTTGCCTCTAGCATGATGCGTAAAGCCAACCGTGCCGTCTTTTTCTACGCTACTTACTATGCCTACATGAGTGACGATTTTTGCTTTTTTGTTATTTTTCGTGCTTCTAGTCGTGTTGTTGAAAAATACCAAATCTCCGACTTTTGGATCGTCAAAGGCGATCAGATTTTTACTCTCGTAAAGCTTAAACATAGCTTCGCTTTTTAGACCGTGCTTGGTGTAAAATTTATCGAGCTCCTTTTCGTCGAAAAAGTCTCGATTTAATTTTTTATTCACAAGCGTTACGAAGCCCGAGCAGTCGCCGCCGTCTCTTTTACCTATATATCCTTGCAGGAGATTTAGCAGGGCCGTTTCTTTTGCGTCGAGTCGGTCGCCGGTTTTACCATAAAATGTCTTGCTTCCCCAATTTTGGATTTTATCCTTTTCTAGCGAAGTAGTAGCTTGGGTTTTACTTTGCTTCGTTAACATCGTATTTTTGGGAGCGCTTGACGAAACGTTAGCGCACCCCGACATAAAAGCCGCTAAAAACAGGGCGTAAATTTTAATTTTATAATTTACAAGCATCGGCTACGCGATTACCCCGCTTTCTTTTAAAAATTTGATATTTGCAGCTGTTTGCGATTCGCCTTTTTCAAGTGCCGCTTTTTCCTCTGCGTTTGGCTCTTTTATCTCGCGCACGCCGCCCTTGCCTAGCTTAACGAGTCTGCCGCCCGCGCACTCGCCCTCTATCACGCAGCAGCTTAGCCACTGTTCGCTGCCGGTTTTTATCGCCTCGCACATCTTGGCAGCAGCCGCGCCAGGAGCGTAGTACGCCGACGTGCCAAGCAGCTTCACTATCTTCGCGCCGCCAGTTTTGGCCTCCTGCGCTACCGCGTCAAATTCTCCGCCCAGATCCACGCTCACGTTACATTGTAGAGCGACCATATCGTCGTTGTGAGAGACGAGGATGTGTGCGCTAATTGCGCTGTTTTTTAGCCCTGTTTTTTGAGAGATCTCGTATTTTAGGCGCGCAGAGTCTAGCTCGCCAGCCATGCCTAGCACCCTACTTTTATCAAAACCACTAGTTTTATAGACTAGATACGTGAGTGCGTCAAGCGGGTTGGTTACGTTTATGATGACGCAATTTGGGGCAAATTTGGCGATTTTTTCCACTGTGCCTTTTACGATGCCGGCGTTTTTTAGCAGCAGATCTTCTCTGGTTTGCCCCTCTTTTCTAGGGCTTCCGGCAGTCACGACCACGATGTCGCTATCTTTAATCAACGAAAAATCATCCCCGCCGGCAACGCTCACGTCCAGACCGAAAACCGCCGCGCTCTGAGATAGATCGATCGCCTTTGCGCGCGCCACGTCGCCAAA
>CAUQPE010000048.1:0-12944 GCA_963519915.1 uncultured Campylobacter sp. | reverse complement strand
TTCGTTATCGCGGCTGCGGCGGCTGATTCGTACTCGCCCTGCTCTAGCACGACGGTGGGTTTTTTAGCCTCCGAGCGGATGAAGTTTATCTGCAATATCGCCAAAATCGCCTTTGCGGCAACATAAAAAAAGTAAATACCAAGCAAAAAATAAAACATATTTTCCCTTAAATTTTATAAAGACTAAAGCAGCCGTAGTCGGTGCGCACGACTAAAAACTCCTCGCCGTTTATACGCTCAAATTTCGCCTCGCAGCGCTTCACGACGTGCGAGAGCTCAAAGCTGAGCCGCAAATTTCCGCTTTTTAGATCGATGATGCTAGCCTTGTCGTAGTTTATTAACGCCAGCCGCGAACCGTCCGCGCTGATGCAAAGATTGTCCGCCTCGTCACATTCTCCTCGTAGCCAAGCAGGCTCTATTCGCTCGCCACTTACAGCGTCAAGACAAACTAGCTTGCTAGTGTAGCGCTCCTTGCCCAGTAGCGAGCCGTCAGCTAAAAAGCAAATTTTATCAAAAACCCCGAAGTCGCCTTTTATTTCGTTTAAAATTTCTCCGTTTAACGTACTTAAAATTTTGATCTCGTTTTGCTTGCAATGAAGCGCGAGCCTCGTACCGTCAGCGTCGAGTGCGGCGCAAAGGATCGGTGTATAGCTTTTCATTTCGGATTTGTATTCGGCCAGAGGCGAAATCTCGCCGCCGCGCAAAGTAAAAATTTGACCAAACATCGCAAACGCCGCCGTATCTTTCACAGCGCAAACGAAACTCGTAAATTTTTTGCTATTTTTAAAGCTTAACCGTTGAGAAAGATCGCTAAATTCGCCGCTTGCGGGATCAAATTTAAAGATAAAGTGATCCAGATCCAAAAGCAAAATTTTGCCCACACGTTCTGCCTGCCACGCAAGCGGCTTTGGCAGGATGATATCGCCTCTTATCGCTCCGTCTGCGCTCAGCCTAGTTAGAAAATCTACCGAGTCCTCTTCTTTGTAGCCGCCGCATTTGTAGACGAAAAACTCGCCGCCTGCGCCAGCAAAGGCCAGCGCACCCGTGTATCCGCCGCCGATATAGACGTGCAAACTCGCCTCGCCCGCTTTGGCGCCAGTGTTTTGCAGGACGTAACCTTTTTTCAGGCTCTCCCACTCCTTTTTCACGCAGGCTTTTTGCGCCTCGTCTGCGCTCGCAAACTCCTTTTGCGTCTGCCTCGTTTTGCCATTTTTGACGCTCTCGCTAGCTAAAATTTGACCCTGTGCGCACAAATTTAGGCGGTCGCCGTTAGCTAAATTTACGAGACTTGCCATCAAATTTACTTTAAAAAATTATCGTAAAACGAGCTGATAAAAAGCACCAAAATGATAAACGGCACGACGAATTTGATATACCAAAACCAGATATTTACGAGTTTTGCGTATTTTTCGCTGCCTTGCATTATCTCGCGTTTGGCTTCGTCTTTTAGCACCCAGCCTACAAATATCGCGCATCCTAGCGAAGTCAGTACGAAAAATATCGTGGCGCTGATGGCGTCGTATGCGTCAAAGATATTTTTACCGAAAATTTTAACGTCCGCAAGCAGGTTTGTAGCCATCAAGGACGGTAAATTTCCAAATATAAATATCGTGCCTAGAACCAGCAAAATCGCGCTTTTGCGCTTGATTTTGAATTTCTCCTGAAGCGTCGTGATGATAACCTCGTAGATCGGCAGCGAGGTCGTGAGCGCGGCGATCATCAGCAGCGCAAAAAACGCGACTGCGAAAAATCCGCCAAAAGGCATATGCGAAAAAACGATCGGCAAGCTCTTAAACACGAGGCTTGGGCCGCTGTCGGGTGAGACGCCGTAGCTAAAAAGCGACGGAAATATCATAAAGCCCGCAAGCACGGCGATGAGGGTGTTTAGGATGCCCGTGATGATAGAGATTTTAACCAGCCCTTCGTCCTTTTTAACAAAGCTTGAAAGCGTGATCATCACGCCAAAACCAAGCGAAAGTGCGAAAAATACCTGCCCCAAAACCTCGACGAAAAGCTTTAAATTTATCTTTGAAAAATCGGGCGTGAGGTAAAATTTGACCCCCTGCGCCACGCCATCTAAGGTTAAGTTTTTTACGATCATCACGATCATGAGCACGAAAAGCAGCGGCATGAGGTACTTCGCCGAGCGCTCGATACCGCCGACCGCACCCTGCACCAAGATCGCGTAGTTTACGAGCACGAACACGAGCGTCGCAAAGCTGATAGCCAGCGGATCGCTCACGATATTTTGCTCATAAAACGCGCTCGTGGCCTCAAAGCTCAGCACCTGCGAGAGATCAAGCATACCAAATGCGATCTGCGCGATGTAGTTTAGCACCCAGCCGCCGATAACCATGTAGTAGGCCATGATGCCAAATGCCCCAAGCAGCCCCATCCAGCCCACGATTTTCCACGCCGGATTTATATTTTTACCGCCGAATGCGTCCACGGCGTTGCATTTTAGGCGTCTGCCGATCGCATTTTCAGCCAAAATCATCGGTATACCGATCACGATCATCGCGATGCAAAACACGAGCACGTAGGCGCCGCCGCCGTTTTGCCCGACTAGATACGGGAAGCGCCACGTCGCGCCAAAGCCCACGGTAGCGCCTGCGACAGCCAAAATATACGTTATTTTCGAACTCCAAGTCCTTCTATCCATCATAAACCCTTTAATAAAACGGGAAATTATATAAAAAAATTGATTAAAATTTGCTAGCGGCGGGCGGTGTGGGCGCGTAACTTTTACGACCGATGTAAAGTATCTAAACCCAAATGCGCGGATAAATTTGATATACGTCTGCCGATTTTAACTTAAACCGGCAGCGTCTCAAGCTCAAATTTGCAATAAATAGCCGCAAAAAGTCATCCGAAAAAACGCGTCCAAATTTGCAAATTCCAGAGCAAACTTACCTGACGATATGTAAAAACTGCATATGTTTGCGGTATTGCTCGATTACGTCGTTGATTATCGTTGCTTCGCTCCAGCCAAGGATATCGTAGTCCTGCCCACCCTCTTTTAGATACACTTCGGCGCGGTAGTACAGGTCGTCTCCTTCGAGTTCTCTCGTATAGTCGGGGCTCTCGCTTTTAGTTAACTTTACCCCATAGTAAAAGTCCGTCTCCTCGCCCAACATTACGCGTAAATTTATAAAATTTTCCTGCTTTACCACCTCGGCGTTAAGGCCGTTTTTCTCAAATTCCGCCCTCAGCTCGTCTAGCGCTTTCGCCGCCGTTTCGTTTATAAATTTACGCCCGTCTTTTTTACTAGGTAGCGTAATGATGGTACTTAGACGCTCTTGCCAAGACTTTGACATTTCGCTAATGGGCATATTGTTAAAGGAATTCGTCTGTTTTTTAATAACGTCCACCCTAAGCGCGCGAAATAGCCCAAAAATCGCACCCAAAAGCACAACGGAAAATGGCAGCGCCGTCGCGATAGTAAGCGCTTGAAGCGAGCCAAGACCGCCGGCTAGCATCAAAAATACCGCCACGACGCCCACTGTAACGCCCCAAAAGACCTTTTGCCAGACCGGCGTATCGTCCTTGCCGTTTGAGCAGAGCATATTCATAACAAGCGCCGCAGAATCAGCCGAAGTGACGAAAAATATGACGATCATAAAGACCGCGATCGTGCTTAGCAAGCTTGAAAAGCTAAATTTTTCTAAAAACATAAAAAGCGCCGAGGCCGAGTCGGAATTTACCGTGTTGGCAAGCTCGCTAAAGCCTCCTTGCACCAACGCAATCGCCGAGTTGCCAAAAAAGCTCATCCAAGCAAAGGTAAAGCCGGTTGGCACGAAAAGTACGCCGATCACAAATTCTCTTATCGTCCTACCCTTTGAAATTTTGGCGATAAACAGCCCCACAAACGGCGACCAAGATAGCCACCAAGCCCAGTATAGCAGCGTCCAACCGCCAAGCCAGCTCTCATTTTGTCTCTCGTAGGCGTAGAGGTTAAAGGTGTTTGAAATAAGCGTCGAGACGTAGTCGCCGCTGTTTTGCACAAACGACTTTAAAAGCTGCGTCGTATCGCCTAAAAATAGTATCAAAAACATAAAACATATAGCTAGCGCGATATTTGAGTTTGATAAAATTTTAATCCCCTTATCCACGCCGCTAGCCGCCGAGATAGTCGCAGCCAGACAAAGCACGATAAGAAGCGTGATATGCATAGTCGGCAGGCCAAAAACGTGCGTAAGGCCCGCATTTACCTGAAGTACGCCGTATCCTAGCGATGTCGCTACGCCAAATAGCGTCGCCACGACGGCAAATGTGTCGATGGCGTTGCCTATCTTGCCGTAAATTTTATCTCCGATGATCGGATAAAACGCCGATCTAAGCGTGAGCGGCAAGCCGTGTCTATACGAGAAAAAGGCGAGAATTAACGCCACGATGGCATAAACCGACCATGCGCCCATACCCCAGTGAAAGAAGGTGATATTCATAGCAAGCTTTTGCGCTGCGATAGTTTGCGCGTCGCCGACCGGCGGGTTTAGATAGTGCATGAGCGGCTCGGCCACGCCAAAAAACACAAGCCCGATGCCCATGCCGGCGGCAAAAAGCATAGAAAACCACGAGATATTTTTGTGCTCCGGCTTTACGTGATCGGCTCCAAGCTTAATCTCGCCAAGCTTGCTAAAGCCAAGGATAATGATACTTAGAAGTATGACGGCGACGGCCAGGATGTAAAACCAGCCAAATTTGGCCGCGATGTAGTTTTGCATACCTTTAAAAAACTCATTTGAGAAATTTGGAAATATCGCTGCAAATGCCGTTATTAAAAATATGACAACAAGCGATGGGATAAATACCGAATTGTTAAATTTCGACTTTTGAAATTTGATCATTTTTCTCCTTTTTTGTAAATTTCAGCTTCCTTTTAAAATAACAAAAAAGAGTAAATATGTCAAATTTACTCCTTAAATTTTTAACTAAATTTAAGGAGTAAACCACTGCAAAAAGGCGTTTTGAAAATTTACATCAAATTTATATGAAGTCTCTTTTTGCGCTTCTAGCTTTTGTCACTCCAAAAATGATCGCAACGATAAAAGTGATGCCAAATGTGATATAAAGTATGATGGTCGGCTTTTTTACCTCAATGCGAGATATCGCCACCTCCTCGCCGCTAGCAGGCACGAGTGCGCCGGTTTTTATCATCTCGTAGATATCCTTTGCCTCCAACTCTTTGCCCTGAAAGTGCGGCGGTCTGGTTAAAATTTCAACCGCTCTAAGATCAGCTATCTCGTAAACACCCTCCTTCATATAAAACCTGTCGTAGTAGCTACCGACAAAATAGCTCTTGTTATTATCCGCAAAGACTGCGCCGTACTCGCCGCCGTTTACGTCGCCGATCTTGCGAAACTCGCTTTTGCCAGTTAGCCTGTAAAGCCCGACCAAACGCGCGCTAACTTGCCTGCCATGCCTAGAACGCGTCCACTCTTCGCTATTTTGCAAGAAATAAAGGCTTTCATCATCGGCAAATAGATCGGAGTAAAATCTGCAAATTTCGCCTTTGGGCTTAAAATTTGAAATCTTTTCAAGCCCCGGTTTACTCTTGTCCCAAAAATAAACTCCATCTTTACCAACAAAAATAGGCCAGTAGATATATGAGTCGCCCTCGTTGTAAATAGGCATAAAAGGCATCGCCTGCTCGCTAAATTTATGCCTATTTGCAAAGACTACGCCCGTCTTTGGCTCAAAAAGATAGTGCGTCTCATGAGAAAGATTGGTCGCCACCTCTCTCATCTCATCTGTGTAGATCACATCGAGCTTCACTCCGTCTAAAAAGACGCTCCTGCCGTCTGTGAAATAATCGCTTTTTTGACCGCTTAGAGTCTTTATAAATTTTAGCCCCTTAGGGTCAGCATCTAGCTTTTCGCCCATGTAGTATAGCGTGCTGCCGTCTTTTGCAAAGCCCATGTCAAAAACAGGCTCTAAATTTACGCTATCAATGCGTACGTTTTTATAAAAATAAGAGCTACCCTCATAGCTTTTTATAAAAAGATTAGCAATGCTCTTCGTAACGGCGGTAAAATCGTTAAACCCCGGCTGCTTTTCGCCTTTTGGGCTACAAAAGTAGCTTATTTTGCCGTCGGTTAGATAGCCGTTGCCAAGCAGGCGAGCGCTTTTAGGATCAAGGCCTTTCAAGATCTTTGTCGAGCAGTAGACGTTGTTTTTATCGGCCGCCACGTTTGAGTAGTAGTAATAGTGCGGTAAATTTAAGACGCGAAAGCTATCTTTGTCCGCACCCTTTAGCAAATACCTACCGCTGTGTGCGATAGCAGCGTAAATTTCGCCATCAGGCGAACGGTAAAAGTTGCTCCTATCTATATTTTCAAATTTATCTTGAGTTGCTACCGCATAGTATAAAAAAGCGAGTATCAACTCTGGTATCACTAAAGCCAAAACGATCGCTATGATCCATATTTTTTTATTTTTTACCATAATATTTCTCATATTTAGTTGCCCTCCAAAAAGAGGCTATAAGCCCGATAGCTAGCAAGATCACCCAAAACAGCTATTTGCCTTCGCTACGGGCTAGCCATCAACCTGCACCATAGCACTGCTATGAATATTTTAAAATCATTAGGATTAAATTTAGACTTTTGTGATTTTATCATATTTCTTTTTTGTCGATATCTATAAACCTCTCTCAACCTATCCAAAAAGAGAATAAGTCAAATTTTAAAATATTGTATAGCAAATTTATCGCCAAAATGCAATTAATTTTCCAATATCCACAATTTTATAAATTTTTCTACTAATAATTTTTATTATTTAAGAAAAATTTTATTCTAAATAAGTATAATTATGAAATAATAATTTTTATTAAAAAGGAAAGAATATGAAAAAACTAACTACCACTTCGGGCAATCCGATAGCCGACAATCAAAACTCGCTCACTGCGGGTAGCCGTGGCGGCATAATGCTGCAAGATTATCAATTACTTGAAAAACTAGCTCATCAAAATAGAGAACGCATCCCGGAAAGAGCCGTCCATGCAAAAGGTAGCGCTGCGTACGGTACGTTAGAGATCACGCACGATATCTCACGCTATACCAAAGCAAACGTCTTGCAAAAAGGCGAGAAAACGAGACTGTTCCTGAGATTTTCTACCGTAGCCGGAGAGGCCGGAGCTGCCGATGCCGAGCGCGACGTAAGGGGCTTTGCGATTAAATTTTACACAAAAGAGGGCAACTGGGACTTAGTCGGCAACAACACTCCGATTTTTTTCATCAAAGACCCGTATAAATTCCCCGATTTCATCCATACTCAAAAACGCGACCCGCGCACGCACCTACGCTCAAACGAAGCCGCTTGGGATTTTTGGAGCTTAAGCCCTGAAACCATGCATCAAGTTACGATTTTAATGAGCGACCGCGGCATACCTGCTAGCTACCGCCATATGCATGGATTTGGCAGCCACACCTATAGCTTGATAAATGACAAAAACGAGAGATTGTGGGTTAAATTTCACTTCAAAACTCGTCAAGGTATTAAAAATTTAACCAACAATGAAGCCGCGCAAATAATCGCAAAAGACAGGGAGAGCAACCAAAGAGACCTCTTTGAAAGTATAGAAAAAGGAGATTTTCCGAGTTGGGATTTTAAAATCCAAATAATGACCCAAGATCAGGCAAAAAGCGTCAAATTTAACCCGTTTGACCTAACCAAAATATGGTCGCATAAGGAGTTTCCGCTTATCGACGTTGGCGTCATGACGTTAAATGAAAACCCTAAAAATTACTTCAACGAAGTAGAGCAAGCCGCATTTAGCCCGTCAAATATAGTCCCTGGTATCAGCTTTAGCCCTGATAAAATGCTTCAAGCAAGAATCTTTAGCTATCCGGACGCTCAAAGATATCGCATAGGCACGCACTACGCACAACTAAGCGTAAATCGTCCGATAAGCGAAATAAACACCTACGTCGTGGGCGGCGCGATGAATAACGGAATGTATAAACTCGACGATAAAGCCTACTATGAGCCAAACAGCTTTGGCAGCGGCAAAGAGGATAGAAGCCTGCTAGAGCCTGATATAAATTTAGAAGGCGCAATGCAAAGATACGACCATAGAGCCGAGGATCAGGATTATTACTCGCAACCTAGAGCGCTTTTTGCTCTAATGAACGATAGCCAAAAATCACAGCTTTTTAGCAATATCGCAGAGAGTATGGCTGGCGTGAGCGAAGCGATAAAAGAGCGCGCGATAGGTCACTTTGAGCAAATCTCGCCAGAGTACGCAAACGGCGTCAGAGCAGCTCTAAAGGCTAAAATTTGACAAATTTAACGCAAGCTGAAGAGCAAAGATATAGCGAACTTTGCGCCATGGCGCTTGATTTTGCGAGGCAAGACGAAGCAGACGAGCTAGAAAAGATGATAAAGGCGGGGCTTAGCGTAAATTTAAAATCAGCCAAAGGCGATACGCTTTTGATGCTAGCTAGTTACAACAATGCTCTAAATACCGTAAATATGCTGCTCTCAAACGGCGCTAGAGTAGATGAACGCAACGACCGCGGGCAAACTCCGCTTGCGGGCGCTGCGTTTAAGGGGCACTTAGATGTAGTAAAAGCGCTAGTTGATGCCGGGGCCGATATCGAAGCAAATAATGGACTAGGCATGACGCCTTGGGCTTTTGCGGTGATGTTTGGTAGAAGCGAGACGGCAAAATTTTTACTTAGCAAACGCAAAAAAGAAAATCTATTTCAAAAACTAGCGGTTAAGTTTTTAGAAATTTTTAGCAACAAGAGTGCAAAAATCGCCTAAATTTGACTTATTTACAACCTTCTAAACTCCGTCTGATTTACAGCGGGGTTTAGAAACTTTAACACAGGCAACTAAAGATAGGAAACGGTAGCGTATTTTTGCAAATTTGCTCAATTTTAAGCAACAGCATGTGCAAGGCTGATTTGCGGCGATTACGCAAGCTTGTAAAGGGTTAAATTTAGCGGCTCCGTTAGTCCAAAACGCCAAATTCTACGTATCCCTCCATTGCGACGAGTAAAATCCAACCCGCCTCGGGAGCGCAAAAATAGCGATGCTCTGGGATGTTTTCAACCGTAAATTTTAAAAATCGTAAAAACAACTCGGGGGCAAATTTGACCCCTGTGCTGCTTAGATTGTCGCCAGTGTAGCTTACCTCGCCGCTTAAAATTTTAATTTGGATATTTGGATTTGAGTTTAGAAAGTTTTTAATATCGGCAAAATTTTTATAATCAGCCGTTTTATAATCTTTTAAATTTTTGCAAAACCGGTTTTGAGCCGGCAAAAGTAAAATTTCGCTCTATAAACTCCGATCCGTCGTCGCTAATACGCCACTTTGGGTCCAAATTTGACAAAAAAGCGAGCATTTCATCACTCGCTGAAATGAAATTTGAAATTAGATTTTTCGGGCTCAATTGTTTCCTTTTGCAAGATTGGCGTAAAATTTGGCAATCCGCTTGCTTGTTTTGTAAATTTCACACGCTAAACTTGCGGCAAAGAATTCGCAAAAACCGTAAATTTAAACAAAAAGGCGTTATATCTTGAGATGATTTTTGAAGTTGCGACGTAAAAATAAAACGGAGCAGACCGGTCGTCCGTGAGTATTCATTTTTACTAGCCCTTCAAAAAGCGCTCAAAAAACTACTCAAAAGTCACGGCGAATTTAAAATTTATCTAAAAAAGCAAGAGATATTATATCTTGGAGAGATTTTAAGAGTTACGAAGCGAAAAATAGGCGTAGACTGGACAAGCCAGTCCGTCAAGCCGATTTTTCGCGAGTTCCGTTAAAAGCTCCCGAGAGATAATATCTATTTTAAAGCTTCTAGTCTAACCGCGACCGAACGCTTATGCGCCCCCAGCCCCTCGGCATCGGCTAACTTCATGCATGCGTTTCCTAGCTCGCTTATGCCTTTTGCGTTTAGCGAGATGAGCGAGGTGCGCTTCATAAAATTTTCAACCCCGAGAGGCGAATAAAACCTCGCGCTACCGCCCGTAGGCAGCGTATGGTTTGGCCCTGCTAGATAGTCGCCCATCGCTTCAGGCGTAAAGTGTCCGATAAATATCGCGCCCGCGTGCCTGATCTGCGCGGCCAGCTCCATCGCGTCATTTGTGGCGATCTCTAGGTGCTCGGGCGCTAGCTCGTTAGCCAGCCTCACGCACTCATCCAGGTCGCTAGCTACGATGATAGCGCCCTTTTTATCGATGCTAACCTGCGCGATGGGCTGTCTAGCTAGAGTCTTGATCTCCTCGTTGATATGCCTTTGCACTGCCGCACCGAAGGCCTGATTTGGCGTGATAAGTACAGCGCTAGCCATCTCGTCGTGCTCGGCCTGCGAGAGCAGATCCACGGCGATGTGGCGAGGGTCGGCGCTCTCGTCGGCGATGACGCAGATCTCGCTAGGGCCCGCGATCATATCGATATTTACCTCGCCGTAGACGAGTTTTTTAGCCGTCGCGACGTATATGTTGCCAGGGCCCGTGATGACGTCGGTTTTTTTGATCGTTTGCGTGCCGTAGGCCATCGCCGCTACCGCCGAGGCGCCGCCGACTTTATAGGCTTCCTTGATGCCGCAGATATGCATGGCTGCTAGCAGTAGCGTATTTACCTTGCCCCCAACGGCAGGCGTGCAGACTACTATCTCCCCAACGCCCGCAACCAGGGCCGGGACGGCGTTCATGAGAAGCGAACTAGGATAGGCGGCCTTACCTCCAGGGATATATAGTCCCGCGCGGTCTAGCGGGGTGTACTTGGCGCCTAGCAAAACGCCGTGCTCATCGTGCTCCATCCAAGTTTTTGGTAGGCTTTTTTCGTGGTAGCTTTTGATGCGCTCAAAGGCTAAATTTAGAGCGTTTCGTAGGCAGCTATCTATACCGTCGTAGGCCTTTTGCATCTCTTCGGTGCCGATTTTTAGGCTATTTGCGTCAGGTTTCCAGCGGTCAAATTTTTCTATCTGCTCAAAAAGCGCCTCGTCGCCTCTAGCGCGCACGTCGTCCAGTATCTGCGAAACGGCGGGCGTAACCGCGCTCATGTCGCCGTTTGAGCGGTTTACCAAAGCCGCAAAATAGTCCTTAAAATTTTCGTTGCTAGTGAGTAAAAACTTCATCTCGTCTCCTTAAATTTTCTTTCGTATCTTAGTTTTTGACTGATATTTCCGAGCACGCCGCCTTGGTGGATGTATAAAATCTCGTTTTTAAATGCGCCAAGGTTTGCCATCATCGTTAAAAAGCCCACAGGATCGTAAATGAGCTCAAACTCTATCCCCGTTTGTTCGCATACTTCGCGCCAAATTTGATAAAGCTCGGGCTTTAGATCGCCGAAATGATATTTTTTCGGCGGCGGCAAAATGCGCGCCTTCGAGCTTGGCGTTAGCGCCTCGATCTCGCTTTTTAGGTAGTCTGCGTCGCCCACGCAAGGACAGGTGTAGACGTCAAATTTGACATGCTTAGCCAAAAACGCCGCCGACGTGCCCGTGCCCGAGGGCAAAAATATATCAACGGTCTTGCCCTCCGCATCCGCCCAGCACTCTATCTGCCTAGCCTGCGAGATAAAGCCCGCCTCGGCCTGCGGCTGCCAAACGCCCTCGTTTATAAAAAGCGAATCGCCGATGAAGCAATCCTGCGCAGCGGACAAATTTGAGCTTGTTTGATCTGCGGATTTTGTTAAATTTAAGTTTTTATGGCTTATGAATTCGCCAAAATTTGCGCTTGCGAGCTTTGCCGATCCGTCAAATTTGTTCAAATTTTCTCTGCCTAGATTTTGTAAATTCGGCGCGATCTCGGCTTGCGAATTCGGCATATTTTTCGCACTTAAATTCATACCCGCAAAACCTAGTCGTTCATTAAATTTACTTAAATTTGATCCGTTTCTACCAGAACCGCACGTCAAATTTACAGCCTCATCGCCGTAAATCTCACCCTCTTTTAGGCTAGCTAGTTCGTAAGCTAGAGCCTTAGCCCGTGCCCGTCTATCTTTATTTATATAGATTTTCATCCCGTTTCCAAGGGCAAATTTAAAATTTCCGATCGGATTTTCTGCTAAATTTGAGTTTAAATTTGAAACTACGTAGTGAAACTCCAGGCCCCTCATCTTGGCAAAGACGCTTAGGCTATACATCGCGTTTGACTGGCTAGAGCCGTAGCTAACGACGCGCTTTATACTGCCTAGACCAGCATGCAGGAAATACTCTAGCTTTCTAGCCTTGTTGCCGTTAAATTCGCCGTCCATCAGATCGTCGCGAAGTACGTAAAACTCGAGTCCGTTAAATTTAGTCTTTTGAATGCTTTTGATTTTGCCGCTCCAAGAGATCTTGCATCTCTTTCATCGACTCTTTGTCCGAGATCGAAAATTTGATCTCGATGCGCCTTGAGGCGTCGGGGTCTTCTTTGCCATTTTTCATCACCAGATCGCTAAAGCTACGTCCGCTAGCGATGAGATAGTGCTCTAGGCGCTTGTCTTTGTTCCACGAGTAGATAAAGTCTAGTACCGAATACGCGCGCTTTTGCGACAGATCAAGGTTGTACATGTAGCTACCAACGGAGTTTGTATGCCCCTCGATCACGATCCTGTCGATGTGTTTTGCGATCTCTTCGTTATTTAAAATCGCCTCAAAATAAGTCTGCAAGATTTCTTTTAGACGTGCCTTTGCTTCGTCTCTTAGTTCATAAGATCCCGTGTCAAAAAGTATAGACTCAGGCAGCGACACGACACCCGAGCTTGGATCTATACTGACCTTGTTTCCAAGCTTAGCGCGTAAATTTGATATGACATTTGAGCGAAGCGAGCTGATGTCTTTTATCTTGTCTTTTGTTTTGTTAAAATCCTCTTCCAGTGCGGTAAATTTTGAGATTTCATCGCCGTATTTTGCATTTAGCTCATTTAGCGCCTCATCTTTTTGCGCTAAAATTTGCCCCAGCTGCAGCACTCTATCCTGCAAATACGCGATAGTTTTATTAGCGTCGTTT
>CAUQPE010000047.1:0-13076 GCA_963519915.1 uncultured Campylobacter sp. | reverse complement strand
TTGGCCGTCGCGACTAAATTTTCGCCGTCAAATTCGTATTCGTAGAGATAAACGGCGCTATCTTGGTATTTTTTGCGGATTAGCCCGTCTTTGCCGTATTCAAACAAAACCGAGCCGTTTGGCACGCCGTTTATATGCTCGGTTTCTTGCAGTATGTAGCCGTTTTCGTTAAACTCTGTCCGCTTCACGCGCGTATTTTCTAGCGCGCCCGAGCCGTCTATGGAGTATTCGTACTCCGTAGCCGTCATGCTTTTGACCTCGCCTTTTAGATCCTTTTTGCTCCAGTCGCTTTCAGGCAAAACGGCCGAGTTTAGATAGCAAACCGCCGATACCGCCGCTAAAATAGCTTTTAAAATTTTCACTTTATCTTCCCCGCCTCTCACTCGTAAATTTCGCCCTTATAGCCGATACCGCGCACCGTAGCTATCTCAAAGTCCGTGCAGCCTTCTAGCTTGCGGCGTAGCTTTTTTACGTGCGTATCGACCGCGCGCTCGTCGCTATCCGTGTCGTAGCCCCAGATTTCTTGCATGATTTCTAGTCGAGTGAAAATTTTGCCCGGGTTTGAGAGTAGTAAAAAGAGTAGATAAAACTCCTTTGGCGCGAGCTCCACGACCTCGCCGCCGATTTTTAGGCTAAGGGCCGCATAGTCAAGCTCTGAGTTTTTAAACCTCAGCCGTTTGCCGCTAGCGATCTTGGCTCGGCGCAAAAGCGCGTTTATGCGCAGCGTCATTTCCTTTAAATTTACGGGCTTGCTCATATAGTCGTCAGCCCCCGTGACAAAGCCCTTCTCCATGCCCTCCATGCCGCTTTTTGCCGTTATCATCAGCACCGGCAGCGACTCGTCTAGCAGTTTGATTTGTTTGGTTAGCTCGTATCCGCTAAGACCTGGCATCATGATATCGGTGATCACAAGATCGGCACGCTCGCTCTCTAGTAGCTGCAAAGCCTGCTCCCCGTCAAATGCCGCAAGCGGCGAAAAGCCCTCCTGTGCGAGCTTTAGGCAGATGATTTTATTTAAATTCTCGTCATCCTCAGCGACTAAAATTTTAAACATTTGCTTTCCTTAAATTTGCCCCAAATTTAACGGGCAAGGCGATAAATTTTGTCCTATTTTATCAAATTTAACGAGAAATGGACGGGTAAATTTAGCGAAGCATCATCAAAACGCCGATGACGCAGATGACGACGGCCGTAAAAATCTCCAAAAAGCGCAGGTGAGTTTGCAAAAATTTCTTTAGTATTGCTCCGCCAAGCGCATAGAGGCTAAGCGAGCAAAACTCGACAAAAACGAGCATAACCGTGATAGAAAGTATGCGCGGCAAGCTAAAAGGATCGTTCGCGTCCAAAAAAGTAGGCAACAAAGCCGAGAGAAAAATCCACGCCTTAGGATTTGAGATGCAGACTACGGTGCCGTTTATAAACATCTGCTTTTTGCTCGGAAGCTGCGTAACCTTCGTGATGCTAAGCTGCCCCTTGCTAAAAAACAGCATAGCGCCAAGATATAGTAGATAAAGTCCCGCGATGACGTTTAAAACCTTAAACGCGAAGCTATAATGCGCCAAAACAGCGCCAACGCCCAGCATACAGCAAATCCCTACGAAGGCCAGAGACGCCAGCTGCCCCGCCATCATCGGCAGCGCGCGCACGTAGCCCAGGCTCATGCCGATACTCATCGCGTAGGTCATGTTGATACCCGGCATCAGGCTAATCGGAAAAAATGTAACGATAAAAAGCAGGTAGTTCATAAAGCGCCTTAAATTTTGAAGAAATAGTAAATCAAATTTAATAAATTTAAGATAAAAAACGGCGCGGGGCCTAGAAATCGGATAAATTTAAGTTTTCCATTATACTATATTAAAAATTTTTTTTAGCGCAATTATAATAAGAGTTTAGTATTTTTCAGAATAAAATTTAAGAAATAACATTGTAATATAAACAAAAAAGGAAGTAGCCATGAATAATATTTTTACAAAAGAATTCAATTTAATTGAAATACTAGAATCAGAATGTGAGCTTTTATGCGATAAACTAAGCAATGTAAATATTAAATTTTTAAATGATAAAATCACATTTAGGCAATCAACAAATTCTACAAAATGCAATTTTATGCCGGATAGCTTTAAAGATATAAATGAATACATCTTTAACATAAAAAATAACAACACAACAATAAAGATACTCGACTCTATGCAAATAAAATATAATTCATTGGATGCAGATTTTAAAATATACAAAATAAGCAGCGACAATTTCGATATAAATAAACCTCAAAAAGCTAGGTATAAAATTTTATTACCATGCAGTCAAAAAATAGATTATACACAACACTATGATTTATTTGAATGTTTTAATTTTGAAAATATAAACACTCAAAAAGTGAAATCAATTATTTTACCAGTAGACATCTACGAATTTAAATTATATAGTATAGATGAGTATTCGATTATTATAGACTCCATAAAAGAACTAGATTTTAAATTATTTGATGAATATTATAGAATAGTTTTAATTGCATATTGTTTTATTACTGGTTTTGCGCCAGTACAAAAAGGTTATATTTTTGGGTATTATGATAATAGTCAAGAATATAAAAGCTTTGTGTATGATGCTAACGCTTTCTCGGAATATAATTCAAAAGTAAAAATAATAAACACCAATGTATATAACTATAGCGAAGATAAGTCTATACAAGATGAACTTATCAGCAAGTTAAGACCAGTATCAAAAGACTCTATACAAAAACTGACCAACTGTATGTTAAATAATTCAAAATTTTATGACATTATGGACATAATATTTAATATAAATAAAATTGATAGTTTTGGACGTGGCACTGCTTCATTATACGCTGTTTGTTTAGAAATAATAACGAGCATAATTTGTCAAGATAATAAATATAAATCCACTATAAACAATAAGATCAAAAAGAAAGAATTACAGAAAAAATTAGATCAGGTGGCACAAGACTACTACAAAGATAAAATACCTGATGAAGAATACAACGAGAGCGTTATAAAAAAGAGAATCAATGCTTTATTGCAACCAACAAACAGGGATAAACTTAGATTGTCATTTGATGCACTTAATTTAAAATTATCAATTAACGACTTAAATCAAATAGAAAGACGTAATGATTTGTTGCATGGAAACAATCTTTTTGCAAGTCAAAATTTGCCACTAGAAGATGAAGCAAAAGAAATTTTATATTTAAACTTCCAGTTAAATTATCTTGTTAATGTGTTAATCTTAAAATATATAGGCTATAGTGGTGCAGTTATGAATTTATCAAAAATTATTAAAATTACTAGTAACCTAGAGACTGTAAAAAATGAAAAACCATATAAAGTTATATGATATAAAAAAATTACAAATACTTATTCTTTCATCTTACCTATACCCCTATAATCACCAAAAGCATCCCATAATCACTATAAAAACATAGGTAGTGAAAATCTAAGCTATCACGATCAGCACGCCAAGGTCTTTGTCGGCGGCATTTTGATAAAAGCTCAAAAGCCCGTTAAAATGCTCTTTTAGCTCGGCTTTGATATCTTCAAATTCACTCTCATGCTCCCATATCTCGGGGTACGTGCCCGCCTCGCCGAAATCTGCAAAATTTACGTTTGCCAAAAGCGCGCCCATATCGGTACTCTGCATCGCTTTAGCTACGGCTTTTACGTCATCTGCGTCCACGTAAGATACAGCCTCGCTTCCCTCCTCGCCCGCCATACCGCGTCCAAATATCGCCCAGCTAAGCGGATTTGGCGTCGCGAAAATCTCGCCCGCGCTCATCGCTTCAAACATATTTTTGCCCGTTAGCGTTTTATGCATCGCGTCCCACATTTTATCTAGGTCGTATTCGCCCAGCGCCTCGACATCGTCGCCGCCACCGTTTTTGATCACCTCGATAACGTCTTGCATATAGGCGTAGTAGTGCGCGCTCATTCCCATTTTTGCTCCTTAAATTAAAATAATCGATTATACCTAACGAAAGATAAAATTTACGCTTGCAATCACCGTTTTTCGCCCGATTTCCGCCGTTTAGCGCGTAAATTTTAAACGCAAATTTAAGATAAATTCGTCGCAGCAAAAGCCGCCGAAATAAGGAAATTTATAAAAGAGTCGGCAAGCCGTAAATTTAGCAAATCCGCCGTAATAGAAAACAAAGCGGAAGTATCGCGAAACTAGGTAAGATGGATTTTGCTTTGCGAATGAGATGGCAAGTTGCCCGCTTTGAACAACCTTGCCTCAATATAAAATAAGGCGGATATATCGTGAGGTGATTTTAAATGTTGTGCATAATTTTTCGATTGAGACTAGCCGTGTAGGCTGTCGATTGAGAAAAATTAAAGCTCATTTAAAAGCGCCCACGAGATATCCGCTCAAACTCAAATTTTAGTGAGTTAAGAAAAGCTCCTGGATCTTAGCCTTATCGGTTGTTTGCGTAAGCGCAAGCATCAAAAGCACTCTAGCTTTTTGCGCGTTTAGGTTGTCGCTAGCTAAAAAGCCGTATTTACCGTCGTCTACCTCGCCGTTTAGCGTGGTCTCGCCGCTACCTACGCGGGAGTCGCGCACGACTACTACGCCGGCTTTAACCGCTTCGCCTAGAGCCTCAAGCGCGCTTGGGAATGGATTTCCGTTGCCCATGCCTGCATTTATGATGCCTTTAGCTCCGTTTTTCACGGCTACGTTTACGAAGTCCGGGTTGTCGTTTGAGTGACTGTAGATAATATCTACTCTTGGAAGCTCTTTGATCTTCGTGATGTCAAATGCCGAATTTACGGTATGTTTGCGAGTAGGATTCATGTAAAATTTGACGTTGCCGTAAAACACGGTGCCGATCTTGCCGCTGTTTGGAGATTTAAATGTATCGACAGCGGTAGTGTTGGTTTTGGTCACCTCTCTAGCCGCGTGGATCTCGTCGTTCATCACGACCATTACGCCCTTGCCTGCGGCTTCTTTATTCATGGCTACGTTTACGGCGTTAAAGATATTTAAAGGGCCGTCCGCGCTTAGCGAGCCGCTGTTTCTCATAGCGCCAACCATTACGATAGGTTTATTGCTTTTGACGACTAAATTTAGAAAATACGCAGTCTCCTCCATCGTATCCGTTCCGTGCGTGATGACGACGCCGTCGGCCTTGCCGCTAGTTAGCAGCTCGTTTACTCTGTTTGCGAGCTTAAACCAAACTTCGTTGTTCATCTCTTGAGAGCCGATGTTTGAGATCTGCTCGCCTTTGATGGTCGCTATTTTGTTGATATCGGGTACCGCAGCGATCAGTTTATCGACCGTAACGGTTCCTGAGGTATAGCTCGTATCAAGAGCTCCAGAGCCGCTGCCAGCTATCGTGCCGCCCGTGGCTAAAATGTAAATAGTAGGCTTTGCAAAAGCCAAAGTCGCTCCTAAAAGCATGAAAATAACCGCCTTTACTGCAAAACGCATGTTTGCTCCTTGTATTGAGATGTTACGAGGATTTTAGCGTTTATTGCTTAAATTTATTATTAATTCTTAATTTTTATTTTCAGTTAAATAATCCTAATAAGCGTCATATATATCGCCGTCGAAGCCGCGATGCTAAGCAGGGTATTTTTAAATTTTAGATGAATCAAAACCGCGCTAAAAACGGCCGCCGCTTCGTTTAGTCCGTATGGATAAACGTCAAATTTGACGTCTCTTAGTCCGTAGCACACCAAGATAACCATTATCATCAGCCCCATGTGTCGCTCCACGGCCGTTAGCCACGGGCTAGGCTTATAGTTTTTGATGACGTAAAACGGCGCGGCGCGCGTTAAAAAGGTCGCAAACGCGCTTAGCAAAACGGCAGCGAATATCGCCCACTCGCTAGAACTCACGCTTATCAAAGCTTATCCTTAAAAACTAAAATAAAAATAAAGCAAAGCGCCATCGAGCCTACCAGCATCGCTTTAGCAGGCATGAGCGCTACGCCGGCGACTCCAAACAAGGACGCAGCACCCAGCACTTTATAGTTCTTATCGTTTTTAAACATCTCCATCACGATCACGATAAAAAGCGCCGTCAAGCTAAACTCAAGCCCGCTCGTATCGACCTTTATCAGCCCGCCGGCCAGGCATCCGACCGCAGTTCCGGCCGCCCAGTAGAGCCACGAGAGCAAATTTAGCCGAGTAAAAACATAGCTACGCTCCGCTGCGTCTGCGATCTTAAGTGCCTTAAATATCGCAAAGGTTTCGTCCGTGAGAGTCGCGATATTTAAAAGGCGAAATTTGAGATCTTTGTACTCTTTTAAAAGCGCCAGCCCGTAAAAAGTATGGCGTAAATTTACCAGATACGAGACGATAAAAACCTCAAAAAGCCCCGTGCCAGCGCTAAAAAGCGAGAGCATCATAAACTGCGCTGCACCGCCGTACGCCAGCGTGCTAAGCGCTATGGCGATAAATGCGCTAACGCCCATGCTTTTAGCTAGTATCCCAAAGGCGACGCCAAGGGGAAAATAGCCCATAAATATCGGAACGCTAAGCTTAAAAACGTAACTAAAATGCAAAAATTTTCCTTAATAAAAGCGCGATGATAGCTAAAATTTTAAAAAATTCAGATAAAGGCTGGAGATTTGAGCAATTTGAACCAACGGCGCGGTAGGCAAATTTGGCCCGCTCAAATTTAGCGTTTAATATCAAATTACCCGCCTTTTAATCCTAAATTTTATAAAATGGCGCTAATCTTTTTATAGGAGTAAAATTATGAAAAAAGTAGTCGTAGCGGTAGCGTGCGCAATGGTTTTGTTTGGTGCAGGCAATGATGCAAAGAAGCTACAAAGCGCTTGCGATACAGGAGACGTAAGAGGCTGCTACAATCTCGGCATTTCATACCAGGATGGTAGAGGTGTAAGACAAGATTATAAGAAAGCTAGTGAATTCTATTCCAAGGCATGCGATATGGAATATGCAAGCGCTTGTTCTAATCTCGGTTTTTTATATCAGAACGGTAAAGGCGTAAGACAAAACTACAAAAAAGCCAAGGAGCTATACACTAGAGCTTGCGATGCAGGGGATGCGAATGGCTGCCACAATCTAGGAGTTTTTTACGTAAATGGAAAAGGCGTAAAGCAAGATAAAAGAGTGGCAAAAGAGTATTTTTGTAAGACATGTGATATGGGCGAACAAAGCGGTTGCGACAAGTACAAAATACTAAACGAGCAAGGCTGGTAAGCCAAAATGCAACAAAAAGCGCCTAAATTTAACTCAAATTTAACAAAAAAGCCGCCCGCTCCGTCAAATTTGTAAAACAAATCTCGGACTAGGCGGCTCAAATTTAACCTATTTTAGGCTATCTCTTTAGGCTATTTACGATCGAGAGCATATCGTCGCTCGTCGTGATCGCCTTTGAGTTGGCTTCATACGCGCGCTGACCCGTTATGAGGTCGGTCATCTCCTCGACCAGCTGGACGTTACTCATCTCGACAAACCCCTGCCTGATCGTACCCAGACCGTCAAGACCTGCTGTGCCGACCACGACCTCGCCGCTAGAACCGGTTGGTAGATAGAGGTTGTCGCCCATAGAGTGCAGACCTGCCGGGTTTATGAAGTTTGCTAGCTCGATACGGCCTACCTGCGTCATCTCGGTGTTGCCAGGCTGTAGTACTGAGACGGTGCCGTCGGTACCCACCGATACCTGCGTAGCATCGGCCGGGATAGTCATCTGAGGCTGAAGCACGTAGCCGTCGGAGTTTACGATCGTGCCCTCGCTATCTAGCTTAAAGGCGCCGTTTCTAGTATACGCTGTCGTGCCGTCTGGAAGCTGCACCTGAAAAAAGCCGTTACCAGCGATAACCATATCGAGGTTGTTACTCGTTTCTTTAAAATACCCCTGCGAAAATATCTTCGTTATCGCCGTCGGACGCGCGCCCAGACCCACCTCGATACCCGTTGGGCTTTTCGTCGTGGCGCTGGTTGCCGTGCCAGCATACTCCATGACCTGATACATCAGATCGGCAAACTCGGCGCGGTTTTTCTTGTAGCCTATGGTATTTACGTTTGCGATGTTATGCGACGTAACGTCGATCTGGGTTTGTTGGGCGATCATGCCGGTGGCGGCGGAGTAAATAGACCTCATCATTTTCGTGTTTTCCTTTCTTAGCGCGTTGTATCTCGAGCGTATACTTCGTTGATTTTTTCCTCGGCTTCGGTTACGTATCATATATACGCGCCCTCGCCTCGCAAAAACTGCCTAGTCTCCATCTCAAGCTACTGCCGCTTATCTTTATATATCTAATAAGCGGCTCATCGCTTTTTACCATTGCAAAATATATTCCAAATTTGCAGTCTTAAATTTTGCGCTTTTGCATAAAACGTCGCCGACTGCTTTATGCCTGGCGAGCGTCTAAAATTTACAAATTCGGCGCGATTTCTCGCATTTCTTGGGTATTTAGCAAAAGGCGTTCCAAATTTGCAAATTTGGGAAAAATTGAAAATATTTTGGCGGAAGTATTTTTAATTTATATTAGCGGCAGGGATTTTAATGTATAGCGATTTATGTTTATTAAAATTTAAAAACTTTAGCGGAAATATCTTTGAGCGGATTTGCGAGTTGTGCAAATTTTTACGAGCAAGACTAGGCACGCAGCCTGTCGCCGCGAGTAAAAATTAAATCTCTCGCAAATACGCCAAAGAGATAACGCTAAATTTAGACTTTCGTGTTAGCGAGCTTACTTATAGCTTCCTGATTTAGATCATCCATATGCGACGTCATCACCTTTTGATACATCTCGACAAAGCGCTGCGTCTCGATGAGTCCGACCATCTCGGTCACGGCGTTTACGTTGGAGATTTGTGTGTATTTCCAAGCGACCGCGTCTATCTCGCCGCCCACGTCTTCAAGCTCCTTTAAATTCGGTAAAACGTAGAGATTATCGCCCTCTTTGGTTAAATTTCGTATCTCTTTTGGCTGCGCGATATAAAGTCTAGCTAGTGGTTCCTCATTTGAGTAGAGATTGCCGTTTTTATCGGCGGAAAAGCGCTCTCCCTGCGGGATTTGGATACCTTGAAAATTATTCGTAAAATAATCGCTCGGCAGCACCTTATAGCCCTCTTTGGTTACCAAAAATCCGTCCTCGTCGAGATTAAACGAGCCGTTTTTGGTTAGGCGCACATCGCCTGGCTTTACTTCGACTAGGAAGAACAGATCCTCGCGCTTCATCGCAAAGTCGAGGTCGTTGTTTGAAAATTTAAGCCCGCCCTGGCTAAAGTCGACGTATTGCTCCGAAATTTGCGGTACTCTGTCGATAGTTCTGTTTAGAAATTTGGCCGCGTCTTTCGTGTGATTTTCTATCGGCAATTCGTCGCGATACTCTTTGAAAATCCTCTCAAAATCCCCGACTACGACGTCGTCGCGTTTAAAACCGATCGTGTTTATGTTTGCTAGGTTATTTGCGATGACATCCAGGCGGTTAAACTGCGTCACCATGGCGCCGGTTGCTTGGTAGTAGCCGTTGTTCATTTACTTTTCCTTATCTTGGCGGCTCATCTCGTGAGCGTCTTTGAATGGGTTTGCTAAAATTTAGCTCGGCAGGCCACTCCGCCTAGCCTACGCAAAATTTTAGCAAACCCATTCAAATCCACCTCACGATACTTCGCCTCATTGTTTTATTTTTACAAAATTTGACGCGATTTATCGCATTTTTCTGACAACATTAGCAACTTTCGTTCCAAATTAAATTTAATAAAATTTTCAGTAAATTTAGCCTACGTAAAAGTGCCCGAATAATCGTATTTTTATTAATATTTAAAGAAGTTTGGGTATAATCCTCGTTTTCTACAAAAAGAAGGAATCCCGAATGAGTACCGCAAAAAAAGAGGCATTGTCGCTCATAGAAGAGCTTTTCAAAGAAAATGCCAAAGGCTATATCACTTACGAAAAACTTGTTAAATTTCTAGACAAAGCGCCGACGGCAGCGATAGCAAAAAAACTAGAATCGCTGGCAAAAGAAAATAAAGTCCAGCTCATAACCTCGGCCGAAATCGCAAAAATGCGCAATATCGAAGATGCTAAAAAGCGCCGCGAGGAGCTAGCAAAACTAGCCGACGACAATCTGGAAGAAGAATTTGACCTCGCCAGCGAAACCGATCTGCTCGAATGGTCGCGCTCGGATAGCCCTGTACGTATGTACCTACGCGAAATGGGTCAAATCGCGCTACTAACCAAAGAGGAAGAAGTAGAAATCAGCAAAAAAATCGAGCTTGGCGAAGATATCATCATCGACGCGTTTTGCTCGGTACCATACCTTATCGATTTTATTCTTGACTACAAAGAGCCGCTTATAAACCGCGAACGCCGCGTAAAAGAGCTTTTTAGAAGCTTTGACGACGAAGGCGAGGAAGATAGCGAAGAGGTCGAAGAAGAGGAAGAAAACGAAGAAGTAGAGGATGATGTCGAGGAAGGCGAAGAGAAAGAAGCCAAGCCAAAAAAACACAATAAAAAAGACGACAAACGAGCCGAAAAAGTAATCGAGAGTTTTAAAGCGCTCGAAAAGGCCAAAAAAGAGTGGCTAAAAACTGCAAATAAACAAAACGAAGTAGAGACTGAGGATGAGTTTTTAGCAAAGATAACGCTTGCGTTTAAAAAGAAAATTTTAAAAGACAAGCTAATGGATTTAGGCCCTACTAGCAAGCTCATAACCGAGATCGTAAAGTCGATGGAAACGGCGCTAAAGAGCGATGATGAATTTGACAGAGAGCTAAAAAGACTCGAGTATAAGCTGCCTATGTTTAGCGACGAGCTAAAGAAAAATCACAAGTCGATCCTAAAAGATATCATCAAGCTCAGCAAAGAAGATATAATCGCGCGAGTACCCGAGGCTACGATGGTATCAACCTACGTGGAGATCAAAAAGCTATTTGCGACCAAGGAAGCGAGCAAGAGCGGATTTAACCTCGATCCGATACTTTTAAAAGAAATTTTAGAGCAGATCAAACGCGGCAAAAAGATATCCGACGAAGCAAAAGCCAGGATGGCAAAGTCAAATTTACGCCTAGTCGTAAGTATCGCCAAGCGCTACACGAACCGCGGTTTGCCGTTTTTAGACTTGATTCAAGAGGGTAACATCGGGCTAATGAAAGCGGTCGATAAATTTGAATATAAAAAGGGGTATAAATTTTCGACCTATGCGACGTGGTGGATACGTCAGGCTATCAGCCGTGCTATCGCTGATCAAGCCCGCACTATACGCATCCCTATCCATATGATAGAAACGATAAACCGTATCAACAAAATCAACCGAAAATACTTACAAGAAGAAGGCAAAGAGCCTGATATCAACGTCATCGCAGCCGAGGTCGGACTAAGCGCGGACAAGATAAAACAGGTCATCAAAATAACCAAAGAGCCTATCAGTCTAGAGGCCCCTATCGGCAATGAAGACGACGGTAAATTTGGAGACTTCGTCGAGGATAGAAGCTCTCTAAGCCCTATGGATCACATCCTAAAAAACGATCTCAAAGAGCAGATAGACGAGGTCCTAGACCAGCTAAACGAGCGCGAAAAGGCCGTCATCAGGATGAGATTTGGCTTGCTCGACGACGAGAGCGACCGCACGTTAGAAGAGATAGGCAAGGAGCTAAACGTAACTCGCGAGCGCGTCCGCCAGATCGAAAGCTCTGCGATCAAAAAGCTAAAACACCCAAAAGTCGGTAGAAAACTCAAAAACTATATCGAGGGCTAAATTTAGCCCTCCCTTTTATAGCCGATCGGCAAATAAAATCAACTGCCAAATTTAAAGAAAATCCAAAGGCGCAAAGATGGATCAGCAACCTCTGACAGAGATAAAATTCCGCGGCATAGCTTCTAATATTTTACTAATCGGCGGCTGTATGTCTATTTGGATCTTGTGCGAATTTTGTAGCCGCGTCTCGCTAGCTGGATTTTTGACCGCCGTATTTTTTATTTGCCTTGTCTTTCTAGCGTCGATGATCTTTAGGCTTCTTGCCGCTAGAGAAATCTCTAAACTCTCCGCAAGCAAACTTTTTATCAAAACTTCCTCCGCGCTAATGGCGGCGCTGCTACTAGCGATTTTATGGCTATCTATGGCATTGTATTCGGTAAGTCAAGTCGGATTTGGCACGGTAGAGTATGCCGCGGCGCAGATTTGAGGCTCTTTTGTAGATAATGCTTATTCTGTAATCGGAGCAGTCGCAAATAATTTTTTAAATATACAAGGCACGCCTCTTACGATGTTTCTTACCATAGACTTTATTATTACTATTTATTTTTGGCTTATGCTCGGCGTTGCGTACTATCTGCTCGGCAAAGGTACGCAGAGCAGTGCTTTCTACTTCTACTCAGGCTTAGCCTTTATGTGCATAGCGCTTCAGTTTATCGATATTTCGCCCCTTAATGGTTTGGTATCTCCATATGCGCTACTTACGATAGCACTTTTGATCCCGCTTTGCGAACTAGCGGCTTGGGTCATGGTCAAAAATATCATTCTTGCGCAGCCTTAAAATTTATAAATTTCAAATTTCATCGCAGCTACCACGCCTGCCGTTTCGCTAAATTTATCAAAAACTACACCAATGCCACCCCTCAAATTTACCCGCAAAACAAAATCTGTAAATTTATGCTAAATTTATCGCCGTTCTTGTAATATACTACTATTTATTTATTGGTTAAAAGTACCAATTTTAAGCCTATAAATAAATATAATTTAAAAACTTAAGGAAAAACATGAGTAAATTTCACTCTTTCGCGCTAGCTCTTGCGCTGTGCGCGAGTTCGCTTTTTGCAGATCGCGCTATAACCGATCAGCTAGGCCGCGACGTCACGCTACCGGATGAGGTTAAGCGCATAGTCGTGCTTCAGCACCAAAGCCTAAACGCGCTAAATGAGCTAAACGCGTTAGATAAGGTTGTCGGCGTGCAGGAGTCGTGGGAGAAGTCGCTCGGCAAAAACTACATCCGCCTAGCGCCGAGCCTAAAAGATATGCCCACACCGGGCGATCTAAAGGTCATCAACTACGAGGCGGTGCTTAAGCTAAAGCCCGATGTCGTGATCGTCACGAACTACATCCCGCAAGAATACATCGACAAAATGACGGAGCTCAAAATCCC
>CAUQPE010000046.1:0-13406 GCA_963519915.1 uncultured Campylobacter sp. | reverse complement strand
GCGCCCTCGCTCGGCTCATTTCCGCCTCGTCTCCTCGTAGCGAAGTCTCGTTACGAGCGCTTGCGCGAAGTAAAAAGAAAAAATACTTCGCCTTATCGTTTTGCGCTCAAATTTGAAGTTAAATTTGCAAATTTGAGCCACCGAGACCCGCACCTTGAAAATGCCAAAATTTAGATTCAAAATTTTTAAAACGCAACAATCAAAAAGCTTTTTGCTTGTTTTGCTTGCAACTGCCGGCAGACCGCCTCCAAATTTCGTGCTAAGCGATAGCGAAGCCGAAATTCGGTAGGTAACTGCTTTGAGCGTTTGGATTTTAAAAATTTGGGTTCAGGGTTCTATTTTAGGCAGTAGATTAAAAGCTAAATTTGAAGCAATTTTAAAAATTTCAACAAATTTAACCGACCCTCACCCTAGCAAAATTTCCTTCCTCGCTTCAAATTCCTCTTTGCTTATCGCGCCGCTCTCGTACAGCTCGTAGAGGCGCCTAAGCCGCTCCTCGAGGTCTTGCGCGCGCAGCTTGTCTTTTAGCGCTTCTTTTTTCTGATTTTTCTCGACCGCCGCGCCGGTTAAGCGCAGATCAAAGAGCCACCATGCGCCCCAAAGCGCCCAAAATACGTAACCCACGATCGCCCAAGCCAGGCTATATCCGATGAAAAACAGCGCCATCATCGCAAAGCCGCTCACGAATTTACCAAGATAAAATCTATGCCCGCCAAACCAGCCCGTAAGCAGCCAAAGTGCGTAGGCTATATAAACGTTATCGCCCATTTTTGGCCCCCTTTCGCCCTGCGGCGAAGCTCTGCCAGAGTATGAGTACGACCCCGACGTCGATCATAACGTCTGCGAGGTTAAAGATCGCAAACTCAAACCACTTGTGCCAGTAGACGTAGTCCACGACGCCGCCGTGAACGAAACGGTCGAGCAAATTTGAACTACCCGCGCCCAGGATTATACCCGCTCCTAGCGCATGCTCCTCTAAAATTTCCTTTTTTTCGCTATCTTGGGTCAAATTTGACTCCGTTTGAGTCGCGGCTCGCGCATCAAATTTGCGCTTTAGTCGCCAGAGTAGATAAGCGCAAACGCCCGCAATCAGCGCTAGCTGGATAAATTTGAGCCACTGCCCAAGAAACGCGAACATCGAAAACGCCACGCCGCGGTTATATGCAAGCACTAGCGAAAAGTACTCGCCCTGCCACGAAAAACCGCTCAAAAATATCTGCTTGACCGCCTGATCGAGTGCGAAAACGACGAAAAACGCCGCGAAAAAAACGCCTAAAATTTTAGCCATTTAGCGCTTTTACGAAAAATTTTTCGACCTCGTCCATGCGGGTTTTTAGCGCGTCGGCACACTTGCCTTCAATCAAAAGCCTGATGAAGTTTTCGGTGCCAGAGTAACGAAATAGCGAGCGGATGCCCTCTTTTGCGAGGCTTGCTTCAAGCTCTTTTAGTCCGGCGATGCTTTCAAGCGGCTTTTTCTCGGTTATCTTTAAATTTAACAAAATTTGCGGATACGGCTTTATCTCGCTTAAAATTTCGCTCGCTTTTTTGCCCTTTTTTAGCACTAGTGCCGCAAACTGTAGCGCCGCCACGAGTCCGTCGCCCGTTTTTGCGTAGTCGCTAAAGATGATGTGACCGCTCTGCTCGCCGCCGAAATTCGTGCCGTTTTCTTTCATCTTTTCAAGCACGTATTTGTCGCCGACGTTCGCGCGTAGAAGCTTGATTTTGTGGGATTTTAGGTAGTCTTCGAGAGCCGCGTTGCTCATCACGGTAGCCACGACCGCGCCGCCTTTTAGGGCTTTGTTTTCTTGTAAAAATGCCGCCATGACGCCTAGCAAACTATCGCCGTTTGCCACCTCGCCGCACTCGTCTACGACCACAAGCCTGTCGGCATCGCCGTCAAGCGCAAAGCCTAAATCCGCCCGCAACCGCACAACTTCGGAGGCTAAATTTTGCGGATAGAGCGCGCCGCAGTTTAGGTTTATGTTGCTGCCGTTTGGCTCGTCGTTTATGACGATGGTTTCGGCTCCTAGCTCGCTAAAGATAGTCGGAGCGACCCTGTACGCAGCGCCGTTTGCGACGTCTAGAACCACGCGTAGTCCGTGCAGGCTTAGGTTTTTAGGAAATGAGTTTTTGATCTGCACGATATAGCGGCCGATGACGTCGTCGATGCGCTTTGCGGCGCCGATTTCGAGCATTTGCTTTTGCGATCTTTCGATAAGCGCGTCGTCAAAATAAATCTTTTCTATCTGCGCTTCGGCCTCTTCGCCCAGTTTATTGCCTTCGCTATCAAAAAATTTAATACCGTTATCGTAGTACGGGTTGTGCGAGGCGCTGATCATGATGCCCGCGTCGCAGCGCATATCTTCGGTGAGAAACGCGATCGCGGGAGTAGGCATCGGGCCAATCTGGCGGACGTTGTAGCCCACGGCCGTGAGCCCCGCGACGATGGCGGTCTCGATCATGTAGCCGCTTTTGCGCGTGTCTTTGCCTAGTAAAATAGTGTTTGTATGCGACGCAAACTGTCTAAAATATATCCCCGCAGCCATAGCAAGGCGCATGGATGTTGCGGCGGAGAGTTTTTCGCCGGCTTTGCCGCGGACGCCGTCGGTACCGAATAGTTTCATTATCTTTCCTTTTATGGCTTATATCGGCTTGTCTTTTGAGCGTCTTTGAATGAGTTTAAAATTTTCGCCCTGCGGCAGACTACCTTTGCTTCGCTTTGCTCGCAACTGCAAGCAGAGGTCTAGCCTTGGAACGAAAATTTCCGCACAACATCCAAATCCGTCTCAAAATACTGCACCGCAGAATTTGCCAGACAGCTTTTGCTTGGCAAATTCCATAAATTTATTAAATTTTCGACCAATTCTATCAAAAAATATCCAAATTTAAGTTGTAAATTTCCTCGCTTTAAATTTTACTTAAATTAAGCGGATTTTAAAACTGATTTTTATATAATCACGGACTAAATTATGACAAAAGGGACATTATGGCAAACCATAAATCTTCTGAAAAAAGAGCCAGACAGACTATTAAAAGGACTGAAAGAAACAGATTTTACCGCACTAGGCTTAAAAATATCACTAAAGCCGTGCGCGTAGCCGTTGAGGCAGGCGATAAAGAAGCAGCGCTAAACGCGTTTAAAGTGGCAAACAAAGATTTCCACAGCTTCGTTAGCAAGGGCTTTTTGAAAAAACAAACAGCTTCTCGCCGCGTAGGACGCCTCGCAAAACTCGTAAACAAACTATCTGCTTAATCTAAATTTTAATGTTAGCCGACAAACTGCAGCCTTTTTTGGATCGCTACGACGAGCTCTCTCGTCTACTTAGCGATCCGTCTATCACAAACGATATCGCAAATATGACCAAGCTCTCAAAAGAGCAATCAAATTTAGAAGATATCGCCTCGGCTGCAAAGTCCTATCTGCAAACTCTCGCAGACATCGAGGAGAACAAGGCTCTGCTCGATGACGCCGAGCTTGGCGAGCTAGCCAAAGAGGAGCTCAAAAATCTCGAATCCCAAAAAGAAAATCTCGAAGAAGAGATTAAAATTTTACTCCTTCCAAAAGATCCTAACGACGATAAAAACGTATTTTTAGAGATCCGCGCGGGCACCGGCGGAGACGAAGCTGCGCTTTTTGCTGGCGATTTGTTTAATGCCTACGCCAGATACGCCGAGCTTCGCGGGTATAAATTCGAGATCGTTAGCCAAAGCGAGGGCAACACGGGCGGCTTTAAAGAGATTATTTTACTGATAAAGGGCAAGGGGGCGTACTCGAGGCTCAAATTTGAGGGCGGCACACACCGCGTCCAGCGCGTACCCGAGACTGAGAGCCAAGGCCGCGTGCACACCTCGGCCGTCACGGTCGCTATCATGCCCGAGGTCGAAGATAGCGAGATCGAGATAAATCCAAACGACCTTCGTATCGACGTCATGCGCAGCTCGGGCCACGGCGGACAGTCGGTAAATACGACGGACTCGGCGGTGCGAATTACTCATATCCCGACGGGCATAGTCGTCACGAACCAAGACGGCAAAAGTCAGCACAAAAACAAAGAAGCCGCGATGAAGGTGCTAAAAGCGCGCCTTTATGAGATACAAGAAGAAGAGCGCCTAGCCAAAGAAACCAGCGAGCGCAAAAGCCAAGTCGGCACGGGCGACCGCTCGGGACGTATCCGCACCTACAACTTCCCGCAAAACCGCATCAGCGACCACCGCATAAATTTGACGCTTTACCGCCTCGACGCGATAATGGCGGCGGGACTTTTTGACGAGATTATCGAACCGCTGATTGCGCATTATCAAGCCGAAGCGATCTCGGACGCCGATCTATAAATTTTAAAATTCACTCAAATTTCGGCATTTTTAACGCGATATTTTCGTTAAATTTGGATGCAAATTTTGCTGCAGACGGAGTCGTCATGCAGGTTAAATTTGAGAACGACTTATCTTTGCTTTTTAGGTAAAATTTCTGAAAAATAGTTGCAAATTCGGATCTGCTTTTTTAAATTTAGCTTTAAAAATATCAAATAAAAAACCAAGCCGAAATATATAAACCGATAAATTTTTAGTCGCCTTTAACCCGTCCAAATTTATCAAATTTTTAGCCCGCCACGCCGTCAATATGTAAAACAAAAACTGTTTGTCAAAGTCAATCGGCGCTCGAAATCGGGTTTTATTAAAATAGCAAAACCCGTAAATTTCTCAAATTTAATAAACAGACACAAGGCGTCTAATTTATTGCAAGCGGCTTTGTAAAATTTAAGTGAAGTTTTGTAGCAAATTACCCAAATTTAATAACTAGAAATAATTTAAAATTTCACGCCGAAACTAAATTTAACATCGCACCGGCGTATCCGTCATGCGCAAAATCCGTCTTTATTCGACTAAAAAACAGCTTTATTTCGCTAGTTCAAGTATATTGCACGCTCGTTTGGAGCCCAGCTCGCAGGCCTTTTTGAGTCGCTCGCCCGATAGCTCGAAGCTCTGCTCTGCGATGTCGCCTTTTAGATAAAACACCGACTCCTCGTAGCAGCTCTCCGCGCTCCCGGCGGCGCAGGCGTCTTTGTAGATCGCAAATGCCTTCGTCCCGTCCTTGTAGCCCGTTAGCCCTTTGGCGTAAAACTCCGCGGAAAAATAACAAGCCAGCGCGTCGCCGCCCGAGCAGCTTTTTTCTAGCGCGGCGAGCGTTTTTTCGCAGCTTGCGGCGTCGCCTTTGTTTATGCAGGCATTTAGTCCGGCCTCGTTTATAGCGGCATTTGCGAGCACAACTGCGACGGCTAGTATCCAAATTTTCCTCATTTTTTATCCAACTCTTTTAAATTTTTAAATCTATAAATCCCGTTTTTCACTCGCTCGAAAATTTTGCGATTTTCAAGCAGCTTGATGGTCTGCGTGACTGTGGGCTTGCTGGCGTCCGTCTGCTCGCAGATATCTGAAATTTTAACTGTTATGAAGCCGTTTTCATCCACATTTTGGGCTAAAAACAAGATGATCTCCATCTTTTTCTCGCCCAAAATTTGACCGAAAATCTCCCTCTCTAACTCCGTCATCGCGCTAAATTTACTTGTATTCTAGCAGTTTAAAGTATTTTTTCGCAATAGGATCGAGAAAAAAGGCATCGTATTTATTGCCCGGATCCTGCCCCATAAGTTCCGGTCTCATGTTGTATTTATACATTTCTCGACCATTTTCATTTTCGTCTTCATGATAAACGTAAAACGCGCCGTCTAGGACGACTTGTCCAAATTTACATTTTTTGCTCTCGCTTTCTTCATTAGGCCATTCGTATTCCCATTTGTATATTTGCCCAAAATTTGAATTTCCGACTTTTAAAAATATATTTTTGAGGTGATTGCTGTTAGGCTCGTCCAGCATTAGTTCGCCGTATTCAATGCCTGTGTTTACATCTCCGTCATATCCTTCGCCAAAGTCGTAATTTTTTCCTTCGTAGGTTATTTTGCTGCCGTCCGCCATAACGAAATTTTCGCCCAGACGACTATAGTTTTCGTCCTCTTTACGCTTGCTTGCCTCGGCTTCTAAGTATTGCATACTGTTTTCATTGACGCAGTAGCTGAGTTTTAGCTTTACGATATCGTTTTTATTCTTTTTTAAAAACGATTTTAGCGCGTGCATAGACTTGACATCTGACAAAAATATCTCGGCAGTATCTACCTCCTTCGCACCCAAAAACGCGGCAAGCGCGAGCGATAAAACGATGATTTTTTTCATTTTTTACTCCTTAAAATGATCCTAATTTTACTAAATTTTAGCTTATTTTACGGCTCTTGCGATAAAATACACCAAATTTAACAAAGGATCAAATTTGAAACTAATCAGCTGGAACGTAAACGGACTGCGTGCGGTCGCTGCTAAAGACGGATTTGCTTGGCTAGAGCAGCATAGACCTGATTTCTTGGGCCTTCAGGAGATCAAGGTGCGCGAGAGCGACGTGCCTGCCGAGATTTACAAGCTCGGATTTAACGAGATCAGCGTAAATTCGGCAGCCCGCGCTGGGTACTCGGGCGTGATGAGCCTAGCTAAATTTAGCTCCAGGGCGCAAAAGGCGGCGTTTTTTGACGACGACGAGGGGCGGGTTTTGGAGCATAGATTCGGCAACATCGTGCTTTTTAACATCTACTTTCCAAACGGCCAAAAAGACGACGCGCGCCTAGCCTACAAGATGAACTTTTACGCTAAATTTCTAGCCTACGCGGACGAGCTCGTAAAACAGGGCAAGGACGTGATATTTTGCGGCGACGTGAACACCGCGCACCGCGAGATCGACCTCAAAAATCCAAAGGCAAACGCCAAAACCTCGGGCTTTTTGCCTATCGAGCGCGCGTGGCTGGACGAGGTCGTCGCACGCGGCTTTATCGACACCTTTCGGCAGGTGCACGGCGACGCGGCGGACGCGTATTCGTGGTGGAGCTACCGCTTTAACGCCCGCGCCAAAAACGTCGGCTGGAGGATTGATTATTTTTTCATTTCATCAAGCCTCAAAGACCGCCTAAAAGACGCGTTTATCCTGAGCGATATCACGGGCTCTGATCACTGCCCCGTCGGCATCGAGATCGATCTGGACGGGCTTGTTTAAATTTGCTTTTTAGCGGCGCGGGTTAAATTTGAGCTAAATTTACGCTTTTTCGGCAGGCGATTTTGGGTTAAATTTGACTCGCCGTGCGATTTACCAAATTTAAGTCCAAATTTTGCACCCGCCTTTAAAAACCAAACGCTTAAATTTAAGCCGCGATATATGCGTATATAATTATAATATCTAACGAAACAAGCGACAAACAGGCGAGCCAAAAGGCTTTTACGTAATCAAATTTAAAGGAAAAAACATGATGAACAAAACTATCTTATCGGCTATTTTAGCCGGAGCTACCCTTTTAACCTTAAGCGGTTGTTTTGATTCGGGAGCTAGCGGAAGCAAGGCCGCCAAAGTCGATAAACCTAGCGGCAAGATAGCAAAGAGTCTAAAAGAGGTTTGCGATAATCCAAATACTAAATACGACGCTTTAGTAGCGGATCTAAAAGTAAAAATGCTTAACGATGACAATGAAGGTAATAAATGGGTTTTCTTTTACGATCAAAATAGTCAAGACTTTAAAATTACAGCAAAAACAACAACGACAAATTATCAAATCCAACACCTAGTTATTCCGCAAATAGAATTTTTAAACGTTCATTTAGAAATGCAAGAACCTAAATGCGAAATCGAATCAAACCCTTATAAAGAAAAAATACTACAAGATAAATATATAACGCACAAAGAGGCGGCAGAATATGAAAAAGTAATTCAGGTAAAAAAAATAATAAAAGTAAAAGAAATATAATTTACATCAATATAGGAAATTTATGCAAGAAAAACGGCGCTTGCTATGAGGCGCCGTCAAATTTGACTCAAAAACCCGTGATCTAAAAGGTGCGTGATTAGTATCTTAAAACCAAGAGCGATGAGGATAGTGCCGCCTAAAATCAGCGCCTTTTGCTCCAAAAACTCTCCCGCAAATTTACCGACGTAAAACGCCGCGACGCTAAGTGCGAAGCAAACTATCCCGATAACAGCGGCACTCAAGTAGATGTCAGCAGCCGTAAAGCTCAGCGTCACGCCCACGGCTAGCGCGTCGATGCTGGTGGCAAATCCGCCTGAGAGCAGCATCTTCGTATCAAGGCTCACGGCCTGCGCAGGCTCGTTTCTACAGGCTTCGCGGATCATCTTTACGCCCAAAAAGCCCAAAATCGCAAACGCGATAAAGTGATCGATCTGCGCGATAAATCTAGCAAACGCCGCACCCAAAAAATAGCCAGCAAGCGGCATCGCCGCCTGAAAAAATCCAAAAACAAATGCGATAAATAAAATCTTTGATAGCGCGAGATTGCGGTATTTCGCGCCGTTTGCGATGCTAAGCGCAGCCGCGTCCATAGCAAGCGCGATAGAGAGAAGTAAAAGCTCCATTTCATCCTTTCAAAAAGGCTAATTTTAACTCAAATTTTGCCTCTTGCGGTTAATCACGCTCAAATTTACGGCTAAATTTGACGTCTGAAATTTGAAGCCAAACACACAAGCGCGCCGTATAAATTTGAGCTTAAATTTAGCCCTTAAATCACGGCTCAAATTTGCGTTTTAAATTTTGAAAATTTAAGTCGCCGCGCCGTAAAGATGCGGGTAAATTCACTCTAAAAAGGCCCAAATTTACCCGTTTAAAAGCTGAAATTTAATATCATAACCGCCGAATTTTACTTTAAGGAAAAAGCGATGAAGAAAAGTTTGATCTTATGCGCGGTTTTGCTCGCCGTTTCGGCTCAGGCTAATTGGCAAGAGACGCTAAATCAAGGCGCGCAGATACTGGGCGCGGCAAACTCGGGCGACTACAAAAGCGCAGTCAGCTCGGCTCTAAATGCGGCCGTTAAGGAGCTATCAAACGGAGGATTTCTAAACAACGCCACGGCTAAAATCCCGCTGCCAAAGAGCCTAGAAACGGCGGCAAATTTGGCTAAAAAAGTAGGCGGCGAAAAGTGGGCTAACGAGATGGTAACCTCGATAAATAACGCAGCAAGCGCGGCCGTGCCGGGGGCTGCGGACGTATTTTCGGGCGTAATAAAAAATATGAGCGACGCGGACGTGAAAAAGGTGCTAGAAGGCGGCAAGGACAGCTTTACGAGGTTTTTGCAACAAAATTCGAGCGAGAAACTGCAAGCCGTGTTTAAGCCGATCATTACCAAAATGATGAGCGATAATACCTTTGCCACGGCGTACAACGGGCTAAATTCGTTCGTCGCGGGTAGCGCGCTGGCAAAATCAGATACCGCAAAGCAACTAAAAGGCATCGCAACTAGCATGGGCGCGGGCGAATACATCCCGCAAGAAAACGAGGATCTAAACGACTATATCACGCGCAAGACGCTAGATGGGCTCTTTAACGTGATGAGCGAAAAGGAAAGCTCGCTACGAGGCGGCGCCGTGGAGCAGGGCACGAAAATCCTGCAGGGAATTTTCAAGTAAAATAAGGGAGAATAGTGAAAAATAGTTTGGAATTTCGCGCCGACGTAGGCATGATTTTTGTTGCGATAGTCTTTGGTCTGGGCTATCTGCCTACCTCGCTAGCGCTTGCTACTAACGGCGTTTTTGGCGTTTTGTTTTGGAGGTTTTTGCTAGCGGCGATCATAGCCGGGGCTATTTTTTATAAAAAGCTAAAAGACGTAAGCGCGCCTGATATAAAATCGGGCGTGATCTTGGGTCTGTTTTTGTTCGCGGGATTTGTTAGTCAGACTTTTGCGTTTAAGTACGCCGACACCTCGTCCGTGGCCTTTATCATCGGGCTAAACGTGGCCTTGGTGCCTTTTATCGCGGCGGGGCTTTTTAGGCATAAAATTTACTCCTACGCGTATGTGGGCGTGGCGTTTGCGGTGGCGGGGCTTTATATGATAGGCGATACGAAGGTCGGCTTTGGCCTGGGCGAAATTTTGGCTCTGGTTTGTGCGTGCGCCTACTCTTTTCACATCGTTCTCACCAACCGCTTGGTGCAAAAATGCAACCTCGTAAATATGGTTTATTTTGAAATTTTGACCCTAATCGCGCTTTGTTTTGCGGCTATTTTGGTTTTTGAGGACGCTAAAATCGCTCCCGTCGTGGACAAGGCGTTTATCATAGCGATGCTGGTCGTGGGCGTGCTGGGCACGGCGTTTGCGTTTTTTGCGCAGGCCTTGATGCAAAAATTTACAACGCCCGTTAAAACGGCGATATTTTTCACCCTTGAGCCCGTAACCGCCGGAGCGATGGGGTATTTCATCGGTGCGGAGGACATCAGCGCGTACAGGCTTTGCGGCGCGGCGCTTATCTTGGTCGGAGTTTTGATCAGCGAGATAGGCAGCTACCTGCGCGCCAAAAAGGAAAATTTAGCCTAAATTTCGGCGAGTTTTGCTTAGCGTTTTGCTCAAAGCGCCGATCCGCCGCAAGATCAAATTTAACAAATCGCCGCCAAATTTACTCTCGCGGCGATTTTCTTTTTTAAATTTATCGCCCTTTTGCCAGCTAGCAAGAGGGCGACGACTCTCAAATTTGACGCGATAAAGCCCGAATTTAGTCAAATTGCGTTAAATTTGCCCCTTAAATTTAGCTAAAGAAATCAGATGAAAAAATCAACCGAATTTAAGGCCGACCTCGCGCTATTCGTGATCGCGGTGGTCTGGGGCGTGACGTTTTTGCCGATGGCGCAGACGCTAAAGACAAACGGCGTTTTTACGCTTTTGTTTTGGCGATTTTTGATCGCGGCCGCACTGATGGCGCTCATAAGCCTCAAATTTACGCGCAAAATCGACCGCAATTCGTTAAGATTCGGCGCATTTTTAGGCGCGCTTTTGCTCGCGGCCTTTACGCTTCAGACCTTTGCCCTAAAATACGCCCCAAGCTCCACCGTCGCCTTTATCACGGGGCTAAATGCTGTTTTTACGCCCTTTATCGCACTCGCGTTTTTCGGACAAAAGGTCGTCATTTACGCATTTATCGGCGCGTTTTTATCTGCGGCGGGGCTTTATTTTTTAACGGGCAGCGAGCTGGGTTTTGGCGCGGGCGAGGCGCTTAGCGTCGTTTGCGCGCTTGGCTTTGCGCTACATATCATTTTCACGGGCGTTTTGGTGCGAAGGTGCGAGCTTTATTGGATGGTGAGCGCGCAGTTTGCGGTCGTGGCGGCGCTTTGTTTTGTTGCGGCGCAGATTTTTGAGCCTCGCGGCGTCGTACCCGTTTTGGACGAGGCGTTTTTCGTAGCGGTTGCGGTGACATCGGTGTTTGCGACGGTTTTGGCGTTTTTCGTACAGACGGCGGCGCAGCGCTACACCACGCCCGTTAAAACCTCGCTCATCTTTACCTTTGAGCCGGTAAGCGCTGGGGTTGTTGGGTATTTTTTTGGCGGCGAGATACTAAGCGGCGTGCAGATAGCAGGAGCCGGACTCATACTCTTTGGCATCGTCGTTAGCGAGGTCGGCAGCTACTATAAAAACAAAAGATCGCGGGAAAATTTGAGCTAGCGGCTTTTGCATGTCTAAATACGGAGCGGCCGAATTTTACGGTTAAATTTAAGGTTTTAACGGCGAGTTTGAGTGCCAAATTTTGCTCAAATTCGGGCACATCGAAAGCGAAATTTGACGCGCACGGCCCAAACTTACGTTTAAATTTAAAAATTTCAGCGTAAATTTGACCGCGCAAAGGAAGTAAAAAAATGAACGAGGATAAAAATTTAGCGGCGCCAAAGTGGATGGGGCTTAATGCCGACGAGAAAATTTTGTGCGAATTTGAGCTCGTGCATACCGTCCACAAAGAAGTTAGAGCCGCGCTTTGTCTTTTGATACTGCTTTTATACGCGGGCGATAAGGGCTTTGACGTAGGCATCTTTTGGGTTGCCATGACGGCGGGCTGCGCATTTTTATTTTGCCTTTTTGCACGGCAAAGCGTAAAGACCGCCAAAGCAAAAAAATTATACGTCACGAACAAGCGTTTTATAACTGAACGCGGCGATACGGTCGGTATCGGCGACGTGTATTTTAAGTATTTTGACTCTGGCTATTCGTGGGTATCGTTTAAAGTCGAGCTTTGTTTTTATGAAAACAAAAAATTTCTCTTTTACTGTGTAGTGGACGAGGAGAGCGACGAGTATAAAAATTTGATAAATTCGCTATACGAGATTTCAAAAAACGACCGCCTCTTGCAAAAGCACCTAGGCTACTATGTAAAGCAAAAGCTAATCAATCCGTAAATTTGATCAAATTTGAGAGCGCCGCGCAGTCTGTCGCCTGCGGGGTCACAAGCCAAATTTGATCAAATTTAACCCAAAAACGCCGAGCTTACCGCCTTTTTATCGCCGTAAATATAAAAAAGCAAACCGAAGCGATGAGGATGATGCTAGCACCGCTGGTTAAATTCGCCTCAAAGCTTAGCCACAGCCCGCTCACGCAAAACGCGGCCGAGATGAGCGCGGCGTTTAGCATCATCGTGCCTAGGCGGCTCGAGACTGCGCCCGCGATATAGGGCGGGATCGTGAGCAGCGCGATAACGAGTATGAGTCCGACCGCGCGTATCGTCATCACGACGCTTAGCGCCATCATGCACGTTAGCGCGTAGTAGAGCAGCGTCGTGCGCACGCCGCGCAGCCTGGCAAACTCCGCATCAAAGCTAAGCGCCTCAAACTGGCGGTAAAATAGCGCGACGGACGCGAGTATGACGCAGTTAGCGACTGCCATAAAAATAAGATCGCCCTGTGGTACGGCCAAAATCGAGCCGAAAAGATAGCTCATTAGATCGACGTTGTAGCCCGGCGCTAGGTCGGTAAGGATGATGCCAAACGCCATGCCAAACGCCCATAGCGCGCCGATCACTGAGTCCATTTTGCTTTTGTCTTTGAGCGTGATCGTGGCGATGAGTAGCGCCAAAAATACGGAAAACAGGCTCGCTCCAAGCAGCGGCTCGAGCGAAAAATAAAATGCGATGCCAAGCCCGCCGTATGCGCCGTGAGCGATGCCGCCTGCGATAAAAACCATGCGGTTTATGACCGTGAGCGTGCCGATCACGCCGCAAGCGATGCTAACAAGGATGCCCGCCAGCAGGGCGTTTTGCATAAAATTTAAGCTAAGAGCTTCTAGCATTTGTTTCCTTTTTTTACTTTTTCGGCGTTTTTGGCGTTGCTCACCGAGACCCGCACCTTTAAGGTGCTAAATTTGGTTTGGTTAAATTTAGCGTTGTGCACTAAATTTAATCTTTCTTGTTAAGGGGGAAGGGGCTTGAATTACGCTCTGCTTTGCAGTTGCGAAGCGTAGCTGAAGCAAAAGAGCTCCCTTTTTCTTTTCTTTGGGAGAGGAAGGGGGTTCTACTTACGAAGCGTCGCCCCTTCCTCTCCCAAGCCCTCTCTAACCCC
>CAUQPE010000045.1:0-14397 GCA_963519915.1 uncultured Campylobacter sp. | reverse complement strand
GCAGGGCCAAACTCGCCGCCATAAAAACGGCCTTTGAGAGTGAAAAGTGCTTCATGGGGTCTCCTTTGGAATAAAGTTTAAAATTATACTATAATTTTCTAACTTAAGAATGGGTTAAAATTTTCCTACTTAATTGATAACCTCTATAAAAATTTACATCGCAAATTTAAGTCTGTTAAGCGCCAAAAAGGCGCGATGTCTGAAATTTGATTAATATTAAGTCGTGTGTTTTTGGTGTGCGATAAATTTAAGCGTGCTAACGTTGGCGAGAACGCTTTGGCCGAGACGAAGTTCGCGTAGATTTATAGGTTGCGCGTGACGAGACGCTTGCGATGCGAATTGTGTCAAGGCGTGGCACTCTAATCTTTAGCGTCAAATTTAAATTTTATCCCAACTTCCTGCCCAGTATCGTTAGGCTCTCGAGTTTGCCGCCCATATCGCAGACTTCTGGCAGTTCGCCCCAGCGCGTAAACCCGAATTTCGCAAACAAATTTAAGCTTGCGACGTTGCTAGAAAATATCAGCGCGACGATGTTTTTAACGCCGAATTCGGGCGCGCGCTCAAGCATAAAATTTGCTAGTCGTCCGCCCAGTCCTTTGCCGCGAGCGCCCGGTGCGACGTAGACGCTGATCTCGGCGGTGATGCGGTAGCCCTCGCGCGGATGATAGTCGCTGAGGCTGCCCCAGGCTAAGATTTCGCCTTTTAGGTTCGTAATGCCCAAATTTGCGCCCTTTGGGTCAAATTTCCTCTCGCAATTAGCCTTAAATGTTTCGCCCTCTCTGCTCGTCAAATTTGCGTCGCAAACCTCGCGTAACACGTATATCGGGCGATTTGCGGCCTCGTGCGCGTCAAACCACGCTTCGCGCTCCTCTATGCTCACGGGGCGCAGCGTGGCCGTGGCGTTTCGCTCTAAAACGCTTGCGTTATAAATGCGCGTGATAGCGGCGAGATCGGCCTTAACGGCGCGCGAGATTTCGTATTTTGCGGCGGCTGGATTTTCTTGCATCTTGAGCCCTTCTTATTAAATTTAACCGATTTTACGTCAAATTGGAACTAAAAGTAGGCCCGAATTTTAGCGCCGTAAAGGTGCGGGTCTAGCCGCCGTAAAAAGCCAAATTTACGCACAAAGGCGAAATCGCCGTAAATTTGAGTTATAATCTCTTTTAAATTTAACCTTGGATAAAGATTTGAAAATAGCGTTTTTTGACTCGGGTATCGGCGGGCTGAGCGTGCTCGCCGAGGCTCTGCGGCGGTTTAGCGGGGCGGAGTTTTTGTATTTTGCCGACGAGGATCACGTCCCATACGGCACGAAAAGTAGGGCCCAGATCGTGCGGCTAAGCCTTAACGCGGTGGGGTTTTTGGTCTCGCGCGGCGCGGACGCGGTCGTCGTTGCTTGCAATACCGCCACAAGCGCGGCTATCTCGGAGCTTCGCGGCGCATTTAGCGTGCCGGTTATCGGCATGGAGCCTGCCGTCAAGCTCGCTGCGGACAGCTTCGGCGCGCGCCCGACGCTGCTCATCGCCACGCCGCTAACGATCGCCGGCGAAAAGCTTGCGCGTCTCGTGGGGCGGCTGGAGTGTGAGACGTGGAGCCTGCCGCTACCTCGCCTCGTGGAGTTTGCGCAGGATTTGGAGTTTGATTCGCCTGCGGTTCGGACCTATCTGCGGGAGGAACTGGCCCAATTTGAGCTTGAGCGCCTCGGTTCGCTCGTGCTTGGTTGCACGCATTTTAACTATTTTAAAGACGTTTTGCGCGAAATTTTGCCGTCTCACGTGCGCATCATCGACGGCATAGACGGCACGCTAAACCGCCTTGCAAGCGAGCTGGGCAGAGGGCTAAAACTTGCGTGCGGCGAGGATTTGCCCTCGCGGACGGCTAAATTTAACGCGGGCAGCGAAGAAAAATTTGATACGAATTCATCAGCGCAAGGCGGTAAAATTGACGCGGAAGGGCGAGGCGCAGGCGGCGGACAGAGCATAATAAGTAAGAGCAAGCAGGGCTCGGAAGGGCGCAGCGGGGGCGAGCAAGGCAAGGAAGGTGGCGACGAAGGCGGCGGCAAAATTTACTATCCAAACGGCAACAGCGTGGAGTATTTTTACTCGGGTAGGGCGCTAGATGCGGCGCAGCTGTGCAAGGTGGAGATATTTTTAAAGCGGCTTGATGCGATGCGGGAGATTGGTTAGCGATATATTTACGGCGTTTAACGGCGCAAATGTACTATAAATTCGGTATCGGTTGTTAAATTTGGCTAGAACGGAAAAGAAAAAATCGTCCATGCGACGTCACGCAAAAAGCGGTACAGCAAAATAAAATGATCGCCTCAAATTTTCGCAGACGGAGTGACTTCTGTCCAGAGTTTTATGCAAACCAAAACAGCATAAAGTAAATTTGACATGGACGGCGATCGTAAATTTAACGCCAACTATCGGCATGCGAGGGCAAATTTGATGCACTTTTATAAAATTACTAGCAAATTTGATGATCAAAAAAGACTCAAGCAAAAATCATAAGCAAAAATAAATTTGCCACCTTCGTAACAAATCAAAAACTCGGCGGCAAATTTGAAATAAGAGTTCAAATTTTTAAGATACGGCGGACATTATCGGAGCTTGTTGCACTCCTCTATCCGCCTTACAAATATCCTTAAACGCCCGCGCGATTGCCTAAAACGGCCAACTGAAAGCGTTTAAAAGAGCCGTTACGCTAGCTAAATTTTACTTTTTGGCTTGCATATATACGGGCTCGAGCTTGGCTGCGACCTCGCGTAGATCGGCGATGCGGCTTTGGCTGGACGGGTGGGTGCTTAGTATTTCAGGCACGCTGCCGCCGCTTTTTTGCGACATTTTGACCCAGACGTTTACCGCCTCTTTAGGATCGTAGCCCGCGAGCGCCATCAGCTCCGTGCCGATGTGGTCGGCCTCGCGCTCGTGCGAGCGAGAAAACGGCAACGAGATGGTGTACTGTGCGGCCATATTCATGGCGCCGGTAGCTAGATCGCCTAGTCCCGCAGCCTGCGAAACGGCGAAAATGCCGACGTTTTTGAGCATATCCGTGCTGGCCTGCTCGCGGCTATGCTCACGCAGCGCGTGCGCGATCTCGTGCCCCATGACGGCGGCTAGCTCGCCGTTTGTGAGCGAGAGATTTTTGATGATGCCGCTATACACGACGATGCGGCCGCCCGGCATACACCACGCGTTTATCGTGTTTTCGTCGATCACGTTTACTTCCCATTTCCACTTGAGCGCATCCTCCCTAAACGCCCCGACCTGCGCGATCAGGCGTTTGGCGACGTCTTGCACTCTTTTGGTCATCACGGGATCGATGTTTAGCGCGCCTTTTTTGCGCGCACCGCTTAGCGTCTCTACGTAGGCTTTGGCCGCAGCCTCGTTCATCTCTTGTTCGCCGACTAGAAACATTTGGCGTCTGTTTTCGCCTAGCGCGCCGCCGCTAGTCGAGCTAGTAAAGCAGCCCGTCAGCATCGTCGCGGCAAATACGGCGAGTAAAATAATTTTTCTTATCGTCATCTTTCATCCTTTGCGAGATTTTGGCGATTATACCGCTAAAACGGCTATAAATTCGTAAATAGGCGTTTAAATTTGGCTTAATGGCGTCAAATTTGTAAAGAAACGGCGGGTAAATTTACGTTTTTGAAATTTGACGGCGTAAATTGCTCCGTTTGGGCTGGTTTAAACGGATCCGCATTTTGAGTATTCGGGTCAAATTCGGCAAATTTTAGTGGCTCGGTTTGGTCGGCTTGGATGCGACTGCGCAAACTCAAATTTGATCGCCGCTCGCAAGCCGTCAAATTTAAAAACCGCGAGTTCGTTAAATTTGCCGAATTTGCAACCGAGTGAGCCGTCAAATTTGCGTACGAGTCAAAGCTAAATTTGAGCGGTCCGCGGTATGGGCGCGAGTCAAATAAAGCAAGTTGCTGCGTAATCAAAAGCTAAATTTAAAAGAGCCTGATTTACGCCGGCTCGCTTTGTAAATTTTCATCCAGTCTAACGCGTTTGTACTCGATATTTTTCTCAAATTCCTTAAGCCTTTTATGTATAGAGCGCAGTTCCGTGATGACCGTCCAGTTGTTCATAAACACTGCGAGCGATCCGCGCACTTGGCTAAAGGCATTTACGACTTGCATCATCACGCCCAGAGTTATAGTGCCTGCGAGCACGCTAGGACCCATCGCGATGAGAGGGACGATGACCATGCTTTGGCCAAACATATATCTCCAGATATCAAAGTATCCGTAGTGTAAAAATAGCCTGTAATAATTTCGTTTTAGATCGTGAAATAGCCCTTCGAGTTTCTCAGGCGCGCCGTAGTTTGCCTTGTCGTCCTCGGCGTAAACGAGCTCTTTTCTAAACGCGGCTTCTACTTTTTGGTTGTTGTACTCAAGCCCCGGCAGTTTGATGCCCACAAACCACGAGATCGCTAGCCCGCCGATGCTAACCGTTAGCGCGATCCACACGAGCGAGCCTTCGCTTTTGCCGAGCACCGGGATATCGACCTGCCCGCTAAGCGCCCAAAGTATCGGTATAAAGGCGATGAGCGTCATCACGGCGTCGGCTACTTGCGAGCCTAAATTTTCCACCACTTTGGCAAAGCGGTAGATATCCTCTTGGATACGTTGCGAGCTGCCTTCGATATCGGTTTTGACGTTACGCCAGTATTTTATGTAGTCAAACGTCATCGCCTCGCGCCACTTGAACGTCCAAAGGCGCGTGAAATAGTTCGTCATCGTCGCAAGCAGAACGTATGGGAAGGCGATCTTGGCAAATTTAAGCACGCAAGCCCAAAAATCGTCTATCGTGTGATCTTTGACGTTTTGCAAGATATCGTAAAAGTCCTTATACCAGTTGTTTAGAAGCACGATCATCTGCACTTGCGCGTAGGTCGAGATTAGCAGTGCCGCGAGTCCGAAATACGCCCACGCGGCCCATTTTTTATTCGCGAAAAACGACGAAAACATCTATTTGCCTTTAAATTTGAGATTTAGTCGCAAAGTATAGCAAAAACCGGCTAAATTTACGCGCGTTAGATTACTGTTATGCGTATTACGTTAAAATCGGGCGAATTTTTTACAAAGGATGAAAATGAAAAAGACTATTTTGGGATTTGCGCTATTTTCGGCGCTTGCGTCGGCGGCTCTGGGCGGCGAGACGATCGAAGTTTATAAAAGCCCGGACTGCGGTTGTTGCGGAAAGTGGGGCGAGATAATGAAAAAAAACGGCTTTGAGATCGTAGAACACAAAACAAACGCGATAATCGAAACGAAAAACAAATACGGCGTTCCGCTGGAGCTATCTAGCTGCCACACCGGTATAGTCGGAGGTTACGCTATCGAGGGGCACGTGCCGGCCGAAGAGATAAAGGCGCTTTTAGCCGCCAAACCGGCTGATGTCGTAGGTATCTCGGTACCCGGCATGCCGCTGGGAAGCCCCGGCATGGAGCAGGGCGGTATCGTCGAGGACTACGATGTGATTGCGTTTAAAAAGGACGGTGCGAGCGAAATTTTTGCAAGCTATAAAAACGGCAAGAAGGTAAAATAATTTAGCGAGATCGGCGTAAAATTTACCAACGCCGCGGCCATCGCTTTGCTGGTTTTTGCGGCGATTTTTACCGCGAGACTATTTTTTAAATTTAAGCGCCGAACTTCGTCAAATTTGGCGCAAAATCAAGCTAAATTTAACCCCGGCCGCTGTATCATTAAAAATAAATTCGCAAAGGAGCGGGCGTGGCGAGACTAATTTTTATCCTGTTTATTTTGGGCTTTCTTACGTGGCTTTATATGGGCGAGACGACCAAAACGGTGGCTGATTACAAAGGTATGAGCCGCGAGGAGCTTGAGGCTTTGTGTCTTGATAAAAAGGACAAAAAGGCCTGCCAAAAAATAGCGATCGACTTCGTAAACGGCGCGAAAGCAAACGGCGGCAAACCGCAGTTTTAGGACTTAATGCGTCAAATTTACCGCTAAATTTGACGGCGTAAGCTTGGTTTAAATTTTATAAATTTAATCGCTAGCATTTTTGCGGCGCGGGTTTAGCCGGGGATTGGCGTACAAATTTGCTGCAAAAAGCGGATAAAATAAGCAATATTTTTATTACAAGTTTAGCACGGAGGTCAAATTTGTGCTAAAATTTAAACGGCGAGCAGGGCACGCACGCGACCAAAAGCGCTAAAACGCGACAAAATAGCCTCCGCGGCGCTCACTCGCGCTAGAGGCGACAAAAATGCGCTTTCAGTTTAAAATTCCCGATTTTCTGCTATAATCGCCGCATTTCATTTTAATTTTTTAAGGATTTTAATTGCACCCCAGTAGCGCCGACTCGCTTTTTATGATCGCTCTCGCGTTTTTCTTCGTATTTCTAAACGCTTTTTTCGTCTTATCAGAATTTTCCATCGTCAAAGTCCGTAAGAGCCGCCTAGAGGAGCTTGCTAAGGACAAAGTGCCAAATGCAAAAACCGCGCTTGATATGTCAAACAACCTCGACACCTACCTCTCCGCCACGCAGCTAGGCATCACGCTAAGCTCATTGGCTCTTGGCTGGATCGGCGAACCCGCGGTCGCTAGGCTGATAGAAGAACCGCTAAAAACATACTTTAATCTAAACGATATCTTAGTCCATACCGTGGCGTTTGCGATCGCATTTACGCTGATCACGCTCATGCACGTGGTGCTAGGCGAGCTAGTGCCAAAGTCCGTCGCCATCGCAAAATCCGAAAAAGCAGTCCTAGCCATCGCGCGTCCATTGCACGTATTTTGGATTGTTTTCTCGCCGCTTATCAAGACTTTTGATTTTTTAGCCGGCGTTTCGCTTAAAATTTTGGGCATCAAACCAGCCAAAGAGAGCGAGCTAGCCCACTCCGAAGAAGAGATAAAAATCATCGTGGGCGAGAGCCTAAAGGGCGGCGTTTTAGATAGCTTTGAGACCGAGATCATCAAAAATGCGGTCGATTTCTCCGACACGGTCGCTAAAGAGATCATGACTCCGCGCCGCGATATGGTCTGCATAAACAAGCAAAAAAGCTACGAAGAAAACATCAAAGTGATCTTTGACTCCAAATACACGCGCTACCCCTACATCGACGGCAGCAAGGACGCGATACTGGGTATGATTCATATCAGAGATATCTTGCAGATCGATCTGGGTAACAAAAAGCGCGAATTTGACAGCATCGTGCGTAAATTCGTCATCGTGCCCGAAAACCTCTCGATATCTAAAATCTTAGTCATGATGAACAAGCAGCAAATCTCCGCTGCTCTCGTCGTGGACGAATACGGCGGCACGGCGGGGCTTCTTACAATGGAAGACATCATGGAAGAAATTTTGGGCGACTTTAACGACGAGCACGACGACGCCGACCCGCACTACAAAAAAATCAACGAAAATATCTACGAGTTTCAGGGGCGCTTTGATTTAGAGAGCGTCGAAGAGCTGATGGGGATAAGCTTCGCCGACGAGACCGAGGAGCTAACGATCGGCGGATACGTCTTTAATCTCATCGGTCGCTTGCCGGTCGTGGGCGACAAGATCGAGGACGAAAACTGCTACTACGAGGTGCGCAAGATGGACGGCGCTAGCATCTCTAGCGTCAAAGTACGCAGAAAATTTGAGCAAAAAGAGGATGAAGACTAGGCCAATTTGCGCTTTGCCTTTGCGGGCGGGGCGTAAATTCGGTTTTAAATTTGAGGCGCGGAAACGGCGTCTTAAATTTAACGACTCTAAATTTAAAAACGTTGCCGAACTTGAAACCGGCACGAATTTAAGCTATTTCGTCAAATTTGGGTTTGCGGCATTGCTTTAAATTTGCCTCGCTAAATTTAAGCCCATTTTTCTCTCAGGCTCTCTCAAAATCCACAAATTTAATCTAACTTTTTAGCTTATTTTGATAAACTTCGCGAAATTTAATAAGAGATAAAAATTAAATTCTATATTTTGAAATTTATAAAACAAATTTAACACAGGAGGACAGATGAGAGTAGTTCAAGCAGAAACGATCTCCAAAACCGTAAGCGAGCTTTGCAAAGAGGCCTGTTACGTCGTAACACCCGATATGAGAGCGGCTTTTGAAAAAGCTAGAGAAAACGAGAGCTCGCCGATAGGCAAAGATATCCTAGGCAAGGTACTCCAAAATGCCGATCTAGCCCAGAAACGCGTCGCGCCGATCTGCCAAGATACGGGCATGGCGGTCGTGTTCGTCGATATCGGTCAAGACGTGCATATCGAGGGCGGATTTTTAGAGGACGCGATAAACGAGGGCGTAAAAGACGGCTACGTGGGCGGCTACCTGCGCAAATCAGTCGTAAACGACCCGATCTTTGAGCGTAAAAACACGACGAACAACACCCCGGCCGTCATAAACGTAAGGATAGTAAGAGGCGATAAAATCCACATAAAAGTAGCTCCAAAAGGCTTTGGCAGTGAGAACAAATCGGCTCTAAAGATGCTGGTTCCAGCAGACGGCCTAGAGGGCGTGAAAAAGGTATTTTTAGACACCGTTAAGCTAGCGGGTCCAAATGCCTGTCCTCCGATGGTGATCGGCGTAGGCATAGGCGGCACGATGGATAAGGCTGCGCTAATGGCGAAATACGCCGCCGCTCGCGACGCAGACAGCAAAAACCCTGATCCGCGATACGCCAAACTAGAAGAGGAGCTGCTAGAGCTCGCCTGTAAAACGGGCGTCGGACCGCAAGGTCTAGGCGGCGACACGACCGCGGTAAAAGTAAACATCGAGTGGTATCCGACCCACATCGCGGGCCTACCGGTCGCTATCAACATCAACTGCCATGCCGCTCGCCACGCCGAAGCTGAAATTTAAGGAGAAAAGATGTCAGAAGTAAAAAAGATAACCGCGCCGTTTGACAAAGAGGTCGTAAAAAGCCTGAAAGCAGGCGATAACGTACTAATAAGTGGCACCATCATCGCAGCTCGCGACGCCGCGCACAAGGCGCTAACCGAGACTTTGGCTCGCGGCGAGGCCTTGCCCGTAAATTTAGCCGGCGAGACGATCTACTACCTAGGACCGAGCCCCGCAAAACCGGGCGACGTCATAGGAGCTGCGGGACCGACTACTAGCGGACGCATGGACAAATATACTCCGACGATGATAAACGAAGTAGGCATCAACGGCATGATAGGCAAAGGATATCGTAGCGACGCCGTCGTCGAAGCGATGAAAAAATCAGGCTGCGTCTATATGGTCGCTATCGGAGGTGCGGGCGCGCTAATCAGCCAAAGTATCAAAAAGTACGAAGTGCTAGCCTATCCAGAGCTTGGCCCAGAGGCGGTCGCGAGACTTACGGTCGAGGATTTCCCCGCTATCGTAGCGATAGATAGCGAGGGCAATAACTTCTACGAAGTCGGACAAGCTCCGTATAAAAAAATATAAATAAATTTGATAGGTTGCGCGACTTGTCGTAGCCTATCTTAACCTAACATACATATTCTTATTATTTTGTGGGTCGTTACCTGTCGTCACCATCTTATATTGAAAAATATTTGTATTTTGTCTTATAAATTCGCTTAGTGATTCATAGCTTGTTTCAGGTTTAAGTTTTTTATAATCATAGTTGGCATCTTTTAATATTTTACCGAATGCAGATGCAGATAACCAACCGTCTTTTGAATTTTGGAATAATTCGGGAAGTTTCTTTAAAAAGCTCTTGCGCAATGATGGACTTGTCGTGGTCGTTTGTTTGCTATTATTATCTTCGTTGTCTTCTATGGAAATAAATTGATTACACGCCTTTTTTAAAGGGGCTGGCGTTTGTTTGTTACCAGCTATAAAAACTTTCTTGTTGCGCTCTTTTAGTGCCATTACTAGTGGTGTGAAGTCGCTATCGCTAGATATTATGCAAAAACCGTCGTACAAATCTGAATAAAGCATTGTCATGGCTTGTATTGTTAGCGTGATATCGGTTGTATTTTTACCTTCTCTATATTGCGATGTCTGTATCATATTTATGGCGTTTCGGTTGCAAAATTCCTTCCATCCTTTTTTGCTACCAGGGCAGTCTTCATGGATTGTAAAGTCTCCATATGCTCTTTTGAGGGTAATTTCTCCATAATTTTTTAATTTATTTAAAACATTGCCTACGTTTCTATATGATATATTATCTGAGTCGATTAGCACTGCTAAACGTAATATTGATATACTCATTGTATAATCCCTTAATTAAATTTACAAAAATTATACATAAAAATAAATTTAATATAAATGAAAATAAAAATTTATAGGCATGCGTATAAATGTAAAGATTTGATTAAGTTTCTAAAAATGCATAATATTGTAAAGTGAATCCAATCGTTACTAATATTAAATTTGTTTTTGGCTAATCCTGAGAAATGCCACAATAAAATTATGATGTTAGAATTTGTGTATTGACCTGCTGGGATAAAATGTTGCCAAGCTAAATTTAATATCAAGTTTGCATTGGATTTATAAAATTTAGAGCGCAAATTTGACGTCAAGCTAAAATCGGGCTAAATTTAACACCAAATTTATCTTAGCCGAGCCGTCAAATTTCACTTGGACGGCTCGTTAAATTTAGCGGGATCACTCCGTAGTGCTGTTTATGTAGCTGTTTTCGGAGATCTGCGTCCAGACTCTAGCCTTTTTTATAAAGGCTTTTTGCGAGTCCAAAATTTCCTTAAATGTCGCGTCCTTTGCCGAAAGCTCGTCTAGGATCTCGTCCGTGGCTTTGCGCAGCGCGGCGATGATCTCTGGCGGAAACGAAGCGATTTTCACGTCCGGATGCTCGCTTTTGATTTTATCAAGGACCAGCGAGTTTTGATAGATCGCCGACTCGTAGACATCGGCCGCTACGGCCTTGGTCGCGGTTTCTACGATAGCTTGGAGATCGGTGGGTAGCTTGTCCCAGAGCTTTTTGTTGATGTAAAATTCATTTTCGCTCGCGGGCTCCTGCCAGCCGGTGTAGTAAAATTTAGCCACCTTTTGAAAGCCGAAATTTATATCGATCGCAGGGCAGACCCACTCGACGGCGTCGATCGTGTTCATCTCCATCGCCATGTATAGCTCGCCGATCGGGATCGTGTTGATGTTTACGCCTAGCTTTGCCATTATCTCGCCGCCAAGCCCGGTCATGCGCAGTTTTAGTCCCTTTAGATCGTCCGTACTCTTGATCTCTTTTTTAAACCAGCCGCCCATTTGCATGCCGAAATTTCCGCCGTGAAAGGTCACGATGCCGTACTCGTTAAAGACCTTTTGCGCGAGCTCCTTGCCGCCGCCGTACGCGTACCAGGCGTCTTGCTCGGCCTTGTTCATACCAAAAGGCACCGTCGTAAAGAGCATGAGCTTGGCGTCCTTGCCCTTATAAAAGTAGCTCGCGGTGAAAGCCGCGTCGTACTGGGCGCTTTTGACCATATCAAGCAACGCGAACGCCGCCTTGTGCTTGGACGGATAGTCGACGCGAACCTCGATACGGCCGTCGCTCATCTTTTCTACGAGCTCTTTAAATTTCTTTGGAGCGTCGCCTAGTACGGGTACGTTGCTCTCGTACGTGGAGGCGAGCTTGATTTTGTATTTTTCCGCAGCCTGCGCGCCGATCATCATCGCCGCGCATAGAGCTAGAGCTGAAAATAGTTTCATTTTTTCTCCTTTCGGTTTTAAATTTACCGATTATAGAGTTTTGAATTATATTTTTTGATTAATTTTAAAATTTAAGCTACTAAAATTTACAATAAATGAGTAAAAACGTAAATAAATTTCTAAAATGTTACGAAAATTAAATTTTATGTTGCGGCGATTGAGGGCGATATAAATTTGCTAGAGCGTTTTGGGTGTTAAATTTGAGTGGTTTTTCGGCTAGACTAATAATACCCAAGACACATCGTCTCGGTTAGCTTTATGCGCTTCTCAAGCGGTGCAGGCGAGAAAAATGAGCACTTTTCGATGTAAATTCTGTAGTCGTAGTCAAGCCCGAAGTCGTCGTAAAATTTCTTTAAATTTATAAATTTTATCCCGCAAATTTCGCGTAGATCAAAAAGCGGGTAGAGTTTGGAGCCGTTTTTGGGGACGAGGTGCGAGGGTGCTAGCGTCGTAAACGAACAAAACGCCGACGTGAGCACGAGTCCGGCTAGATCGCTACAGCGCGCGGCGGCCTCGCGAAATCGCGCGGGAATACATTTTTTATGCAGAAAAACGATGCGCGAGTTTTCAAATTTAGCGCAGATCGCGCCGCTCCAAAACAGATACGCATTGCCCGAAATTTCGGCATTTCGCGCAAATTCGCAGCCAAGAACGTAATCATCCAAAAACTCGTTTGGCGCAAGGGTTATTTTCATATTTTTCGTGCCTTTCTTGCGGGAAATTATAGCGAAATTTGCTTTTTTGGCCGTAAATTAGATAATATTCGCCCAAATTTTACAAAGGACGAAAATGAAAAAGGTTATCTCTACAAAAGACGCCCCGCAAGCGATCGGACCGTATTCGCAAGCGATCGAGGCAAACGGATTTTTGTTTATTTCAGGGCAGCTGGGCGTTACGCCTGAGGGCAAATTTGCGGGCGAGGACGTGAGGGCTCAGGCGGAGCAATCGATGCTAAATTTAAAAGCGATTTTGGCGCAGGCGGGGCTTAGCTTTGAAAACGCGGTAAAAACGACGATTTTTCTAGCCGATATCGAGGATTTTGCGGCTGTAAACGAAATTTATGCCAAATTTTTTAGCGAGCCGTATCCGGCTAGAAGTACGATCGCCGTTAAAACGCTGCCAAAAGGCGGCCTAGTCGAGATCGAGCTCATCGCCACAACGAAGTAAAATTTAAAATCAAGGGAAAAAATGAAAAAGATTATATTTGCGCTCGCGGTCGTTTTGATCGCGGTTTTCGGAGTCGCGTTTTACGGCTCGTCTAAGGCCAAAGAGTCCTACGACAGGGGCGTGGCGAGGCTAACTAGCGAGACTTTGAAGCTTGGATTTTTCAATATAAAAGCAAACGCGGTAGAAAACGACTACGACAAAGGGCTGTTTAGTTCGCGCGCGGTGCTAAAACTCGAGCTCACCGACGGTAACGATCCGGTCAAATTTGAAGCCAAAACGACGCTAAAGCACGGATTTGCCGAGCTATTTAGCGGATTTAAGGCTCATAGCGACGTCAAAGCGCTAACGCCCGAAGCCGCACTCTATCTAAAGAAAATTTTCGGCACGGACGAGTTTTTAAGCGTCGACGCGCTGATAAAATTTGATAAAACTCGCGACGTGACCTTAAATTTGGCCGATATCAAAACAAATGAAGATGACTCTAGCTTTGTAATCTCAAAGCCTTTTGCAAAGGCGCAAATCAAAGAAAATAAGATAAAATCCCTAGAAATCGGCGTCGGTAAAATCGGCGGCGGCGATACGGACGGCACGGATAAGGTCGATATAGAAAACGCCTCCGCGCTCATCGAGCTTAACGACTTTAAGGGCTTTGACGATCTAATCTCGTTCATAAACATACAAACTGCCTATGAAAATATAGCTAAAATCGGGGTGAAGGCCGATAAAATGAGCTTTAACAGCGCTAAGGGTTATGATTTTCCAAAATCGGTCGGCATCACGGGTATGTCGTTTCTAGCACAGATAAAGCAAAACGCAGACGCAAATCTCCTCGACACGCTTACCGACGCGAGCCTAGGCGCGCTTGACGTAGACGGCAAAAAGGTGCTCACGCAGCTAAATTTGAGCCTAAACGAGAAAAACGTAAACAAAGAAGCGATGGCGATGTATGTCACCGACCCGAAAGAGTCGGCTCTTTATAAGATTTTGATGAGCAAAAACTACGTGATGGAGGTTAAAAATTTTAGCTTTAAAAACCCAAGCGGCAAGGAGCTTAAATTTAACGCCGTAGCCGATGCATCGGGGCTTGGCACGGAAAGCAAAACGCTACATGACGACGTAGATATCCAAATGGCGCTAAAAGCGGTCAAATTTGACGGCGAGATAAAGGTACAAGCTGTGTCTATAACGGAGTTTTTAAGCGCGTATAAGGGGCTAATGGCCGATAGCGACTTTAACCAGATGATGGATGGCATCAAGCCTTTTGAGGAGCGTGTAAATTCGCTTTTTGCTAAAGATGGCGAGTATATGAGCGCGAAATTTAAGCACGACGTCGGTAGCGACGATTTGCTCATAAACGATAAAATTTCGCTCAAAGAATTTATAATGAGCCTGATGGCAAACTAAATTTGCTGTATTTTTAGCGGACGATAGCGCTAAATTTGCTACCTCGTCCGCTAAATGAATTTTATTTTTGCATATATATTAAAGTAAATTTCTGATAGATCAAATTTAACAAAACGCCCAACAAAAAATCTTTAAATTTTCTTCTCAACCCTCTCTTTCTTCAGCTTCTTTTAAGCATCTTGCTTGTATAATTCGAGCTCACGAATTGAGAAA
>CAUQPE010000044.1:0-14523 GCA_963519915.1 uncultured Campylobacter sp. | reverse complement strand
ATGGCGGCGCTTTATCACATGACGCCTCGAGTGTTTAAACGCGAAATTTACTCAAAATCCCTGATGGAAACCCAGTTTTGGATACAGACTATCGGCATAGTGCTTTACTTTTCGTCGATGTGGATCGCAGGCATCACGCAGGGTATGATGTGGCGCGCGACGGATGAATACGGAAATTTAGCCTACTCGTTTATCGATACGGTGATAAATATCGTGCCGTACTACTGGATCAGAGCCGTGGGCGGACTGCTCTATCTGCTAGGATTTTTCATCTTTGTTTATAATATCTACAAGAGTTTTGGCGCCAAAGCGCTCGTAAAAGAGCCGCTAAGCGCGAGTCCTGCGGGCGTAAAGGAGGTTACTAATGTTTAGTTGGTTAGAAAAAAATCCCTTCTTTTTCGCGGTTATGGTTTTTGTAATCATCGCCTATGCGGGCGTGATCGAGATACTGCCTGATTTTGCCAACAGAGCTAGGCCGCTTGAGGGCACCAAGCCGCCGACGGTTTTACAGCTTGCGGGAAAACACGTGTATATGAAAGATAGCTGTAACGCCTGCCATACGCAGCAAATTCGCCCTTTTAAGGCCGAGACCGATAGATACGGCATGTATTCGCTTAGCGGCGAGTATGCGTTTGACCGCCCGCATCTTTGGGGGTCAAAGAGAACCGGCCCCGACCTTTGGCGAGTGGGCAACTACCGCACCACCGACTGGCACGAAAATCACATGAAAGAGCCGACCTCCGTGGTGCCGGGCTCCATAATGCCCGCCTACAAGCATCACTTTAGTAACAACGCCGACATCGAGACGGCATACGGCGAGGCGGTGACGACGAAAAAGGTATTCGGCGCGCCGTACGACGTAGAGGGTATGCCAAGACTAGGCACCTATGAGGAGGCGCAAGCAGCGGTCAAAGAAGAAGCCGCCGCTATAGTTGAGGAGATGAAGGACGAGGAGGTCAAAAAGGCCTTCGAGCGCGGAGAGATCCGCGAGATAGTGGCGCTCATCGCCTATCTAAATAGCTTAAAATAGGCAAATTTATGAATGCGCAGACTCTAAGAGAGATCCAAGGATACGGAGCTTTTATCTTTCTAGCCCTGTGCGCCGCGCTTCTTTACGGATACTATTTTCATCTATATAGATCCGAAAAGAGCGGCAAGCGAAACTACGAAAGATACTCCGACCTCGCCCTAAAAGACGGCATAGACGAGGAAATTTTAGAGTCTGCGCCCGTGGACGAAAACGCTAAAAAGGAAAAATAATGCAATGGTTTAACTTGGGAGACGACGTAAATTTACTCGCTCTCGTCGGCGCAGTCGCTATCGTCGCGCTAACGGCGTTCGTGGCGGGTAAATACGTAAGGCAGATGAAGGCCGCGAAAGAGGGCGGCGAGCTTAGCGAGCATAACTGGGACGGCATAGGCGAGTATAAAAACCCTCTGCCGCTGGGCTGGGCGGTCGTTTACGTGCTGGTTATCGTTTGGGCTTTGTGGTATATGCTAGCGGGCTATCCGCTAAATTCCTACTCGCAGATTGGCGAATACAACGAGGAAGTCGCCGCCGCAAACGCCAAATTTGAAAAAAGCTTCGCAAATCCGGACGCCAAGACGCTTCACGCGATGGGCGAGAGCGTGTTTTTGGTGCAGTGTTCGGCCTGCCACGGTATCACCGGCGACGGCATAAACGGCAAGGCGGCCGATCTAGCTGTTTGGGGCAGTGAAGAGGGGATCTATAACGCGATAATAAACGGTTCAAAAGGCCTTGAGTACCCGATGGGCGAGATGCCTGCGGGCATGGCTGACGAGGAGGGCGCAAAGGCGATCGCGGCCTACATCGCTAAGGAAATTTCTGGCATAAAAAAAACCAAAAACGAAAATTTGGTAGCTAGCGGCAAGGAACTTTTTGCGACCTGCGCGGCGTGCCACGGCGAGGACGGCAAAGGCATGGAGGGTAACTCTCCTGATCTATCTAAATACGGCACGGCGTCATTTATTGAGGACGTATTACAACACGGCAAAAAAGGCGCTATCGGTACGATGCCTAAATTTAGCGACGGCAGACTAAACGCCTTGCAGCAAAAAGCCGTCGGCGAGTACGTCATCTCGCTTTCTAAAGGAGAATAAATGGAAAACACGAATCGAAACGTTTTCGGCCTCCACGGCGTGACGGGACTGCTCATCGCGACTGGGCTGCTGCTAGCGATCCTAGCGACGCTCACGTACTACGCGATCAAGCTCCAGCAAGAAGTCGCACAAAAACCATACACGCTAAACGCCTCCGAGCTAAAGATGAAAAGCGCGGATAACGCCAAACAAGTGCGCGTGAAGGAGTAGCTATGCAAGCGGTTTTAGAAAAAATCATCGTCGCGGGTCTCATCGCGACTGCCGTTGTCGCGGCGTGGGCGGTGCTAACGCCAAATCACCTTTTTGTGGGATGAAATTTGATAAATCAAGAGGCGGAAACTCGGCCGCTTCTTTTCAAATTTTAGGGTTAAATTTTAAGCGGCGCGCCTTGCGTTTTGCGCGAAAATACGCGACTAGGCCGATGAAGCTTATAAATTTTACTCGCTCAAATTTGACTGCGCTCGCTTTTTTGCGATGCGTTAAATTTACAATGAACTTTTTAAATTTAAATTTGAGCGCACTTTGCCGCTTTTCTGCGCTCAAATTTGCAAATTTTATCGTCGTTTTTCTTTTTTGCTACGCGGCAACTTTGCAGGGCTCAAATTTGCCCCGCGAGATAGTTTTAGTAAATCAAAACATCCTAAGCCAGGCCGTGAGCGAGAAAATCGCGGTTTTGGGCGAGGAGCTAGCTGGCAAAAGCGGCGTATTTGCGGGGGTTGCGGTTTATGAGAGCTTGGACGGCAAAACGCTAAAAGAAGCCGTCGCGCAGTTAAATTTGACCCCGCCTTACGCGCTTTTGATGCTTGCTAAAGCGGAGCATAAGGTGGAAATTTTTGCCGACCCGCAGACGCTAAAGCTTTTTGATAAAGAGAAAATTTTAAGCCCATATCCGAGCTCGGGTTCGATTTTGCCGATACTAGCGTCCAAAAACGGCAAAGATATCTTTAACGCCGCCGTGCTAAACGGCTACGCCGATCTTGCCGAGCAGATCGCCGCAAGCAAAGGCGTGAGCCTGCAAAACGCGGTCGGCAGCCAAAACCGCCGCACGCTTGATGCGTTTAGGATTTTTATCTACGGCTCTATCGGCCTTGTGATTTGCGTTGCCGCGTTTAGAAAATTTAGGAGGAAAAATGGCTAAAAACTACTGGCCTCACGCTATCGTTACCGCGCTTATTTTGATAGTCGCCTCCTGCGTAGCTACCGTCGTCCTGGCTGTGAAAAACCCCGTTGAGATGGACGGTTTTTACTTTGAGCGCTACCAAAACGTCGATGAAAATATAAACGAAATCGAGGCTAGCCAGCGCAGATTTGACGCCAAGTACGCTCTTAATTTCAAGCCCGAATTTGACGGATTAAACGGATATTTTAATATCGCCGTCGAACCCAAAAACGGCTCGCAAACTCCAAATTTCACGCACGAGATTTTACTAACCAGACCTGCCACAAACGAGCAAAATCAAAATTTAGACGCCAAATTTGACGGGCAAATTTTAAAAACCGCGCCCGTAGCTTTGCCTAAAAAAGGCAGATGGCAAATTTTGCTAAAAATCTCCGACGCAAACGACACGGGTTTTTATAAATTTAACTTCGAAGCGCGCTAGTTTTCTTTGATTTTCAGCCGCTCTGGGCTATCATTTCGCCAAAAAAACAAAGAGCCTTTATGCAAAATTTAGACAAACTTTACATCTTTACCAACTCGCGAAAGATCCGCGAATTTAACGCGAAATTTCAAAACGAACTCGTGCCAAAGGCTATGACGATAGCGCAGTTTGAGCAAAAAGCCGTGCTGGTGCCGGGGCGCTTTGAGGCGGACGAGGCGTACGCGCTGGTACTGATGCAGCGAGCCTGCGCGAGCGTGAGGGAGGCGTCCGAGCGGCTGCGCATCCCCTCCGAGTTTTTTGCGTTTTTGAAAAACAACGACTATCTTTTTAGCTTTTTTAAGGAGCTTGCCATCAGCAAAAAGAGCGTGGCGGATCTGAAATTTAGCGATATTTATGCCGATTACGAGGAACATTTGGGTATCCTCGAGGCGGTGCTGGCGCGCTATAAGAAGCTGCTCGCGGCCGAAAATCTATACGACGGTATCATGCTGCCTGAGATTTACGAACTAAACGGCGGATTCGTCAAGGAATTTCGCGAGATAAATCTCGAAGTGGACGGCTTTTTAAGTGAATTTGAGTGGGAGTTGTTTGGCGAGATAGCCAAGCTAACGACGTTAAAAATCATCTTTCAAACCAGCAAATTTAACAAAAAACTGATCTCAAAACTAGCTGAAATTTCTGGCATTGAGGCGAGCGAGTTTAGTCTATACAGCGAATTTGAGCTAAATTTGAGCACGCGCGAGCTAAGAAAAATGGGCTCCGTGCGCAAAAATCCGCTCGTTTTAAAAAGGAGCTTTGGCGCTAGGAGCTTGCAGGCGGCCTACGCGATGGCAAAGGCTAGCGAGTTCGTCGCCGAGGGTATAAAGCCCGAAAACATCGCCGTTATCTTGCCCGATGAGAGCTTTGCCGAGATCTTGCGCCTGCACGACCGCGGCAAGATGTTTAACTTCGCGATGGGCGAGAGCTTCACGCGCACGAGGTTTTTTCAAATTTTAAAGTGCATGGTAACCGCGATAAACGACAAAATCCGCGTAAATTTGAACGAAGATAACTATAAAAATTTCAACGAATTTGAGTTTAATCTACATGAATTTGGCGTCTCCTCCGAGCTGTTTGAGAAATTTAAAAACGGCTTTGAAGCGCCTTGCTCGTTTGAGGATTTTAGGGCGCTTATGGAGGATATTTTGGCGCTTGAAAGCGACCACGCCGCCTCGCAAAAAACGCGCGAGGAGCTATTTTACGCGCAGAGTTTGGCGCGGTATTTTAGCTTTACGCTACGTCAAATTTGCGAGATATTTTTGATAAAGCTAGCTAGGCTGAGACTCGATCACGTAGGCGGCGGCAAGATCGGCGTCATGGGCGTTTTAGAGAGTCGCGGGTTAAAATTTGATGGCGTCATAGTGCTTGATTTTAACGACGATTTGGTGCCAAAGCGCAGCGTAAACGAGATGTTTTTGAGCTCGCGCGTGCGCCAAAAGGCGGGCCTCATCGGCTACGTGGACCGCGAAAATTTGCAGAGATTTTACTACGAGAGCCTAATCGGCGGTGCGAAAAAAGCCGCGATATGCTACGCGGCAAACGAGGAGAAAATCGCGTCGAGATTTCTGGGCGAATTTAACGCCGTGGAGGACGCGAGATACGGCGACGAGAGCTATGCGGCGCTGTTTAACGGCGAATTTGACGCAAAGGCTGATTTTACGGGCGAGCAAAAATTTGACGGCGAGATAAACCCGCATCTTGACGAAAGGAATGCGGCTAAACCTAAACAAACAAAAACCGCCAAAGAGCGGAGTTTGTTTGAATTTGACGAAGCGGACGACGAGCTAAATTCGGCCGATAAATTTGACGAAAACGCCGCACAAAACGAAACGCCGAGCCAAAACCGTCAAACCGTAAATTTGATAAATTTTACGCGAAAAACGCCCGCAAAGCCTAAAATTTTCGAGCAGGACATCATCGTCAAGCACGATTTTTTCGCTATCCCACTCTCTTTTAGCAGGCTAAACACATATTTGCAGTGCCCGCGGCGGTATTATTACAGATATATCTTGGGCGTTCAGCCGCCCGTGATGCCGCAAACGGCGTCTGCGGCGGACTTTGGCAACTCGCTACACAGGGCGCTTTTTGAGTATTATTCTAAATTCGAGCGATTTGACCTAGCTAAATTTGAAACGGTGCTAAGAGAGCTAAATACTCCGCCGCTAGAGCGCGAGATAACGATGATAAAGATGGAAAAATTTAAGGCCGTAGAGGACGCGAGATATGAGGCTGGATGGCGCGTGCAGGGGCTTGAAAAAGAGCTTGATAGCGTCTTTGCGGGCGTGCGCATAACGGGCAAAATCGACCGCATAGACCTGTGCGGCGGCGAGCTAGCGGTGATTGATTACAAAAGCGGAAAATTTGACGCCAAATCGCTGCAACTGCCCTTTTACGAGGCGCTCGTGGGTAGGCCTTGCGAGGGGTACTTTTACGATCTAAAAGATAATATGAATTTGGTAGCGGGCGAGGCTAGCATGGACGTGCTGGGCGAGGCGATCGAGCAGCTAAAATCCATCAACAACACGCTGATAAATTTCGGGGAGGCCAAGGGCGCGATGAGCGAATACGAAGACTATAAAATTTTAGTGAAAGGCGAGCTATGAAGCCGTTTTTGGCTCTCGAGGCGAGTGCGGGCAGCGGCAAGACCTTCGCGCTTAGCGTGCGTTTTATCGCGATTTTACTATCAGGCGCCGACGCGCGCGAGATCACGGCGCTAACCTTTACCAAAAAGGCCGCCAACGAGATGAAAGAGCGTATCGTGCAGACCTTTTTGCGGCTCGAGGAAAAGGGCGCGGAGCTAGCCGGGCTGGAGCAAATTTTGGGCGCGGGCAGGGATAAGATTTTAGCCATGCGCGACGCGCGGGCGACTCATTTTTTAGAAAGCGATCTAAAAATCGGCACGTTTGACTCGTTTTTCGTCGGTATCTTGCGCAGCTTTTGTTTAAATTTGGGGCTAAGTGCGGATTTTGAAGTGAGCGAAAATTTAAACGAGCTGCAGCGGGGCGAGTTCGTTGCGAGCGTGAGCAAGGATATGCGATTGCTAAAGACGCTTGCAAATTTGATAGCGACGGCCGAGCGTAGCCAGAGTAGCTTTTTTGAGAGCTTGGAGATGTTTTACGAAAATTTCGGCGAGCTAAAAAGCAGCGAAAATGCGGCGTTTCCAAACGAAAGCGGCGTCGCAGAAGCGCTAAAAAATATGCGCGAATACGTCCTAGCTAGAGGCGGCGGCAAAGACGCTCAAAGCGCCGTAAAAGAGGGCAGCCCGAGCGAAATTTTGGCTCGCTCTTTTATGTCGCGCGCGAGCCTTGATTATCGCACGTTTTCTAAAATTTATACGCCGGAGCTCGACGAGATGTTTTTTGAGTTAAAAGCGCGGCTAAAACGCTACTTTGACGAGCTAGAGGAGTATAAAATCGCGGAGCTGGCTAGATTTTTAAAAATCTATAAAGAGTGCAAAATCTCGCTAAACAAAAGGCTAAATTCGCTCGCTTTTAGCGACGTGACGTGCCTAGTTTACGAGCTTTTGCGGGGCGGCGAGACGGACGCGCAGATGCTTTATTTTAGGCTCGACGGGCGGATAAATCACCTGCTCATCGACGAATTTCAAGACACCAACGTCGCGCAGTACGAGATAATGCGTCCTCTCATCGAAGAAATCGTCGCCGGATACGGACAAAACGGGCTTGGCAGCTTTTTTTACGTCGGCGACGTAAAGCAGAGTATTTACCGCTTTCGCGGCGGTAAAAAGGAGCTTTTCGGCAAGCTAATGCGAGATTTTCCGCAGATAAAAGCGCAAAATTTGGAGGTAAATTACCGTAGTAAAAAGGCGCTGGTTAGATTTACGAACGCCGTATTTGCGGGCAAGATCGAAAATTTTAAACCGCAAAGAACGCCCGAGAAAGATGGCGAGCGGGTAAATTTGATAGGGCAGATGCCGTACTTTGAGGCACAGGAGGATGATCTTGGCTTCGTGCGAGTATGTAGCGGCGATGACGTGGCGGTAGAGGCGGTGCAGCAGGTTAAATTTCTGCTTGAAAAAGGGGTCTATGAAGACGATATCACCGTGCTTTGCTGGAAAAACGACGATATAAATAAAATCTCAAATTTGCTTGACGAAGCCGGCATAAAAAGCGTGAGCGAGGGCGTGATGCCTCTGCTAGCTAGCAAAAATGCGCGCGCGGTCGTGGAGTACGCTAAATTTTGCCTATTTGGCGAGCAAATTTACAAGCTAAATACCGAAGCTATCCTAGACGTAAGCGCCGTAAAACTAAGCGTAAATCCGCAAAAATCGGCGCTTGAGAGCTTGCACTATCTAGCGGGCAAGCTTGGCGTAGATATGAGCGATGCGGACGTTTTGCGACTACTTGAGCTGGCGCAGCCGTATTCAAATTTGACCGAGTTTATCTATAATCTTGATAGATTTGAGGCAAAAGCGAGCGCAAAAAGCGGCGAGGGCGTGAAAATCATGACCGTGCATAAGTCAAAGGGGCTGGAGTTTGAAAACGTGATCGTATGCGATAAAATGGGCGCAGGACGGCACGACGGGTCAAATTTCATCGCTGAGTACGACGCGGGTACGGGCTCCTGGCAGGTGCGACACAACGTCAAAAAACAGTGCATCGACGAGGATTTTGCAAGGCTAAAAGAAAAGGCGGCGCGGCTCGAGCGTGAAGAGGATATGAACAAGCTCTACGTCGCGCTAACGCGGGCTATCAGCGGGCTAATCATCGTAAAAAAAACGGGTGCAAACGGCAGAAATCCGAGCTTTTTTGGAGCGTATGAGAGTAGCGGCGAGGTTATAGAGTATCTTGATTTGGTTGATTTTAGCTTCGGCGAGCCTACGCCTAGCAAGGCGCAAAATTTGAGTGTAGCGGGCAAATGTGAGCCTATTAAGCTAGCTCAAATCTCAAAGCAAACCGTAGACGAAACGCCCAAAACCGAGGGTAAAAATCAAAAGGCGATTTATTTTGGGCTGGCGCTGCACTATCTGCTCGAGATGGCGGAAAAATTTGACGAGAGTTCGCTAAAAACGGCGCAAATTTCGATGCGAAACGCTTTTCATAAATTTTTGGACGAGAGCGAGCTGGATGAAATTTACGCTCGGGGGCTAAATTTGATAAACGAGCCTAAATTTAAGCAAATGACGCAGGAAAAGCGTACGTTTAAAGAGCAGCCCTTGCGATATGATGACGCATTAAAACAGCTTGACTTGCTCTGCTTGGACGAAACCGAAATCTGCGTGATCGACTATAAAACTAGCGATAAAAATATAGATGAAAATATCGCGCAAGTGGCGGAATACAAAAAAATACTGGCTCAAATTTATCCGAATTTGAGTGTGAGGGCGGCGATATTTTACGCTTTGCGGGACGAAATTCGAAGCATTGATATTTAAATATAGCTTAAATTAAGCTACTTGTAAGGTGCATTTGAATACAATCACGACTTAAAATTATCTAAAGGGTAAGAAAATGACGAAAATAACAAAACCAAACGAAGTGGAGCGCGAGTGGATTGTGCTTGACGCGGCAGGCAAGCGTTTTGGTAGATTGCTAACCGAGGTAGCCACGCTGCTTCGCGGTAAGCATAAACCAAATTTCACTCCGAATGTCGATTGCGGCGATTACGTTATCATAATCAACGCTTCTAAAGCCGAATTTACGGGCAACAATAAAGCAGAGCAAAAGCTTTATCATCGCCATTCTGGATATTTCGGTAGCACTAAAAGCGAGAAATTCGGCGAGCTTTTGGCTGACAAACCTGAAAAACTGTTCAAGCTAGCCGTTCGCGGAATGCTTCCAAAAACAAAACTCGGCAGAGAGATGATAAAAAAACTAAAAGTTTACGCCGGCAGCGAGCATCCGCACACGGCTCAAATAGCTAAAAAAGAAGGAAAATAATCATGGCGAAAGTTTATGCAACCGGTAAAAGAAAAACTGCCGTAGCAAAAGTCTGGCTAAAACCGGGCAGCGGCAAAATTTTAATAAATGGACTTGATCTAAACACTTGGCTCGGCGGACACGAGGCTATCAAGTTAAAAGTAGTTCAACCTCTACTTTTAACAAAACAAGAGAGCTCTGTAGACGTAACTGCAACGACTCTAGGCGGCGGATACTCTGCTCAGGCTGAGGCGCTAAGACACGGCATATCAAGAGCATTGGCTCTATTTGATACCGACTTTAGAGCAACCCTAAAACCAAAAGGCCTACTAACTCGCGACTCACGCGTTGTCGAGCGTAAGAAATTCGGTAGAAGAAAAGCTAGAAGAAGCCCGCAATTCTCTAAACGCTAATAGTTTTGAGAGCGGTGCGAATTTAAGGTGCATTGATATTTATGATTATTTAATTATATTTTCTATAAATATCAAATGTTAAAACGAAATTTATAATTTTTGTGATATTATTAAAAAATACATTTCACCATGAAAGGATTTTCTATGAGAAAGATTGCTATTGCTTTAGTTGCTGCTACAGCTCTTTTTGCTGCTGATTCAGCTTACAATTACGAACTAACTCCGACAATAGGCGGCGTTCATCCTGAAGGAAATTTGGGAACAAATGAGCAGTCGGCTATCGGTTTAAGAATCGGAAGAAACCTTGAGAATTTCTTTATAGACCACGTAGAACTCGGTCTTAGCCACACTAACAAGATAAGAGAGTATGGCGTAGACGGAAAGGCTACTAGATATTTCGTTAATGCTATTAAAGATTTCGGTCTAACTGAAAAACTATCTCTTTACGGCTTGCTTGGTGCAGGATATGAAGATGTCTCAAAAAAATTCGTCAAAAACGATGACGGTGGCTTCGGTCAATACGGCCTTGGTTTGAGATATCAAATTACCGATAACTTTGCCCTACGCGCTGAAGCAGTAGATGCTATTAAATTTGAGCATGCAGATCACAACCTATTCTATACGCTAGGTTTTGCAGTTGGCTTCGGTGCTAAAAATGCTCCTGTAGTTGCAGAAGCTCCAAAAGTTGAGGCAGCTCCAGCTCCTGTAAGCCTTGACGATGACAACGACGGCGTTTTAAACGATGTTGATCAATGCCCAAATACACCGGCTGGCGTAGTAGTTGACGAGACTGGATGCGAGAAGGTTATCGTTCTTAGAGATATTGGTGTAAACTTCGCATTCGACAGCTACAAAATAACTCCAAAATATCTTGAGGAGATCAAGAAAGTAGCTAACTTTATGGGTGAAAACCCGGGCTACCGCGTAGTTCTAAGCGGACATACAGACAGCGTTGGTGCTGAAGCTTACAACCAAAAGCTATCTGAAAAAAGAGCAAATGCAGTTGCTAAAGCTCTTGAAGAACTTGGCGTAAGCGCAGACAAGATTACTGCTGTAGGATACGGCGAGCTTAAACCTGTCGCTTCAAATAAAACAAAAGAAGGACGCGCTGAGAATAGACGCGTTGAAGCTAGATTTAATAAATAATTAGCCTAGCTTAATAATGCATGGATGAGATTAAATTCGAACTTATTTGGTCGTTAATCTCGTCCTATTCTTTAAAAATTTTAGGTTCTATCGCCATCTTGCTTATCGGCAAATGGCTAGTAGCTAAAATCTCAAATCTTATATCAAAATTAATCATTTCCTCTAGACTTGACGAAACTCTTTCGAGTTTTTTACTAAATATCATCAAAACGCTTCTCATGGCTTTTGTAATTATAGCTTCGATCGCAAATTTGGGTGTAGAGACATCTATGTTTGTTGCTGCGCTAGGTGCCATCGGTCTTGCTATCGGTATGGCGTTTAAAGATACCTTTTCAAATATCGGCGCAGGGTTTTTGATAATATTTTTTAGGCCGTTTAAACTCAAAGATCACATAGAGGTCGCAGGCGTGCAAGGCGCAGTCAAAGAGATCAATATGTTTAGCACCGTTTTACGTACAGCCGATCACAAAACCATCATTATCCCAAACGGACGCATCATAAGTAGCAATATAATCAACTTCTCAAAAGAAGGCACTAGACGCGTTGAGCTCGTGTTTTGCATAGATTATAAAGACGATCTAAAGCTTGCAAAAGAAATTATTTTAAGTCTGGCTGCCGAAAATAAAAAGATCTTAAAAGAGCCAAAGCCGTTTGTCGGCGTCGGAAGCCTGGGCGAAAATAGCGTAAATTTGACCGCTAGATTTTGGTGTGCGAGCGATGATTTTTCCGACGTGCAGTTTGCTATGCTAGAGAGCGTTAAGCTTGCATTCGACGCCCAAGGCATCTCTATACCATCGCCGCAGCTTAGCATCCGCTATCAGGATAAAAAACAAGACAATCAAATTTGATTTGCCAGGCTGTGTAATTCTTTCTTCTATATTTCTGCTCTTTGTTGTGCGACATGTTGTAGATTGATCTTATGCTTATGTCCTATTTGGTTCTATGGGGTAAATAGATTAAATTTGATCCAAAATCAATACCGCACAAGCCCTTTAAAAATGTACAAATTTTGATGTAGGACTTATCTATAGTTTTCGAAATTTAAATTTCACCGCTTTCGTCAAATTTAAAATCTAATTCATATTTTAAAGTCAAATTTGACAGCATAAACATTTTAACAAATCCTTAATTTCGGCGTCTTAGAGTGTAGTCGCATAAAATTTAGTCCAAATTCAAAAACCGTCAATTTTAAAATCAAAATTTACAAAAGCTAGCTTAAGGCAAATTTTAAAATACAAAAAGTAAAATCAAAGTTTATTAAAACGTAAATTCGGCTTGAAAATGCCGTCAAATTTACAACATTAAAATAAAAAACGAAAGAAGTAAAATGAAAAAAACCATACTTTTCGACCTCGACGGTACGCTCATCGACTCGACGCCTGCGATCCTTGACGGATTTGGCGCGGCGTTTCTCGCTCACGGCGAACCCACGCCAAAACCTGAGGCCGTCAAAGCTCTAGTCGGCCATCCGCTTGACGTCATGTTTGCCGGACTTGGCGCGCCGACGCAGCTCGTGCCTGATTATATCGCCGCGTATAAGGCGCGGTACGAGCAGATTTTTTTGGAGCAAACATCGTTGCTTGAGGGCGCGGCGGGTGCGTTAGCGCTTGCTAGCGAGGTTGCGGACGTTGGCGTCGTGACGACGAAAACGTCGAAATTTTCAGTCATTTTGCTTGAGCACTTGGGCGTCATGAGATTTATCAAGGCCGTGATCGGCAGAGACGACGTAGTAAATCCAAAACCAGACCCCGAGCCCATAAACACGGCTCTTGAGCGCCTAGGCAAAACGAGCTCGCAAGATAAGGCGAGCGCCTTCATGATCGGCGATACGACGATGGATCTGGAGTCGGCGAAGCGTGCTGGTATCGCGGGCGTCGGGCTAGTTTGCGGCTACGGCAAGGAGGCAGATTTGCGCGAGCATTCAAATTTGATCTTTCAAAATGCATTTGAAGCGGTTAAATTTATAGCCGGCAGATGAGCTTAGCCTGCTACCGTGCCAGTTAAATTTAGCAACCAAAGCCTATATTTAGCTTGCTAAACTACTATTTTTGGTATTTCGCTACGGTTAAAATTTAGCCGCTCGCAGGGTCAAAATTAAGCCAAATTTGCCGCAAACTCGTAAGCAAAAGGCAAATTTGACTTATCTGTGCGCGCCCTTTTTTAAAGTGCTCAAACGCATCGATTATATCAAGATAAACGCCGTCAAAACCCGCATCCAAGATCTTTTTTTGATACGACTCGTCGTTTTCCGTAATTATTTTTTGCCAATCCACATTCCAGTATTTGATGACATAATTTCCTTTCCAGCGCGGATTTTCATCTGCTAGCCAGCTGGGCTTGCCCGTTTTCCAGACGTTATTTTAATAATACCGACAAACCTCTGTCTTGCCAGCAGATCACGAGCCGCTTTCCGCCGTTGTGTTTTGTTTTGAGCTCACGTATTTCGGACGCAGCGTAGGCTTTTTCGAAGTGAAACAAATCCATTATTATGATATCGTAATCCGTATTTTTGAGCGCATCGATAAACTGCCGTTTTGTAGAAAATTTTTCGCTGTTAATCAGATACAAAAAGTTTTTGGCGTCTGCAACCGTTTTTATATCTTTGCCGTTTGTGTTGTGCGGAATGTTTGGATATCTTGGAACGGCGGCTAGGTTGCTTTTATCCGCCGCAAAAGAAAGAAAACCGTTTTTTTATTGCGCCAATACGAGGCGTTTACGTCGCTCGCGGCCAAACAATAATCGGTAACTAACACCGCAAGCCGTTTTGCGAGTAGAGGCGGCAGAGCTTAAGCTGTCGGCGGGAGCGGGTTTGTCGTTGCCTGAATATCCGTAAAGCTGCGACTCGGCACCCACGGCCGAGACCTCGCGTAGGTAGCCCTGCTGCAGCTCGCCGCTAGCCGAGCCGTTATTGGTAGTGAGCTCAAGCCCGTTTTGCGGGATAACGATAAAGTTTTTATCAAATTTTTGCCGTATTGCGAGATGGTGATGACGAAGCGGCGCATATCCTCGCGGTAGTCTGTCGCGGGTTTTGCTTCGCCTGCGCGATTTTCATCCGCCCTAGCGCAAAAACATAAGACGAAAAACGCGGCCAGTGGATAAAATTTACGCGTAGCTTCTTTGTTTTAAAATTTAGCGGCCAAATTTTAGCAAATTTATAAAAATCGGCCGTCAAATGTTTTTTGATTGAAGCTCAAATTTGAGGCTTTGGATTATTAAATTTAATCTTTTTTGAAAATGTAAAGCGACGGATTAATTATAGATTTTGGAATTTAGCTCTATAATAAAAGATTTTTAAAAATCGTAAGAAAATTTAAGGCGGAAAAAT
>CAUQPE010000043.1:0-14552 GCA_963519915.1 uncultured Campylobacter sp. | reverse complement strand
GCGCCCATTCTGATGATTACGTTTAGTCTGCCCGCTTCGTTTTGAGGATTTAGCGCATTTGCGAGCGCGATGACGTCCTGCGCGGTAGCGTTTGGTCCGATTTTGACGCCCAGAGGATTGTGCACGCCGCTTAAAAAATGCACGTGGGCGTCGTTTACGCCGCGCGTGCGCTCGCCGATCCAAAGCATATGCGCCGAGCAGTCGTACCAGTCGCCGGTGAGGCTATCCTCTCTAGTGAGCGCCTCCTCGTACGGCAGCAAAAGCGCCTCGTGCGATGTGTAGACCTTTGTTTCGCTAAGCGCGGGAGTATTTGAGGCGTTTATGCCGCAAGCTCCCATAAACGCTAGAGTTTGGCTCAGCTGCCTAGCTAACTCGCCGTATTTAGCGTCAAGCTCGGGTTTTTTGATAAAGCCAAGATTCCAGCGATTTACCTCGTGCAGATCGGCTAGACCGCCGCGAGAAAAGGCGCGAAGAAGGTTCATCGTGGATGCGCTTTGATAATACGCTTCGATCATGCGGTTTGGATCGGGCACGCGAGCCTCGGCATTAAATTCAAAACCGTTTATGATGTCGCCGCGGTAGCTCGGTAGCTTTACGCCGCCTTGCTCCTCGTAGTCCGAGCTTCTAGGCTTGGCAAACTGACCCGCCACGCGCCCTACTTTTACGACGGGGCAGCGTCCGGCGAAGGTTAAAACGATCGCCATTTGCAACATCACTTTAAACATATCGCGGATATTTACGGCGTTGAAATTTGAAAAACTCTCCGCGCAGTCGCCCCCTTGGAGCAAAAACGCCTCGCCGCTACAAACTTTTGCAAGGTCTTGCTTTAGATTTCTAGCCTCGCCCGCAAAAACTAGCGGCGGCATCGTTTTTAGCTTATCCTCGGCCTTTTTTAGCAAGACCTCGTCGGGGTAGCTTGGCTGCTGCAAGATATTAAATTTTCTCCACGAATCTCTACTCCACATCTTTAAACCTTTTTTAAAAATAACGCCGATTTTAGCTAAAAGAAATTTTATTACAGATAAAATTTCAAATTTTAGCTTCAAATTCGCATTTTTTCGCCGCATAAGGTTTGATTAACGACAAATAAATATAATTTCGCCAAAAAAAGCGGAAAAATGCAAGACAAAAATCAAACCAAAATCGGCTTCATCTACGGCCTGTCGGTCTTTATGATCTGGGGCGTTTTTCCTATTTATTTTAAACAACTCAGCGCGCTTTCGGCTACCGAGATCGTCGCTCACCGCATCGTCTGGTCGGTGCTGCTTTTGTTTTTGCTACTCAAATTTGGCCGCAAACTAGGCGCTGCGGAGAAAATTTTAAGCGACAAAAAAACTACGTTTTGGCTATTTGTCACAGGACTTCTCATCGCTGCCAATTGGTGGATCTACGTCTACGCCGTAAATATCGGAAAAATCGTGGAAACTAGCCTGGGATACTTCATAAATCCGCTCGTAAATATGCTCCTTGGCGTGCTGATTTTAAAAGAAAAGCTATCGCGCGCGGGCAAATTTGCCATCGCTATCGTCTTTGTCGCTATCGGCGTTCAAATTTACGATGCAGGCGGCCTACCTATCATATCTATCATTTTACCCATCACGTTTGGATTTTATTCGCTTATTAGAAAGCGCCTTAGCGTGCCTTCTTTAGAGGGGCTTTTCGTCGAGACCACGCTCATCGCTCCTATCGCGCTCGTTGCGTTATTTTTTGTCGCAGCTAGCGGGCAAAATCACTTTAGCTTTTCGTGGTTTGGGCTTTTGATCGCTCTTTGCGGGCCTGCGACCGTCGTGCCGCTTTTGCTTTTTAACTCGGCAGCTACTAGGCTAAATTTGAGCACGATCGGCTATTTGCAGTACATCTCGCCTTCGATGCAACTTTTGCTTGCCGTTTTTTACTACGGCGAGCAGGTTAGCGCACTCAAAGCGCTGTCGTTTTTACTCATCTGGAGCGCGCTAGCGGTGGTTAGCTTTAGCGCGATTTATAGTAAAAAAAGCAAAATTTCAGTATAACCGCAAATTTAAATCAAAAAAGGAAAAAACAATGTCATCTATCGCATTTTACGCCGTCATCTGCGTCATAGCCGCACTCGTGCTATATACGCAAATACAAAAAATAACGAGAAAGATCGACGAGAACGGCACTCTAGCAAACAACTCACCCGAGGCCATGCGTCAAATTTCAGTGCAAAAATACAAAGATTTTTGCGAGATAATAAACGGCGAGCTAAGAGAGCTAAAGATGAAAGCGCTCTACGACGACGCCCTAAAAAACGAGGATCTAAAAGAAAAATTTTTAGAAAGTCTAAGCGAAATGAGCAAGAAGCTCACATTTATCGAGACGATGAACACCGCTAGAAACCCCGACAAATGGGAAAGCGAGCTCTTTGAGGTGCTTAGCCGCCTAGACGATCTCGTCACGGAAAATTTCAAAGACGGCGAGCGCGCGGGCGACGAGATCAGACAGCGTCTGGGCGCGGAGTTTAGCAAGCTGCAAAATTAAACCTTAAGTAAAAACGGGGTAATATCGCTTTTTTGATTTAACTCTATCTTTCTAAGGAAAAAACGGATGAGCTATACCAAAAAAGATCTCGTAACCGCTGCAAATTTAACCAAAGACGAAATTTATCATTTCCTAAATTTAGCCAAGGAGTTTAAAGCATTAAACAACTCCGAGACCAAAAAAGCCAAGTCGCTCTACGGCAAAACGACCGTAAACGCCTTTTTCGAAAACTCGACTAGGACGCGAACGAGCTTTGAGATCGCGGCTAAGCGCCTCGGAGCCGACGCGATAAATTTCACCGCCTCAAACTCCAGCACCAAAAAGGGCGAAACGCTCATCGACACCGTCCATAACATCGTCGCGATGAAAACGGACGTCGTAGTAGTGCGCCACTACAGCTCGGGCGCGGCTAAATTTATAGCCGAGAATACGGGCGCTCACGTCGTAAACGCCGGCGACGGCCTAAACGAACACCCTAGCCAAGCGCTGCTTGATCTTTTTACCATACTGGAAAATCGCGGCAGTCTAGAAAATCTCACGGTCGCCATCATCGGCGATATCTTTCACAGCCGCGTAGCGCGCTCAAACATCTACGTCCTAAAAACGCTCGGAGCCAAGGTTAAGCTCTTTGGCCCGCCGATGTTTTTAACTGGCATGGATGCTTTTGGCTGTCAAATTTGCTCCGATATGCGTGAGGCCGTCGAGGACTCGGACGTCATCATCATGCTACGTATCCAGCTCGAGCGTCAGGATGATGAGATCGCATTTCCGTCCGTACGCGAATACTCCAAATTTTTCGGCCTAACCGCTAGCAAAATGCAATACGCCAAAGATGGCGTCATGATCCTGCACCCGGGCCCGATAAACCGCGGCGTCGAGATAAACTCCGACGTAGCCGACGATCCGCGCTACTCGCACGTGCTAAATCAGGTCGAAAACGGCGTCGCCGTCAGGATGGCGATCCTAGATACTCTCATAAAAAACAAAGGCGCAAAATGAAAACTCTCATCAAAAACGGCACGATCATAAATCATAACGGCTCGCAAAAAGCAAACATCCTGATAGACGGCGACAAGATAGCTCTCATCACGGCTGACGAACCAGCAGCCGATAAAGTAATAGACGCTAGCGGCAAGCTCGTGATGCCTGGCCTCATCGATATGCACGTGCATTTTCGCGATCCCGGCCTTGAGTACAAAGACGATATAAACACGGGCTCTGAAACCGCAGTCGCCGGAGGCGTAACAACCTGCTGCCCGATGGCAAATACAAATCCCGTAAACGACAACGCCGTCGTCACGCGCGATATGGTAGCTAAAGCTAGAGCTCGAGGCCTCATCGATTTGCTTCCTATCGGCGCGATAACGAGCAAGATGGACGGCAAAAAGTGCGTGGAGATGGGCGATATGACGCAGGCGGGCGCAGTGGCGTTTAGCGACGACGGTCTACCAGTAGCTAGCAGCGACGTGATGAGATACGCGCTTGAATACTCAAAGCACTTCGGCAGCTTCGTCATCAACCACTCCCAGGACTGCTCGCTATGCCGCGGCGGCCACATGAACGAGGGCCGCGTCTCGGCGATACTAGGCATCAAAGGCATGCCGCGCGAGCAAGAAGAGATCATGGTCTCGCGCGATCTGCTGCTAGCCAAGCTCACAGGCGGCCACATCCACATCGCGCACGTTAGCTCCGAGTGGTCGCTAAAGCTCATCGCGCAGGCTCGCGCAGCCGGCATAAACGTGACCTGCGAGGCGACTCCGCACCACTTTACCTATACCGAGGATGAGCTGCTAGGATATGATACGAACTTTAAAATGTCGCCGCCGCTTCGCACCAGATCAGACGTAGATGCGATCAGAGAGGGGCTAAAAAGCGGCCTAATCGACGTCATCGTCACCGACCACGCCCCACACCATAACGACGAGAAATTTTTAGAATTCGACAAGGCGCCTTTTGGAATACTCGGCCTACAAACGCTCGTGCCTATGACGCTAGATCTAGTAAGAGACGGCGTGATAGACTACGAGAAAATGGCGGCTCTGACGTCTTATAACGCGGCTAAAATTTTAAAACTAAAGGACAAAGGCGTGATCGCGGAGGGCTATCTCGCCGACATCGCGATAATCGATCCGGGTTTCGAGTATCTCTACGACAAAAACCTAAATAAATCAAAATCCCAAAACTCCCCGCTACTAGGCAAAATGCTAAAAGGCGCGGCGGTAATCACGATAAAAAGCGGAAAAACGGTGTTTGAGTTTCCAGATGTCGTGGCGTAATCCGATAAATTTGACGTAAATTTGAAATTTGACTTTGCGGCGGTTAAGGCTGCCGCGAGGTCAAATTTTAACAACGACTAAAATAAAATTTAAAACCACAGGACAAGTATTGCAAAATAAACCCACGACCAAAACCGTCAAAAATACAAAAGAGCAGTTTCTTAAAAACATTTTTATCGCTTATGTCGTCGCCTCTTTTGGGATTTTTATCATCCCCGAGGATATATTATCTAGTTGCAAAATTTGCCGCAGTTTCGTAGAAGTTATGAAGCAAATCTTTCCAAATATCCAAATTTTTAGCGATATAAGTCCGTTTAAGCAAGAGATACAATTTTACGCGAGCTATATGTGGGTGCTTGGGCTGCTACTGGCGATAATTTTGAGTGCATTATTCGTTATGTCCGGTAAACGCAAAGCTCCGAACATAAGCTGGCCGATATCGATGCTTGGTCTTATACTTAGCACATTTATTATATATGATTATTTCTTTGGTTGCGTAGGCGTAGACGGCATAGTTTTACGCGACGGAACTCGTATCGAGATAACGTTTGATACAAAATTTGAAATATTTGCCGTCATAACGGTTTTTCAACTTTTTTTCTCTTTACTTGGACTGTTTTTATCGGTCGTCTTGTTACGAGATTTATTTTTTAAGATTTTCTACCTGGAAAAAGAGAGCAAATAAATTTAAATCAGTTTAAAATTTGCGGTTTTGATGTCGGCAAATTTGTGCAAAATTGCAATTTGCAAAAGCCGAATTTTACGTCAAATTTACGACCAACTGCCGAGCAAATTGAACCGCCTAAATCATAAAATTTAAAAAGACAAATCCACGCCGCCGCGCCGGCTCAATCGATGATAAAAAACCGATCAAGCCCGCCGCAAGCGACGCAAATTCGTCAAATTCGGTTCAAATTTAGCCTCACGCGTCCTTGCCGTTTATCGCGTACGCCGAGCGCAAAAACACGTCCGTGCCAGATAGCAGCGCGCTCTCGTCAAAGTCAAACGCGCCATTGTGGTGCCCTGCGGCGAGCTTGGTGCCGATCATCAGATAGCCGCTCTTACCGCCTGCTTTTTGCACGGCGTGCATAAAGTGCGCGAAGTCCTCGCAAGCGCCGAAATTTAGATCCCGCACGATGAGCTCGTCCTTGATAAAAGGCGACTGGCGCGCGGCGCGCTCGTAGATATCGGTGATCTCCTCGCTGCTATCGCCTCCGCTCGTGCCGCCGGTTAGCTTCACGTCGTACTGCACGCCGTACATCTGCGCGACGCCCGCGACGATATCCATGCATTTTTGAAACATAAACTCATTTAGCTCGGTCGTTTCGCCGCGCGTTTCGCAGGCGATGTAGCCGTTTGGCGCGATGACGTTTCGCCCCTCGCCCGCTCGTAAAACGCCCACGTTTATACGCGTGACACCGTCGGCATGTCGCGTGATACCGTGCATGGCTAGAGCCGCCTGAGCCGCGGCTAGCAGCGCGTTTGCCCCTTCTTGCGGAGCGCCCGCCGCGTGAGCCGATCTACCCGTGAAATTTACGTCGAATTTCGACGTCGCAAGAAGCTTGTTCGTACCACAGATGATGCCGCCGCTAGTCTTTGCCTGAAAGCCGATATGACCGCCCAGCAGGTAGTCCACGCCCTCTAGCACGCCTGCTTGCTCCATCGGCACGGCGCCTCTGGTGCCCTCCTCGGCGGTTTGAAATATAAATCTAAATTTGCCTTTAAAATCGTCCAAATTTTGCGCGATGAGTTTAGCCATCGCTAGGCCGATCGTGATGTGCCCGTCATGCCCACAGGCGTGCGTGATGCCGTCTATATCGGCTCTAAAGCCCTCTTTAAACGGCCTGTGCGTCTCATCCTTGCTCTCGGTCACGTCCACGCCGTCGATGTCGAATCTAAACGCGAGCGTCTTGCCCGGCCTGCCCGTATCAAGCTCGGCCACCACGCCCGTTAGCCCATCCTCCATCACGGGCAAAAACTCTCGCTCATCGGCGCTTAGCAGGCTTTTTGCGCGTTCTAGATACTTCTCTTTATCTTTCTCGCTACCAAGACCAGCTCTAGCTTCCGGTTTCATTATCTCGCGTCCCATTTTTAGGCTGTAGCCGAGCTTTTTTAGCTCGCTAGCGATCTTTGCCGTCGTAAAAAACGTGAAAAATCCGGTCTCGGGATGCGAGTGGAAAAACCGCCTATTTTTCACCATTTCGTCTTTTAGCGCTTCGACTTTTGCTGCTACATTGTCCATTTTTGCTCCTTAAAATTAAAATTTTATTATTTTTCTTAAGGTTAGATTATACATCAAGATTAATTTTAAAAGCTTAAATTTGAGCCGAACAATGATAAATTTAATACTGATTTTTCGCAAACCGACCTGTTTAGCGCAAATTTGATTTTTTGCCAGTGGATACTTTGGTCGTTTTTTAAACCGCATTTTGCACCAAAGCGGTGCGGGTGATGCGAGGTAAATTTATATTTTTGCGGAGCGTTGTTTAGATAAATTTAGGACGTTAAATTTGAGTTCAAATTTATAATGTCGTCAAATTTGAACTAAAATTTAAAAAACAAGACAAAGAGGCAAATTTGACTTCGGTCGCCGCGCGGACTGACTAGCCGCAAAATAAACTCCGCGCAAAAACTCGAATTTGCCCTTCAAGCAGCCTATTTTATGCTATTTTTTAGCTTCATTATCCGCTCGTAGGATTCCTCGATACGCTCTTTTGGTATCTGCTTGGCGCCCACTGCGTCCACGACTAGCTGCGTGACGAGCTCCGCAGTCCTGCGCCCATCTATCTTGTAGTCGCTAAAGAGCATCACGTCGCCGCCCGCGTTGATAAAGTTTATCACCTTTTCTTGTAGCGTAAAGTCCTTTAGTCCGCCCATGAGCATGTCGTCACTGATGACTACGCCGTCAAATTTGAGCTCGCCGCGTAGCAAGCCGTCGATGATCGCCGGCGAAATCGAGGCCGGTAGCTCGGAGTCGCGCTGCATGAGGTAGATATGGCCGACCATTATCATCTTGGCTTCGTTTTTGCGAACTGCATCAAAATACGGCTTGAGCTCGGTGTAATCAAAATTTTCGATCACGACTTTTGCCGTGTGGCTGTCGGCCTCGACGTTACCGTGGCCGGGGAAGTGCTTCATCGCCGCTATCACACCGCGAGCTTGCGAGGCCTTCATAAACTCGTTCGCATATAGCGAAACCTCGTCTATATCGGCGCTAAACGCCCTACCGCGCGAGCCTATGATTGTGGATTTTGGATTTAGCACGTCGGCCACGGGAGCGAAATTTACGTTTACGCCGACGTCTTTTAGCTGCTGCGCCATCTTAGCGTAAAGCTCGCCCGCAGCGGCTAGATCGAGCGTTTTTGCCACTTTTTGCGCCGAGATAAAGGTCTCAAATCCGCTCTTATCTTTAAATCTCGTGATCTGTCCGCCCTCCTCGTCGATAGCGATAAAAATACCTTTTTGCGCCTCTTTAAATGCGCTTGTTAGCGCCTTGAGGTTCTTTTTGTCCGAGATATTTTTACCGAGCAGCATCACGCCGCCAAAACGCTGATATTTGGCCTCCGAGACGGCTTCTTTGGCGGTTTTGGGATCAGAGCCGTTGAAGCTGACCATTATCATTTGGGCTATCATTTTGCGAAGCGTCGGTTTTTCTTGTGCTTGCGCATCGGCGGCGTTTAGCGCAGTCGGCAAACCCGCTAAAAATAGCGCTGAAAAAAGCGCGGCGATAAATTTTTTCATATTTTTCCTTTTTTCTTTTTGCAGATTTTACACTATTTTGGATAAATTTAAGGACTCTTAGCGCGGTTTGGACGCGCGGGCAGACTAAAGCAACAAAATTTGAAATCTATAAATTTCTTGCAAGGTTGCAAGCGGGATAAAGCTTAAAGACAAACAAACACTAATAAAAAATAATGCAAATTTGATCTTGGAGGCTTTGGCAATACTCTTACTTGATTGATATTTATGTTTGGGCGGTATGGATATTGTTGTTTTTATTTTTCTTTGCTAGCAAAAACGATATAAACAGAGTAGGCAAACATCGTACCAAATTTAACTTTTTTAAAATTTGCGAACAAAATTCGTTCAGGATTGGAGTTTTTAAAATTTAAGCCCAAAGCAGACAAATAACGGTCATACAAACCAAATTTACCTGCACCGCAAAATGCGCTTTTTAGCCAAATTTTATTTTTTACTTAGTAGATCCCTCAGGCTTTCCTGCACGTCTTTGCCGCGTAGCATCGCCGCGACCTCGTTTACTATCGGCGTATAGATGCCCTTACCGGCGGCGATCTTTTCTATCGCGTACGATGTATCCACGCCCTCGGCGACCTCGCCTAGATCGTTTAGGATTTTATTTAGGCTCTCATTTTTAGCAAGTCCCAAACCCACGCGGTAGTTGCGCGAGAGTACCGATGAAGCCGTGAGGAAAAGATCGCCCGCCCCGCTAAGACCCAAAAAGGTCTGCTGCTGCGCGCCGAAATACTCGCCAAATCTCGCCATCTCGACAAGTCCGCGCGAGATGAGGCTAGCGCGAGCGCTGTTGCCAAGCCCGAGTCCGTCGCAGATGCCACCCGCGATAGCGATGACGTTTTTATAAGCACCCGCGATCTCGGCACCGATAACGTCGCTGCTAGCGTAGGCTTTGATATTTTGCGGAAAAAGCCCCGAAATCTCGCGCGCAAGGGCTTCGTTTTTGGAATTTACCACGAGCGCGCACGGAAGGTCATTTTGTATCTCCTTAGCAAAGCTCGGGCCCGATAAAAAGGCCAAATTTGCCGCATCTACGTACTGTTCGTAAATCTCGTCTAAAAAACGAAGGCTCGAGGTTTCGATGCCCTTTGAGGCGACTAAAATTTTCTGTCCGAAGTTTTTAAAATGCTCTTTTAGCCAGCCGCTAACAGACTGAGAAGGTATGGCGACGACGAGCAGATCGCGCTTTAGCGCCTCCTCTAGGCCGACAAAATGCGCGCCTTCAAGCTGCCTGCGCGAGCTGATGACGCAGTCGTTTTTTTGCGAAAGCGCATGAAAAAGCGCGCTACCCCACTTCCCCGCTCCGATGATGGCTATTTTCATTTTTACTCTTTTTGTGATTTACGTTTGTTTTAGCTAAATTTGACTGAGCCGCCCTACAAGCTCAAACCGTGCTTTTTCAAAATTAAACAAATTAAATTTGACCGTGCCGCCCGTCTCTATAAAATAAAAATTGGCGCCATAAATTTACTTTTTGGGCCAAATTTGACCCAAAACCAGCGTCGCCAAATAACGCTAAAAGGCGACGCAAGTTAAATTTATCCTAGTTTTTCTTTTAAAAGCTCATTTACTTTTGCTGGATTAAACGCACCTTTGCCCTCTTTCATCGTTTGACCGACGAAAAATCCGAAAAGCTTATCCTTGCCGCTTTTGTACTCGGCGACCTTGTCGGCGTTCGCGCTTAAAATTTGATCTATTATCGCTATGATGGCCGAGTCGTCGCTGACCTGTTTTAATCCCAATTTTTCGATGACGGCGTCTACGCTACCCTTGTTTTCCATAAGATAGTCAAGTACCTCTTTGGCCGCCTTAGCGCTTATCGTGCCGTCTTCGATGCGGCGTAAAAGCTCTATCATCTTAGCTGAATTTACGGGCGATGTCTCGATCGTAGCGCCGTTTTTAAGACGCCCTAAAAGCTCGACGATGAGCCATGTCACGGCAAGTTTCGGCGATATTTTTGCTTCCACGAGCTCCTCGAAATACTTCGCCGTCTCCACGCTGCTCGTTAAAATAAGCGCGTCGTCTTCTTTGACGCCAAGCTCGCGCTCGTATCTAGCGACCTTTTGTTCGGCAAGCTCGGGGATCTTGATCGCTTCGTTATACATCTCCTCGGGGATCTCGACTGGTAGCAGATCAGGATCTGGGAAATACCTATACTCGGCGCTATCTTCTTTGCCTCGCATCGAGCGCGTGACCAAATTTACGGTATCAAAAAGGCGCGTTTCTTGATAAACTTCCTCATCGTATTTGCCGTCTTCCCATGCCGCGCTTTGACGCTCGACCTCGTAGTCGATCGCTTTTTGGATAAATCTAAACGAGTTTAAATTTTTAATCTCGACGCGCGTATAAAGCTTGCTGTCGCCTTTTGGGCGGATACTGACGTTGGCGTCGCAGCGAAAGCTTCCCTCTTGCATATTGGCGTCGCTAATGTTTAAAAATCGCAAAATCGAGTGTAGTTTTTTTAGATACGCGACCGCCTCGTCAGAGCTGCGCAAGTCAGGCTCGCTCACGATCTCAAGTAGCGGCGTGCCCGCGCGGTTTAGATCGACTAGGCTCTGTCCGCTCTCGTGTATATTTTTGCCAGCATCCTCCTCAAGGTGCGCGCGAGTGATGCCGATGCGCTTTTTCTCGCCGTTTACGTCGATAAAAAGCTCGCCTTTTTCTACTATCGGTATCTCAAACTGCGAAATTTGATAGGCTTTTGGAAGGTCGGGATAAAAGTAATTTTTACGGTTAAAAACCGAGCGCTTATTTATAGTCGCATTTACCGCCGCGCCGAAGCTTATCGCCTTTCTCACGGCTTCTTTGTTTAGCACCGGCAAAGCTCCGGGTAACGCCAGGCAGGTCGGACAAACGTGCGTATTTGCCTCATCGCCGAAGCTCGTAGAGCAAGAGCAGAAAATTTTAGTTTTTGTATTAAGCTGGGTGTGAACCTCAAGCCCGATAACGACTTCAAACATAATTTGCCTTTTATTTAAAATTTAGGGCTTATTTTAGCAGGATTTTTATTTAAGTTAGATAAAAAGAAGGGGTTGCGCCCGCCGATTTTTAGCGTATTTTAGCTAGCGGACGCGTAAATTTAAATTTTCAGTTCTCGTCGTGGCTGATCAAAATCGCACCCGCAAGATACACGTAAGTAAGAATCATAAAGATAAATGTTTGCAAGCACGCCATAAATGTAAGCAAGACAAACGCTGGAAGCGCAGCGTAAGACGCAAGAGCAAGTACGACCAAAAGGAACAAATCATCGCCTTTGATGTTACCGAAAAGTCGGAAAGAAAGCGATACGACGCGAGACAGATGCGAAACGATCTCGACGATAAACATTATCGGAGCTAACCATTTATTAGGTCCCATGAAGTGGGCAAAATACTTGACGACGCCGTTAACTCGGATACCTTCGTAGTGATAAAACACGAAAACCACGAGCGCTAGAGTGAGGGTCAAATTTAAGCTCGAAGTCGGAGCCTCAAATCCAGGTATTATGCCTATTATGTTACTTACGAATACGATCAAACCGATGGTGGCGACTAGCGGCAGATACTTTCTAGATAGTGCTTCGCTACCTAGCACGTCCTTGCCCATGGATACGACGCCCTCTAGATACGCTTCGAGGATATTTTGCGTTCCGCGAGGCACGAGTTGCAAATTTTTAGTTGCAAATTTTGCCACGATGAGCACGATAATCGCGACTAAAACAAGATGTCCCGCGTAATTTACCGCGTGGATAACGTGCTCGTTGTCGGTAAACAAAGAAGCGATCCAACCTGTAAACAAAAACAAATTTTCTTGCATGGATTAACCTTAGATTTATGAAATTTAACGGCAATTTTATCCAAATAAACGTTAAAAGTTTTTTAAGCTTATCTCAAATTTCGCCCGAATTTTAGCTTTTTTGTAAAATTTAACACAAATTTCGTCGCCGTTTTTTAAAATCAGCGCTTACGCGAAAAATCTATCGTAAACGAGCTTTAATATCGTCGCGCCCACGACGGCTAGAAACACAATTCTAACAAATTTAACGTCCTTTTTCATGACCATATTTGAACCGAAATAAGCGCCCAAAACCTGTCCCGCTCCCATCAAAAGCCCGACCGCCCAAAGTATCTGTCCGCCCGCGATAAAGACGGCAAGAGAGACGATGTTGCTGGTAAAATTTAGGATTTTCGTATGCGCGACGGCTTTTTTCATATTTAGCCCGATGAGCGCAACCATCGCAAACGTCCAAAAACTGCCCGCTCCAGGCCCGAAAAATCCGTCGTAAAAGCCTAAAATTAGGCCAAATATCACGTAAAAGGCTCGCGCATTCATACGGGCGGCCCTATCCTCGTCGCCGACTTTTGGCATCAAAAGCGTATAGATGAAAATCGCTATCAAACAAAACGGGATAATAACGCGCAAAAACTCGGCGCTCAAAAACAATATAAGCACCGTGCCGACGCACGCGCCGATAAAGGTAAAAACGATGCCGATAAAAACTTCGCGGAAATTTATCATACCTTTTCGGGCGAAATTTAACGCCGCGGTGAAGCTGCCGAAAGTACCTTGAAGCTTGTTCGTCGCTAGCGCCATGTGAGGCGGCACGCCCATCGCCATGATCGTGGGTAGTGCGATCAGTCCGCCGCCGCCCGCGATCGCGTCTACAAAACCCGCCGCAAAGGCCGCCGCGAAAAATATTAAATACGCCGTAACGCCGAAGTCAAAGTCCATTTTCGCCCCTTTAAAAAGCAAAATCATACTACGAAAAATTTAAAAAATTTATAAAATTCGGCCTTTTGTTTTACTGCGGTTAAAATTTAATAAAGCGGCGAGTAAAATTTGCCGAACGGGGTTAAATTTAGCGGTTTAGTTTGCGGCGCATTTTGTAAAATTTGCCGTTCGATCGGCGATTTTATTTTAAAATTTTAGACAAATTTTGCAAATTTGAGTTCTATTTAACGGCGGCAAATTTAATATAGTTTTTAAAATTTAGTTTGCGAAACCGCGCGGACAAAATTTAATATTTTAGAAGATTGATTGAGATTTTGCTTTTTCGAGATGCGGGTTTTAAAATACACGAAACGCCAAATTTAAAGCCGCGTTAAATTTAACTGAAAAAGGAAATAAAAAAGAAGTTCGCCGACCGCCGAGCGCGGCAAATCGGCGAATGCGGGATTATTTTATAACGCCGCAAACCATTCTAGCGCCGCCGCCGCCAAGAGGTTTTGGATGGTCGCTGTGATTATCGCCGCCGACGTGGATCATTAGCGAGTGGCCTTTTAGCTCGTCGATTGTTTTGATTTTCGGAGCTAGGACAGGATAAACCGCGTTACCCTCAGCATCAACGAAAAGCGCAGGCAAATCGCCCTTGTGGCCGCTGTCGTCCCATGCAAAAGAGTGTTTTTTGGTGTCGCTTGGATCCCAGTGACCGCCCGCTTTCATTCCTAGGCCCTTCTCGTTAGCGCCGCAGTCAGCGTTTTGATGCACGTGAAATCCGTGCGCGCCGCCCTCAAGGCCTTTAAGATTCGGGAATAGCGCCACGCCGTAGTTAGTCTCGACCGCTACTACCTCGCCCACGACAGTGTTGCCCTTTTCGCTTAGTTGCTCCATAGTTACGACTAGGTGCTTGCCCGCCTTTGGATCAAAGACTTTTTCCTCGTGCGCAAGAGCGCTAGTAGCGAGTAGGCAGCCTAGAGCCGCGCTAGCTAAAACGATTTTTTTCATTTTTTCTCCTTAAAATGTAATTGCGAGGTAACTATAGCCTAAATTTGATTAATTTAGGCTTTAAATTTTCTTAAATTTAATGCGCCGCAAGGGCTTAAATTTGCCGCCCTTTCGCGCAAAGCAAAACTCGTCAAATTTACTTCATCCCCCTTAAAATTTGCGCCAGTTCGCCGCTTTGGCCGATGCGGTAGAGCGCGAAGTCATATTTGATCGGATCGACTGGGTCAAATTCGCAAAGCTTGTCCGTTAGTTCGCGCACAGCCCTGAAATCATAGCTTTTGCGAGAGATTAAGTCCAAATTTAGCGAAACTCGGTGTGTAT
>CAUQPE010000042.1:0-15119 GCA_963519915.1 uncultured Campylobacter sp. | reverse complement strand
GAACCGAGCCGCTAACGTCTTTTTTAATCCCGGTTAAAACAAAAGAAGGCGCTTTGTATCTAAACGACGATATGCGCGTAAACGACTGGCTGGGGATAAATTTAGGCTACCGCTACGACAAGATAAAATATAAACCAAACTACGTCCCGGGCTCCACGCCTAAAATCCCCGACGATATGGTGTTAGGTCTTTTCGTACCGTATAATCCTAGTCCGGAGCCAAAATGGTGGGACTATGCAGATAGAAGCGAGTGGCAAAGAGCGCATGACGCATGGAAGCAAGAAGCGCCAAACAACGCGCTAGCAAACATAAAATACATCGCTAGGGATAAAAAATTTACGAATAGCTCTTATGCTATAGGAGCCGACATCGATCCGCTAGATTATTTTAGAGTGCAGCTAAAATACTCCAAAGGCTTTAGAGCGCCCACTTCGGACGAGCTATATTTGGCATTTAAGCATCCTGATTTTACCATCCAACCAAATCCGGATCTAAAACCGGAAATAGCTAAGACAAAAGAGCTTGCATTAACGCTGCACGAGGGAAAAAGCTTTATAACTACTAGCTTTTTTGAAACCAAATACGATAACTTTATAGACCTAATCTCGCTTGGCACCAAAAGCTACGCTACGGGCGGCGGCGGCAACACCATACCTTTTGCGCTATACGGCAACGTAAACCGCAGCAAGGCTACCGTAAGAGGCTTTGAGATAAACTCTATGCTGCATTTTGGTCAAATTTCAGACGCGCTAGAGGGCTTTCACGCTAGCTACAAACTAACGCTGCAAAAAGGCAGAGTACAAACCGATAACGACGGTAAAGTGCCGATGAATGCCATCCAGCCGACTACTGCGATCTACGGTCTAGGCTACGCAAGCGCTGCGGATAAATTCGGCGCCGACATCTACGTCACTAGCGTCGCATCTAAAAAAGAAAAAGACACCTATAATATGTTCTGGCGCCTAGATACCGACCCGTACGGCAATCCATACAATACAAACAGCCACTCAAAATGGCGAAGCAACGCCTACACGCTAGTAGACGTCGTAACCTACGTGCGACCGATTAAAAATTTGACGTTTAGGCTAGGCGTTTATAACCTAACTAACGAAAAATACATCACCTGGGACGCTGCGCGCTCCATTAGGCCTTTTGGTACTATGAACATGATCGATAGAACCACGGGACTAGGTATCAACCGCTTCTACTCGGCTGGCAGAAATTTCAGGCTAAACTGGGAATTTACGTTTTAAGCCGCATTCTTATTCTGACGGGCTCTTGCCCGTCTCCTTGCTTTTATTTTTACTTATTTTTAGCGGCTCGGTTTAAAATTTGAGATTAAGCCAAGACTAGCTCTTTGCGTAAATTTGCGCCGGAGCATTTTAAATTTATGCGGCGTAGAGGCTAAATCAAAAGAGGTTTAAAAATCAAAACTCGCTTTGATCTTTAAAAATTTATGCAGCGTTTCCTCGTTTTCTTTTAGCGCGGCGGCATAGACCGAGCGAGTTAGCTTAAATTTGGCGATATTTATCTCAAAAAGCTTTGCTTCCCTTAGCTTATCCTCGATCAAAAATCTCGGCAAAAACGCCACGTAAGTATCGGCGTCGTTTGATATCATCGCGCGACAAACCATTATCGAGCCGTCTAGCGAATACGCCACGTCAAGCGCATTCGCGTCTATGCCGTACTTTTGTAAAATATCGTCAAGGTAGTTTCTGGTTCTATCTTTGATAAATTTAAATTTAACTAGCTCCTCAGCCTTCACGCTTTCGGCGATTTTTTTATTAGAAACCAAAATAAGCTCGTAGTCAAATAGCTTTTTAACGAGCAAGCTGCTATCAAGCGACTGCTCCAGGATGATAGCGATGTCGCTGCGGCGGTCTTTTAGGTAGTTTATGAGTTCGCTTTGCTCTTTTATCCTGATATCTAGCTCGCTGCCTACGCTTTGAGAGATTTTATCTAGCAGCATCGATATGACCGCCTCGGCGATAAGCTGCGTGGTGGCGATTACTAGCGGCGCTTTGTCCGTTTTTATGCGAGCTAGCTCGTCTTTAAAACGAAACATCGCGCTTTCAAACTGGGTACAGAGTTTGTAAAATTTCTCGCCCTCGCGAGTTAGGACGATGCCGTTTTTCTTGCGCATTATTAGCGTGGTTTGTAGCGCCTCTTCAAGCTTTTTCATCTGCAGAGTAACTGCCGGCTGCGAGATACCCAGCACTCTTGAAGCCTTTGAAAAACTACGCTCCTTAACTATCTCCATAAAGGTATAAAATTTACTAAAGTCATTGATCACATCAGACTCCTTATTATTATATCAGCTTATAAAATCATCTTTTTAACATTGTATTGATTTATATCTGAAAACGCTCTTAATCTGACCCGAATTTATAACAACGGCGATTTTTAAGCTTATTTTGTTAGAATTTAATAATCTTAAAACGAAAAAGTAGGAAATTTAATGTCCGATCTACTAGACGACCTAAACGAAAGCCAGCGCGAGGCCGCCTCGCATACGGACGGAGCGATGCTGATTTTAGCCGGAGCAGGCAGCGGCAAAACCAAAACCATCACCACTCGCCTAGCCTATCTCATAAGCGAGCTAGGCATCCCGCCGTCAAATACTCTAACGCTAACCTTCACCAACAAAGCCGCAAGCGAAATGCGAACCCGCGCGCTAAATATGCTAGGCGCCGCCGGTAAAAATTTCACTCCGCTACTTTGTACTTTTCACAAATTCGGGCTTTTGTTTTTGAAATTTTACATCGACCGCCTAAAGCGCAAAAACAACTTCGTCATCATCGACACCGACGATAAAAAGCGTATCTTAAAAGGCTTTGAGGGCGACATCGCAACCTCGGTTTTAGCTAACGAAATCTCAAATTTTAAAAACTCGCTTTTAAGCGTAGAGGAGGTTTTAAACCAAGGCGATATCTTTGCAAACGGGCAAAATTTCAAAGACGGCTACCACGCAAAGCTAGCAAACATCTACAAGCTTTACGAGGAGTATTTGGCGGCGAACAACCTCGTGGATTTTGACGACCTGCTCTGCCTTAGCTATAAAATTTTAGACGAGGACGAGGCTCTAGCGCGCGAAATCTCACAGCGATACTCCTACATCATGGTGGACGAGTATCAAGACACCAACGACCTTCAGTACAAGCTCCTGCGCAAACTCTGCTGCACGCACGAAAATATCGCAGTCGTGGGCGATGATGATCAGAGTATCTACGGCTGGCGCGGCGCTAAAATCGAAAATATATTAAATTTTAAAGACCAGTTTAAAGACGTCAAGGTCATAAGGCTAGAGCAAAACTACCGCTCGACTAGTCAAATTTTACGCGCGGCAAACGAGCTCATCGACCACAACAGAAACCGCCTCGGCAAAGAGCTAAAAAGCACCAAAGAAGGCGGCGAGGACGTAGCGCTGATGGAATCGGACGACGAAACGATGGAGAGTCTAAAAGTAGCCAAACGCATCAAAAAGCTACTTGATAGCGGCGCGCAGGCTAGCGATATCGCGATCTTGTACCGCATAAACGCCCTCTCCCGCTCCCTCGAAGAAGGCCTAACCAAAGAAAAAATCCCGTATAAAATGGTCGGCGGAGTTAAATTCTACGAGCGCGCCGAGGTCAAAGACGTGATCAGCTACCTAAGGCTAGTCGCAAACGAGAACGACGACTTCTCGCTAAAGCGCGTCATCAACCGCCCAAAACGCGGCCTTGGCAAGGTAAGCCTCGCAAAGATCGAAAAAATCGCCTTCGAGCATAAACTTTCGCTATTTGAAGCGATATCTAGCCTGAACGAAAACGACAAGGATCTAAGCAAAAAAATCGTCTCAAGCCTTGGCGAATTTGCGGCAAATTTAAGGGAGCTAAAAGAGTGCGACTCGCCCTATGAGCTAGTGGATAAACTTGAAGTGAAATTCGGCATCAAAAAATACTACGAGAGCCTACCCGACGGCTCCGAGCGCGTGGCGAACATCGACGAGTTTTACGCTACGATCAAGGATCAAATCAAGCAAAATCCAAGCTTTTCTATCGAGGAGTTTTTAAACGAGATCGCGCTACAAAGCGAGCAGGACAACATCGGCGGTGAGGCGATCTCGATCATGAGCATACACGCTAGCAAGGGGCTTGAGTTCGAGCATCTTTTCGTGATCGGGCTTGAGGAGGGATTTTTCCCGCTTCTAGGAGAGGGTAGCGACATCGAGGAGGAGCGACGCCTGGCCTACGTCGCCATTACCCGCGCCAAAAAAACCCTGACGCTAAGCTTTGTAAATTCGCGCTTTTATAAAGGGCAGCGAACGAGACTGGAAAAGAGCAGATTTTTAAGCGAAGCGGGAGTTTGCAGCGGTAGCCTCATCATCCAGACGCAAACGCAAGCTGCGGGCGAATACAAAAAAGGCGACCTCGTCAAGCACAAAATTTTCGGTATCGGGCGCGTAACGGCGGTAACGAAGATCAAAAAAGAGCTAAAGCTAACGATAAATTTCGGCGGAATCAGCCGCGAGATAATGTCTAGCTTCGTCGAAAAAGCGGTGTGAGAATGGGCGAATTTGATCAAATTTATGCAGCCGAATTTGACGCTTGTGGATCAAATTTAAAAAATGCTGTAAATTTAACGCAGGCTTCAAAGGGCAAATTTAAATGAACGCGCTTTTTGTCGCAAATAAGCCAGCAGGCATAAGCTCAAATCATTTCCTTGGCCGGCTAAAGCGCAAATACAGCGTCAAAAAGGCGGGCTTTTCGGGCACGCTAGATCCATTTGCCAGCGGCTGTCTGATCGTGGCTCTGGGCAATCACACGCGGCTTTTTAACTACGTAGACAAAACGCCAAAAATCTACGAAGTGACGATGTGGCTAGGAGCTACAAGCGCTAGCCTAGATAACGAAAATATCGAGGAGATCACGCTTTGCCCGCCTTTAAATTTAGCGGACGTAAAGGCTGCGCTAAGCCAGCTAAAAGGCGAGATCGCCTACGTACCGCCCAAATTTAGCGCCAAGCACGTGGACGGCAAGCGCGCGTACGAGCTAGCAAGAGCGGGCGAAGAGTTTGAGCTAAAAAGCCAAACGATGAGCGTTTTTGACGTAAATTTGACTGCGTATATGCATCCGTTTTTGAGCTTTCGCATTAGCGTCAGCGAGGGCTCGTACGTGCGCTCGTACGCTCAAATTTTAGCCGCAAAGCTTGGCGTAAAAGCCACTCTAAGCACGCTAAAACGCGTGAGCGAAGGTAAATTTATTTACGAAAACGAGAGGTTTTTAAATCCGCTTGATTATATCTCATTGCCGCGAAACAAATATCTTGGCGACCCCGCAGACGTAATGCTGGGTAAAAAACTGAGCGTAGAAAAGCTAAAATTTGGCGCCGAGGGGCTATATTTAATAAACTTTGATGAATTTTTTAGTATCATTGAAATCAAAGACGAAACCGTAATATATAAACTAAATAAGGTCGAAAAATGCTAATACTCGCAAGAAAAGAAGATGAAAGCATAATGCTGGGAAACGATATCAAAATCACGGTCGTAGGTATCTCAAAAGGCGGAGTAAAAATCGGCATCGACGCGCCTAAAAATATGATGATCCTGCGCTCGGAGCTAGTAGAAGATGTAGCGGCGGAAAACAAACAAGCCCTAAACGGCGCGGGCGAAGCGAGCCTAAAAGAGCTGAGCGATAAAATCGTAAAATAATGAAAAGCTACGCGAAAATCAACTCCTTTTTAAAGATCGTCGGTACTCGCGGCAACTACCACGAGATCGCCTCTCGCTTCGTTTTGCGGCGCGAGATTTACGACGAAATTTTCTTTGAAAAATCTAGCGGCTTCGCGCTTGAGTGCGATAACGAAAATATCGAAAACAATATCGTTTTAAAGGCTAAATTTGAGCTAGAAAAAGCAGGCTTTAAAAACGAGCTGGACGAGTTTTTCGCCTCGCACAAAATCGTGATAAAAAAGCAAATCCCCTTAGGCGCGGGTCTAGGCGGAGGCAGCTCAAACGCCGCTACGTTTTTAAAGATGGCGAACGAGGAGTTAAATTTAAAACTAACTCGCGAAAATTTGATGAAAATAGGCACAAATATCGGCGCGGACGTGGCGTTTTTCGCTAGCGATTTCAAGGCGGCAAACGTCGGCGGTATCGGCGAGATAATAAGCGATTTTGACGACGAAGTGCCAGAGGTAGAAATTTTAACGCCCGGCGTATTTTGCTCGACGCCTGCGGTTTACGGCGAATTTAGGACAAATTTTATGGATAGTATCGATGTAAATTTGGCGGTAAAAATGCGCGAGATGACGACTGCGCAGCTGCTAGAACGATACAAAAATCGCAAACTAAACGATCTTTTTGCGCCGTGTTTTAAAATTTATCCGCAGATGGATAAATTTAAAGATTTTTTCCTAAGTGGCAGCGGCGCAAGCGTGTTTTTCTTAAAATAAAAAAGGTAAAAAATGGGTAAGGATTTAGCCAAAAATAAAAAGGCGCTGTTTGACTTTAGCATTATCGAGACCTTCGAGGCGGGTATCGTGTTAAAGGGCAGCGAGGTAAAGGCTCTACGGGCGGGCCGAGCAAATCTAAAAGATAGCTTCGCGCGCGTGATAAAGGGCGAGCTGTTTTTACTAAACGCGCACATCAGCCACCTAAATACGACGCACTCGGCGTTTCGTCCTGACGAGCGGGCTCCTAGAAAGCTACTGATGCACCGCAAGCAGATAGATAAAATTTTCGGTCAAGTCACGCAAGATGGCCTCACGCTAGTCGTTTTAGCACTCTATCTAAACGATAAAAACATCGTAAAGGCACGAGTTGCGCTGGCAAAAGGTAAAAACCTGCACGATAAGCGCGAGACGATAAAACGCAAAGAAGCCGACAAAGAAGCGCGTGCGGCTATGAAAAAATACGTCTAAGGAAACAATTTGCCGTACATAAATATAAAAATCACAAAAGAAAAAGAAGTAGTAAGCGCCGAGCAAAAGCGTGCGCTCATAGCCGGCGTAACGAAACTGCTGGGCGATACGCTAAAGCGCGACGCGAGCAGAACCGTCGTCGTGATAGAGGATGTCAGCACCGACGACTACGGCTTTGGCGGCGAGAGCATAACCCAACTAAGATCAAAACAAGGAAAATAATATGAAAAAAACTATGAAGGCGATTTTGGCGGCTTTGGCCTGTGTGGTATTTCTAGCAGGCTGCGGCGAGGACGAGACGGCGAAGGCTCCCGTAAAGATAGAGGGCTATAAAACGGGCGAGGAGATCATGCTAAAGAGCGTGTTTGGCAAGGACCTAACGCTAAAGCGCGTCGATGGCGGCTTTGTTATCAAGGGCGACGAGGATAAAATTTTGATGTTTGATATATTCGGCACGTTTTGTCCACCGTGTCAAAAAGAAGCTCCCGATCTCACCAAATTTCAGATCGACAATCTAAATGATTTTACGATCGTGGGGCTCACGCACTTTGAAAACGTCACGAACGAGTACGTAGTGGAAAATTTCGCGCAAAAATACAACGCCTTTTACTTTATCTCAAACGACATAAAGACAAATGACAGGCTTTCGGCGCAAATTTTAGAGGATATAAAATACGAGCGGCTTGAGAGCGTGCCGATAAAAATGGTGCTAAAAGGCGGCGTATATCAGGAGCTAACCGACGTAGATAGCGGGAAATTCGGCGTGAAATACTACCTAGGCGGCATCCATCTAGACGCGATGACGAAGGATTTTGAAAGAATAAAAAATGCCCGCTAAAACCGCCACCGAGCGGGAGCGAGACGTCGCCCTTAAGGAAAAACCAGAATTTCCGCGCAAATTTAAGGTTGTTTTACTAAACGACGACGTTACGAGTATGGATTTTGTCGTGAGCGTGCTTGTCGAGATTTTTAATCACGATATGCAAAGCGCGGTAGCCGTGATGCTAAAAATCCATAACGAAGGCAGCGGAGTGGCCGGCGTCTATACAAAAGAGATCGCCCAAACCAAACAAAACCAAACGCTAAAAGCCGCAGCCGCCGCGGGCTACCCGCTAAAGGCCGTCGTCGAGGAAGAATAGCCCGCAAAAACGGGCGCGCAAAAGGCGCAAAGAGGAGGAAATGATGTTTGACTCGGATTTAAGCTATCTTTTGGAAAAGGCCGGGCAGTTTGCCTACTCGAATTTTCACGAGTATCTAACCAGCGAGCACGTGCTTTTCGTGCTGGTAAATTTAAACGAAGAGACTAGAGATATCCTAGCAGAGGCCGGACTCACCGACGTCGAGGGACTAAAAAGCGATCTAAAAAACTATCTACTGCAAACCAACGAGCAGGTGCCGCACCACAAACAGCCGCGCATGACGGTGCTTTTGGAGCAAATTTTTAAAGAGCTAAACGCTGAACTAAAAGATAAAAACGTCGGCATTAGGGATTTGCTATTTAAAATCGCGGCCAGAGGCGACACGTACGGAGCTAAAATTTTAGAATTTTACGACGTCGATCCGCAAAAGATCAAGCAAGCAACAAAAGACGACAAGCAGACTCGCGCTAAAAACTTCCAAAACCTCGCCAAATACTCGTCAAATTTAACCAAACTAGCCACCGAGGGTAAAATAGACCCGATCATCGGGCGAGAAAACGAGCTAGCAAGGCTAATTCAAACGCTAAGCCGCCGCAAGAAAAATAATCCTATCCTAGTAGGCGAAGCGGGCGTGGGCAAAACAGCCGTAGTCGAGGGGCTCGCGCTAAAAATAGTAAGCGGCGAAGTGCCCCAGCGGCTAAAACAGGCGCAAATTTTTGCCCTAGATATCGGAGCGATGATAGCTGGCACGAAGTACCGCGGCGACTTTGAAAAACGCCTAAAAGATGTGATGGACGAGGTAGCCGAGCAAGAAGATGCGATAGTTTTTATCGACGAGATCCACACGATCGTGGGCGCGGGAGCTACAAACGGCGGCGGACTTGATATGTCAAATTTACTAAAACCAGCGCTTGCAAATGGCTCGCTTCGCTGCATCGGAGCGACGACGTACGCGGAGTATCGCAGCTTTTTTGAAAAAGAAAAAGCCCTCTCGCGCAGATTTACTAAAATCGACGTAGTAGAGCCGAGCACGGACGAGAGCGTCGAGATCCTAAAAGGACTTCGCGCCAAATACGAGAGCTTTCACGGCGTCAATTTTAGCGACGAAATTTTAGCCAAAAGCGTAGAGCTAGCCAAAAAATACCTAAATGATAGATTTTTGCCAGATAGCGCCATCGATCTCATCGACGAGGTCGGCGCGGCTCTAGCTCTGCAAAGCAAAAACAAAACCGTAAAAATGTCCGATCTAAGCGCGGTTTTAAGCAAGATGGCAAATATCCCCGATACGAATCTAAAATCAGACGCCGCGGCAAATTTGAAAAATCTAGCCCAAAGGCTGAAGTCTGAAATCTTCGGTCAAGACGAGGCTGTCGATACGCTAGTAGCGGCGATCAAGCGCTCGTATGCGGGGCTAAAACAGCCAAACGCGCCCGTTGGAGTGTTTTTATTTACAGGCTCAAGCGGCGTGGGTAAAAGCGAGCTAAGTGCGGCTCTAGCGCGAAATTTGGGCGTACATTTCGAGCGGTTTGACATGAGCGAATACATGGAAAAGCACAGTGTCTCGCGTCTCATCGGCGCGCCTCCGGGATATGTCGGTTTTGAAGAGGGCGGCATACTCACAAATGCCGTTAAAAAGCACCCTTATAGCGTGATTTTGTTTGACGAGATCGAAAAGGCCAGCGACGAGATGATAAACGTCTTTTTGCAAATTTTTGACGGCGCTAGCCTCACCGATAACACGGGCGCAAAGAGCGATTTTCGCAACGCCGTCATCATAATGAGCTCAAATTTGGGCTCAAAAGAGGCTCCGACGCTAGGCTTTAGCAAAGACGAGAGCGGTAAAGCAGACTCGGCGGTAAAGGGATTTTTTAGTCCCGAGTTTCGCAACCGCATAGATAAAATCGTGCATTTTAACGACCTTAGCGAGGACTCGCTAAGCCTCATCGCGCAAAAGATCATTAACGAGATAAACTCAAGCCTCGCCGAGAAAAAAGTCGTCATAAAAGCCTCCGCCGAAGCCAAAAAATACCTCTGGCAAAAGGGCTATAGCAAGGAATTCGGCGCGCGAAATCTAAAACGCCTGGTCCAAGACGAGATTTCAACCAAGCTTAGCGACGAGATACTTTTCGGTGCGCTAAAAAACGGCGGCGTCGCAAATATCACGCTAAAAAACGGCGAGCTGGCGTTTAAATTTGAAGCCCTAAAATAAGCGGTCGCGGGGTCAAATTTGCAAAAAATCTATAACTTTCCCGACCCCGCAAACGCCCCCGCAAACTCCCCTCTAGCCGTCGGCGGCGATCTAAGCGCGCAGGCTCTTTTGCAAGCTTACGATAAAGGTATTTTTCCGTGGTTTTTACCCGGCGAGCCCATATACTGGTGGTCGCCCGATCCGCGCGCAGTGCTAGCTCCAAGCGAAGTGCGCGTACAACAAAGCATAAAATCCGCGCTTAAAAAATTTGAAGTACGGTTTGACTACGACTTTGAAAATTTTCTAAAAATCTGCAAAAGCGAGCGCGAAAAACGCGAACCAACGTGGCTATCGGAAAACATCGTACGCGCCTACCTAAATTTGCACCGTCTAGGCGTCTCGCATAGCGTGGAGGTATATGAGGACGGAGAACTAGCAGGCGGCCTTTACGGGCAAATTTTCGGCAAGGTCTTTTGCGGCGAGAGTATGATTAGCCTAAAAACCGGCGCGTCAAAAGTCGCTCTCATCGTGCTTTGCCGCGCTTTAGAGCCGTTTGATTTTCTCATCGACTGCCAGGTTATGAACGATCATCTAAAATTTATGGGCGCAAAAGCTATGAAACGAAGTGAGTTTTTAGACAAATTTAACGAACTAAAAAATCAGCCTAGCGGGTTTATCGAATTTAAAAATTTACCCTAAATTTGGAACGTCTTTTGCTTATTATCTCGTAAAATTTAGAGAAAAAGGCAAGAAAATGTTCGCAGGTATCCAAACCTCAAAATCAAAACCGCTCGTAGAAAGCGCGCTGGCAAGCAGAAATTTACGCCAGCAAATGATTTCTAGCAACATAGCAAACATCGACACGCCTTTTTACAAAGCCCGCGACATCGCGTTTGAAGCTGCTCTGTCGCAAACGGCGCAAGAGATCTACGGCAAAGACGAAAATAAAATTTTAAAACTCGCGCAAACGGACGATGCGCACTTCCCTCGCGTGGATTTTCCAGCGTCAAACGGTGCGACGATATTTTTACGCGACGGACACATGGCGCGAAACGACGCAAACACCGTCGATCTAGACGTGGAAACGACCGAGCTAAGCAAAAACGCGATAATGATAACAGCGCTCGACCGAGCCATGAGGCAAAGCGGCCAGATATTTAAAAGCGTGATCGATGCTAGCAGTAAAATTTAAGGATAGATTATGAGTAATTATTTAAGCGACTTTGATATCAGCGGATACGGACTAAGCGCCCAGCGCTTTAGAATGAATGTCATTAGCTCCAACATCGCCAACGCAAACACCGTGCGAACGGCGGAAGGCGGCCCATATAGACGCCGCGAGGTGATATTTAAGGCGGTTGATTTTGACAGCGTGCTAAACGACGAAGTGGCGAAAAAACATAACTTGCTCGAATACGAAAATCCGCTAGACGATAAATTCTATACAAAAGACGCAAAACCTGCTATAATGAGCGTCGTAGTTGACAAGATAGTGCGCGACGACAAAGACTTTAAGCTAAAATACGATCCGTCTCACCCAGACGCCGACGCGAGGGGCTACGTAGCGTACCCAAATATCAATCCAGTCATCGAAATGGCGGATCTGATCGAAGCCACGCGCGCCTATCAGGCAAACGTTTCGGCATTTCAGTCGGCTAAAACGATCGCTCAAAGCGCGTTAGAATTATTACAAGGTTAAATTTTATGACAAATATAGATAAAATCGGCTCGGTCGCTTCACCGTTTGAAAAAAAAGAAGCAAAGACTCTGCAAAATCAAAAAGGCGAGTTAAATTTCGGCGACGTGCTAGACAGCTCACTAAAAGAGCTAAACGAGATACAAATCAACGCAGACAAAGCCATCGCCGATCTAGCAACAGGCGAGGTAAAAGACCTACATCAAGCTGCTATCGCTATCGGCAAGGCCGATACGTCAATGAAACTCATGCTAGAGATCCGAAATAAGGCCCTAAGCGCATACAAAGAAATCTCAAGAACGCAAATTTAAGCCTTGAATCAGCGAAAATCAAAAACAATCGCTTTATTTGCGTTTATTCTATTTTTTATCTGCATATTTTTGGCAGTCATCTTTTACCGAGCAAATATCGAAAGACGCCTGCCAAAACTGGAAACCAGCGAAATAAACACAGCCCTACGTGGCAACATCATAACAAAAGACGGCTTTAGTATCACCGGCAGCCAAAAGCTCTACAAAGTGATGGTAGATACTAGAAACATCGATCCAGATAAAAAAGATCTATTTATCAAACTATACTGCATATATAGCGGCGATGACATAAAGCGCGTAACTAAAATCATCAACAGCCAAAAAGGCGCCGTTACGCTATCATATAAGATCGACGCTAAGGGCGCGGCGTATCTGCAGGAGCTGTCAAAAAAGCTGTATAGAAAAAAAATCTTTATCCCGTACGAAGACCCGAATACCGGGGCCGCGATACTACGTAATATGAGCATAATAGAAAGCGGAGAAAGTAGGCAATATGTCGCTGCCGACGCGCTCACTCCGATGATAGGCTACGTAAAAAAAGTCGAAAAAGACGGCATCACCAAAACCGAGGGCGTAAAAGGAGTAGAGAAAGCCTACGAATACTACATCTCCTCGATCCAAGACGCAAAACTGCTAGGCCCGAAAGACATCGGAAATAACATTATCTTAACCAGCGATTCAAATTTGGCCAACCGCGTGGACGGATACGATATCATACTAAACGCCTCGCTTAAACTGCAAACCAGACTAGAGCAGATCATCGACGAAAAAAAAGAATTTCTAAATGCAAAAGAGATAATCGTAGGCGTCATGGACTCAAAAACTGGCGGTCTGCTAGCGCTTGCCAGCACATCTAGATATAGCCCCTCAAACATCAGAAAACAAGACTATAAATCGCTCAACTCCTCGGCAACCGAGTACGCATACGAGGTTGGCTCGGTCTTTAAACCGTTTATTTTCGCCCTTCTTTTAGCAAACGATAAAATCAATCCGCTCGAGCGCATAAACACCTACAATGGCGTCTACCAACTAGGAAAACGCACGATAAAAGACACGCATCCAGAGCCATTCCTTACAGCCGAAGACATCATCGTATATAGCTCAAATATCGGCATGATACAGATCGCCCAGCGCCTAGACGGTTCCCAAATTTATTCAGGGCTTCTAAATTTCGGCTTCACGCAAAAAACAGGCATCGATATGCCATACGAACAGATCGGAAATATGCCGCCGGTAGCCAAGCTAAATTCGCAAATTTACAAGGCCACGATCAGCTACGGATACGGCTTGCAAGCGACTTTTATCCAGCTTCTAAAGGCGTATAACGTATTTAATAATAAAGGCGTAATGGTGACGCCAAAAGTCGTGGACTCGCTCTATAAAGACGGCAAATTTTTCGTCGTAAACGACCCAAAGCCAGTCGAAGCCATAAGCCAAGAAGCAGCCGAAAGAATGAAGCGCATCCTGATAAAAACCGTCGAGATCGGCACCGGCAAAAGAGCAAAGGTGGAAGGTCTAGAAATCGGCGGAAAAACAGGTACCGCACACATAGCCACGACCGGGGGCTACGCAAATACCTACAATGGCTCGTTTTTCGGATTTGTCAATGACTCGCAGGGCAATAGCTATACGATCGGGGTTTTAGCTAGGGAACCGAAGAAGCCCTATTATTATTTCGGAGCCCAAAGCGCGCTACCGACCTTTAGAGCAGCCGTAGAGCTAATGGTAGAAGAGGGATTTTTAAAGCCCGATGAAAATTTGACCGCGCCGGAGCAAGCTACGCTGCCAGCCGAAAATAAAGAGAAAAAAAATCATAAACTCAAATTCTAAAAGCAAGCAAAAAAAGAATTAACTCTCAATCACTCATATACAATATTAAATTAGACTTAACGAAACATAATTTAAACATAAGAAATATTAAGTTGCTATGAAAAACATAAGAACTAAGTGTGTAATCCATTCAAGAATTTCTAAGCTAAATTTTAGAGAAATTTTATAACATTTTTTATCTGATATAGAAGTCATAAAATAGCATAATTTACCAAAGTCTCAGAAAAAGAGTCAATAAAATAAGCAAATTGAGAAACTTCTACAGTATCGGTATTAGTTCACTAACAGAGCAGCTCATGACTATTTGGTATAAACTTTGCCGCCCATTTTAAGCATACCATTCCGATTGGAGTAACGAGCGAAGCGAAGTAAAAGTGGCTTTTCCAATCTCAAAGCAAAGCTGCTAGGCGGGCTTGGAAATCTCACCGCAAGATTTACTTATTTTTTACTTCTATATATCTTCGGCAAAATACTTGATAATTTATCTAAATTTCTTCTCAGAAAATCGCGAACGGTAGATATACTTGTTTTCATCTACAAAATCATAGTTCTTGTGCTTGCACACTCTTTGAGAAAAATTCCTTTAAAAGTTTTTAACTTATCTTGAGTCTAAAAAGCATAAAACCTAGCTTAACACACCCAAGTTGGATACTCAGCCAACTACACTAAAAACTCTCTATGGAATAAAGGCAAAAATGCTAAACAAAAATAAGATAACGGTTTGAGCTATTAATTATAGTTTCTTAATAAAATCCCAGACAATGCAATCCACCCAAACCCAAACACATTTCACATTTCATAAGACATAAAAACAAAAATAGATTCATGTGATACGCATTTTAAAACATTTAAAAAAACACCAAACAACCAATAAGACATGGCCAAAAGTATAGAGCTAAACACAATTTTCTAAAGCCAAAAACAAATTATAAAGCCAAGATAGAGATACAAAAAATCAGTTAAAACTAAAAACAAATTTATAAAAATATACAACAGATTACAAGATAAACAAACCAAAGAATACAGAATATAAAACAAGAGAGTAAATAGTA
>CAUQPE010000041.1:0-15330 GCA_963519915.1 uncultured Campylobacter sp. | reverse complement strand
CGTGGTGCTTGCGCTTGGCGTATTTTTGCCATTTATGATTAAGGATTTTGCCGCGAAAAACCTCGCTCTATACGCCAAAGTAGCCGCGATCGGCGCGATTCAGATCGGCGCGATGTATATTTTTTACTACAACTCGTTTGCCTACCTTAGCGTCGCCGAGGTCGCGCTCTTTACGATATTTACGCCGTTTTACGTGAGCGTGGTTTACGATGTGCTCGCAGGTAGGCTTAGGCTGCTGTATCTGTTTAGCGTTGGCACGGCGGTTTTGGGAGCGCTCATCATCAAGTACGGCAACGTAAATAGCGGCTTTTGGCACGGATTTTTGCTCGTGCAGGGGGCAAATTTATGCTTTGGCGTCGGACAGAGTGCGTATAAATTTTTGTTAGAAAAGCGCGATTTTAACGAGCAAAGAGGGGTTTTTGGCTACTTTTTCGTAGGAGCCGCGGCGGTTACGGGTATAGCATTTGCCATGTTTGGAAATCCTGAAAAAATCAACCTCGACCTCACGCAGGGCGCCGTGCTGCTGTGGCTTGGTATCGGAGCTAGCGGTCTAGGATACTTTTTATGGAACAAAGGCGCGTGCGAGGTAGATAGCGGCACTCTAGCCATCATGAATAATGCTCTCATACCTGCAGCCATCATCGTAAATTTAGTATTTTGGCATAAAGATGCGGATATACTAAGACTATGCCTAGGCGGCGCGGTAATTTATATCTCGCTACTCATTCATAATAAAATCATTGCACACTACGAGCGAGTAAGCGTAGCGGCAAAATAGTCAAAATTTGACGTAAAATTTAGCTAAATTAAAACTGGCGGCGAGACCAAACATCGCCGTTTTACTTGACGGCAGTAGGTATTTTAAATTGGTTTTTTAAAAAGGATTAAATATGCACGACGCCGCAGCACTTCTAATCGCACTCATTTTTCTTGTTGTAAGCTTTTTTGTCGCTTTAATCGCCCCCAAGGGCAAACGCAAACTTCTTTGGCTTTTTGTTTGGTTTATGGTGTTTTTCGGGGATTTGGTGGTTTTTAATTTGGTTAATAAATACTATGTTTTCAAATATGCTGGTATTGAAATTTACAAAAAGCCATTACAACGTGGTTATTATGCCGGCGAAATAGCCAGTAACGTAAATAATTTTTATGTTGGAGAAAAAGTTCTTTTATCTATTGTAAATAATTTTGTGGATTTTGTAGATTTTAAAGAAAAGAATATAGATATAAAAGATGATAAATTTTATAGAGTATATCTTGATGACAATATATCAAAAGATTGCTTTTTATCAAAAGACAATCTAAATATATATCCTAATACATATTTTTTAAATTTTATATATTCAAAACTTACGAGTAAATGTATAGCAAAAAAAGAAATACTAGAAAATGAAGTTGTAGATATTTCTTTTATAGATTGTAGCAATACTGAATGCCAAAAGCTAGAACAACCCAGAATAGGATTTTTTGGTTCTATAATAGGTATAAAATTTGGTTACGAGGCAATGTTAAAAAATGCTAGTGAAATTGTAGCTGTTAGTAAAAATAGCTACTGTATATATAAAGACAGTAGATTAAATAGTTGGCTACTCAAGATATTATCTTTCGAATTTCATGCATATGATAGTAGTTTATTTGCAAAATACTGTCAGTCAGCAAATATAGACATTGAGAGTATGGGGTATTCTTGTGATATTGAACTTATAAAAAGATATTTTGAAAAATAGTGATTATTTTTTAGGAACGGCAAAGTATTTACGTGGGACGACTATCAAATAGAGTGGGTTATAGATAGATTGCAAGACGTAGATAAAAAGATGGAATACTACAAACAAATCTACAAAGACAAATGCGTAGCTCGTAAAGAAATAAATGAAGATGATATAGCGTCTGTCGAGCTTGTAGTGGAGGATTCGTATCATCTCTTAGAGCAAAAGCCCGATATAAAAACTATGTTTGATAAGGTAATAGGCATGGGATTTAACTACGGCGGACTAATAAAAGACAGAAATACAGGTAAGATACTAGCCGACAATACATACATCTACGAGTCTTATCACTCTTGGCTAATCCAAGCCTTAACTAATGCTTTGGGTCCGGAGTCCGGCGGTCCGTTTTGGATGTGTAATAAAAACGAGACCACTTGGATACAGGACTGCAATCAAAAAATGATAGAGGAATTCTTTAGAAAGGATAGAAAATGAGAAAATTTGAGATAGTTATACGTTAAACGCATGCACAAATTTGACTCGCCAAGCGGTCCGTCAAATTTGCAAATTATACTATCTCTAAAACCGCGGTAATGTCTGCCATGCCTTGCGTGTACATAGCTGACGTAACGAGTGCGTCTGCGCCGGTGACGGCAAATTCTCGAACGTTTTTTAGATTTATCCCGCCGCTTGCGACTAGGGCTGCGTTTGGGGCGATCTTGTCTCGCAAGTCTACTGCTCGCTTTACGGCCCCCGGCGTAAATTTATCGCACTGCACGACGTCGGCGCCCGCCTTTAAAAGCGCTTCGCAGTCGTCTAAATTTTCGCACTCGACGGCGATTTTTCGCTCGGGAGCTTTTGCTTTAAAGGTTGAAATTTGAGCCAAAAACTCCTCGTACGAGCCATAAGCCTTGATGTGATTTTTGAAAAACAGCACGCTATCGCTCAAATTTAGCCTGTGCACGCCGCAACCGCCCTCAAGCACGGCTTTTAGGCAAAATTTCTTAGCAAACGGGAAGCTCTTGCGCGTGGCTAGGATTTCGCATTTTGGATTTACGCTTTTTGCGGCCTCGTTCATGGCTCTTGCGTATGTGGCGATCCGGCAGGCGTACTCTAGGCAAATTTGCGCTAGTTTCCAGGCTTTGTGCACATTATTGTAACTGCCGCTGATTTTTACGATCGGCTCTTTTGCGGCTGCGACGGCGGAGTTTGGGACGCAAATTTGAGCCTCGCAGTCTAGCAAACGAGCGATACCGGCCGCTACGTCTACGCAGCTAACCGTCACGTCCTCGCGCGGCAGTATGGTTAAGACAGCGTTTTTGCGGATGCCTTGAAGCGAGGTCGTAAGATCAAAGTAGGGCAGATCCTCGCCGATGTAGGCTAAAATTTCTGCATCACTTATCTTGATCATCGCTTGCTAGCCTTTTTGCCTCGGCGTTTTTCTTATTTGCGTTTACGATCATGTTTCTAAAAATGCCGTTTTCGTAAAGTCCGGCGTGGTAGAGCGAAAAGCCCACGAATGCGATACCTGCGATCGTATGCAGCTTCTCGCAGCGGCTTTTGTTTCTACCCTTAAGCCCGAGTGCCGTTAGGCAAACTGTGGCTAGAGTGACGCTCATGCCTATTTTTGCGACTTTTCTATGTGTTTGTAAATTTAAAAGTTGTCCGTTTATGTTCATTTTTTTCTCCAGCAAGTTATGTTTGCGATGCCTATGCTCTCAGGGTCAAATTCCGGATTTAGCCCCGCTTTTCTTTGCGATTCGTAGTCTTTTAGGGCTTTTATCATGACTTTTGATAGCATAAAGATCGCAGCGATATTTATCGTGGCCATCGCCGCCATCGTGATATCAGCGATGTTCCAAGCGATCGTTAGATTCATCTGCGCTCCGACGAATATCATCGCGACCGCCGTTAGCTTAAAGGCTATGGCGATTTTGTGGTTTTTGGTGAGGTATTTGATATTTGCCTGCGCGTAGTAGTAGTTGCCGATCAGCGACGTGATGGCAAAAAGCACCACCGCAAGCGTCGTAAAGTGAAGGCCGATCTCGCCGTAGTACTCGCGCATCGCGGCCTGCACTAAAGGAAGCGCGGTGAGCAGTTCGACGCTGGCACCCGGATGCTTTGTGATATAGGCCTGCGAGAAAAGCACTATCATGCCAGAAGCCACGCAGATCGTCATATCTATAAAAACCGCCATCGCCTGCACGAGTCCTTGCTTTACGGGGTGGCTCGTGTGAGCAGCAGCGGCCGCGTTTGGCGCAGAACCCATACCGGCTTCGTTTGAAAACAGGCCGCGCTTGATACCGTAAACGATCACGCTGCCGGCAAATCCGCCAAATATCGCCTTAAAATCAAAGGCGCTTTTCATGATCATATCAAAGACGGCCGGAAGCTTGTCTAAATTTAAGCAGATCGCGATAAAGGCTAGCAGGATATAGGCAAGCGCCATAAAAGGCACGATATAGGAGCTGACCTTGCCGATGACGTGGCTCTTGCTAAAAAACATCACCGCCGCAAATGCCGTTAGGATGAGGCCGATACCCACGGGCAAGCCGCTATCGCTAAAGCTCGTAGCGCCCGCGCTTTGGTCGTAGTAAATTTGAAAGGCGGAGGTCATGGTGTAGCTTTGTAGGCCGTTAAATCCATACGCGTACGTGATGATGAGGATAACGGCAAAAAGGCTCGCCATCCACTTGATGCCCAGGCCGTTTTTGATGTAGTATGCCGGGCCGCCTTTAAAGCCAAACACGTCTTTGGTCTTATAAATTTGAGCTAGCGTACTCTCGGCAAATGCCGAAGCAGCGCCCAAAAAAGCCATCAAACACATCCAAAATAGCGCGCCCGGTCCGCCAGCTACGATAGCGGCGGAGATGCCGGCGATATTTCCAATACCAACGCGCGAGGCGGTTGAGATCATAAGCGCTTGAAAGGGCGTGAGGTGGTGCTTGTTGTATTTGTCCTTTTTCTCGACTAAAACCTTGCACGCCTCGAAAAACATCCTAAACTGCACAAATCTAGTAATATAGCTAAAATAAATACCGGTAAGAACGAGCACGATAACCAAAAAATAGCCATACAAAAAGTCGTTGGCTAGCGACATCTCGTCGTTCATAAATTGTAAAATTTTATCTATCAACCGTCATTCCTTCAAATTTACTTCGCGCCTATCTTGACGCCTTTCATCGAATTTGCCAGCAGTCCGATCGTCGTGCCGTTGTGCAAAACGGCCGTAGCGATAGGGTTAAAAAGGCCAAAAGTAGCGCCTGCTAAGATGAGCGAGTTTATGCCGACGGTGGCGTTAAAATTCGTATTTATCAGCCTCATCGTTTTGTTCGCGACGTCTTTTGCGACGGCGACTGAGCCGATGTCGTCTTTTAGCAGGCTGATGTCGGCGGTGGCTTTTGCTATATCGGCGCCCTTTTGCATGCTGATGCCTACGTGCGCTTTGGTGAGGCTTGGCGCGTCGTTGATGCCGTCTCCGACGAAGGCTACTTTTTTACCTTCGGCCTTTAGCTGTTCGATTATGCCCGCCTTATCGGTAGGTAGGCAGTTTGCATAGACTCTATCGATACCTAGCTCGCTTGCTACCTGATCGGCTTTAGACTGTACGTCGCCCGTTAGCATAATGAGCTCTTTTACGCCTAGCTTTCGTAACTTTGCTAGCGTCTGCGCGGCGTTTTCTCGCATGGTGTCGCGCATGGCGATGACGCCCAAGAGCTCTTTGTCGTAGCCTACGTAAAGTAGCGTGAGTCCGCTGTCTACTTCGCTTTTTATGATTTCTTCGTGTTTGCTAAATGAAATTTGCTCGTCGTCCTCTAAAAAATGCCTTGAGCCGATCACGACCTCTTTGCCGCCTACGTATGTTTTTACGCCGTGAGCGACGATAAACTCGACCTCGTCGTGATGGATGTGGTGAAAGCCTATCTCGCGCGCGGCCTTTACGATAGCCTCAGCTACCGGGTGGAAGTAGTGCTCCTCAGCGCTTGCGGTCAAATTTAAGAGCTGCGCTTCGGTAAATTCCTTTTTAAACGAGTGAACCTTGACGACGCTTAGGCTACCGTGCGTTAGCGTGCCGGTTTTATCAAATACGAAAGTATCGGCGCTTGCTAGCGCTTCGATAGCTTTGGCGCCTTTTATCAGTACGCCGTTGCGGCCGGCTTTTGAGATGCTTGATTTAAAGGCGACGGGCGTGGCTAGCTTTAGCGCGCAGGAGTAGTCCGCCTGCAAGACGCTAGCTACGCGAGTCATGTCTCGGCTAAGTAGGTACGAAACGCCGGCTAGACTTAGCGTCACTGGCACTAGCTTGTCGGCTAACTTCGTAGCTTTTAGCCCGACGGAGGATTTTTCGTTTAGCGAGCTTTGGATGTAGGATTTTATCCTCGCAGTCGCGCTCTCGGCGGCTATACTCTCGGCCCAGATTTTTATGCGTCCGTCCTCAACTACCGTTCCGCTCATCACGCGGTCGCCGCGCTCTTTTTTGACGGGTTCTGCTTCGCCCGTCATCGAGACTTGATTTACGCTTGCGGTGCCCTCGACGATATAACCGTCGATGCCGATGCTCTCGCCTGTGCCGACGACTACGATGTCGCCTATTTTAACGTCTACGGTCGGGATTTTTTTGAGAGATTTTTTGCCGTGATCGTTTATCTCGATCCAGACCTCTTCTATGTTCGGGCGGGCTAGCTCTTTGATGAGGTCGTCGCTGCGGTGTACGGCGCTTTCTTCCATGTATTCGCCGATAGTTAGCATGAGATTTGTGCTATTTGCCGCTAAAAAGTCGCGCCTAGCCAGACTCACGCCCACTGCTGTAGCTTCGAGTACTTTTGAGGTTATGCCTTCGTTTACGGCTTCGCTTGCGCCTTCTTTTAGTAGCGGAGCTGCGGCTATCAGGCTAGTCATAGCTTTTACTCCGTCGTTGTTTATAAGAGGCGTGATGGCTAGAGCCGTTGCAGCCTTGTAAATTTCAGCCTTGCTCGGGCTGTTTTTATGCTTGCTTAAATTTGCGATCGGCAAATTTTCGATGAACTCTTTGATTTCGTTTAAATTTGACTCAAAGCCGACGACTATGCTCTTTGCTTTTTTGTTTACCCTGACGCTTTTTGCATACCTAAACTCCGAAATTTGAGCCTCCAAGCGACTCTCGTCGCAGTCCTCGCCGATGCGTTCGCAAACGAAGCGCACGCGGTTTTTAGTCAGGTGCGCGATGCGAACATTATTTTTGGGAGTCAATTTCGGCCTTTACATCTTCAAATCGCTCTTTTAGTTCTTCAAATCCTGCTTGAAGCAAATTTGATCCCTTCGCGATAGCTGAAAATAGCGCTTTTTGCGCGTTTTCGTTTGTTAGCACGTATGCCACGACGCCGCCTATGAGCGCACCTTTTATAAAGCCTGCCGCGTTAAAATTTGCCGGGACAAAGTCTTTTAGCGCGTCGTTTATACCGCGGTCAAACGCGCTTGGCGCGCCGGTAGTCTTTACGGTCGTAGTCGTAGTCGTCGTGCTACCGTCGTCGTTTAGTTGATTTACTGTTTGAGTTTGATTGATGTATGGGTTTTTCATTTACTTTCCTCTAAATTTTTGATTAGTTTCTCCGTCGCAACCACGCCTGCGATACCGACGGCGACGGTTGCCGCAGCCGCAAGATAGCGCGCCGAGACTAGTTTGTTTGATGCGCTGATAGCGCACGCCGTGACGATACCGCCTTGGATAGCGATTTTAGTCGTTTTAGCTACGGCCTGCGTCTTGCTGACCTTGCCTTTTTTATAGTTTAGTATTTCTACGCCGCCCGCTGCTATCGCGCCGATTAGCGCGCCGCTTATCATATGATCTAGTGGGAGTCTGGTTGTTGATGTTAAATTCATTCTATACCTTTATTATTTTTCTAAATTCGGTTCAAGCGCATTTGCGATATCTTCGGCTAGGCTTTCGGTCTGCTCGGCTGCTTTTGCCGGAGCTTTTTTAGCTCTTGGAGCGCTTTTTTTCTTAGATTTTGTTTTTTCGCTCTCTTTTTCGGCGGCTACTTCGGCGCTAGTGCGTCTTTTGCGTTTTTTTGTTTCGGTTGCCTCTTCGCTTGTTTTAGCAAATTTTTTTTCGGCGTACTCTTTTGCTTCGCCTATTTTTTTCTCGGCAAATTCTTTTGCGTTTTCGGCAAACTCTTTGCCTTTATCTAGTCCGGTTTCAAGGGTTGATTTGATTTTGTCTTTGTTGTTAAAAGCCGCGACGGCTAAACCTCCTAAGATTGCTCCTGCGATAAACGGTAGTGCCATTTTTTATCCTTTATGTTAAATTTTATTCTTTATCTTTATTTTTGTCTAAATTTTTACTTAGCATCATGCTGGCTAGTCCGCCAAGCGCCAAACCGCCGAAAAATGAAAAATTCGGATTGTTTAAAAGCGCGATCGCGTCCCCTTTGCTGCCTTGCCCCGAGCTTATACGCTCTAGCGTTTGGCTGATTTGTTTAAAGCCATCCGAATCAAAAGCGTTTAAGATATTTTCGCTTGGATTTTGAGCCGTTTGCGCCTGCTCTTCTTGATTGGTGTCACCTGCGCCTTGAAACTGCACGGCTAAAATTTGAGCTAGTTTTGCTTTGAGAGCCGGGATGTATTCATTATTTGACGTAGCCCAGAGCCTAAAGCAAATGTCTTTAAAATTTTCATCGCTTATGCTGTCGGTCAAATTTTCATAAAACGCGTTTAACTCAAGCTCGTAGTTTAGGGCTTTTATAAAGCAAGCGTCAAGATCCTCGCACGCTAAAGCGCAAAAAACTTGCGGATCGGCGGGGTCTGCGTAGGACTTTAAAAGCTCCAGTCCGCTTCGTCTAACCGCTAAAATTTGATCAAAAATTTCATCTTTTTTGCAGATGTTTTCGTAAAATTTAACCCCCTGCGACTCTAGTAAAAACACCGCATTTGCGGCTTGCTTTAGCTCCTCGTTCATCTTGCGCCGCCGGTCGCTTTTTGCGCTAGGTTGTTGATGAGGGCTGAAATTTCGTGCAAATTTTGGCCTTTTAGCAAATCGTCCCACATCTTTTTTGGGAAAACTTCGTGGTCGTACTCTATCGTAGCCGAGCCGATTAGTTTGTTAAATTTGACGTTTTTTATGCCGTCTATTTGCTTGATCGTTTGATCTATTTTTTCTAACGGCAAGCTGTCCGCTTCTTTTTTGATATCGCTGCTGACGCGGACTCTTAAACGGCCTGCGACGTGATGGATCGGCGTGAAATACGAAGCTATGCGTAAGACTAACTCCGATGGTATATGTGGTGCTGCGCTCATGTTTCTCCTTTGTTTTTTGGCGTATTATCTATTTACTACGCTTAAATTTAACTGAAACTTTTTTGCATATCGTTATCAAATCATTTTTGATAAAGAGGCGCAAAATAGGCTATTTGTTTTGGCACTTTGGACAAATTCCGTATAAAATCATCGCATGACCTTCGAGTTTAAAGCCTGAGTTTTTACAAATTTGCTCTTGTTTTTCTTCTACATATTTATCGAAAAAACTCTCCGCTGTGCCGCATTTTATGCAGATTAGATGGTCGTGATGCGACTTTAAATTTAGCTCGAATTTATTCGTTCCGTCCTCTTCAAAAGCAAGAACTAAACCGAATTTTTGTAAAAAATTTAAAAACTGATATATTGCCGTTAGGCTCAAATTTCGTTTAAATTCGCTTTTAATCCTCGTTTTTATCTGGCTTGCGCTAAGATGCTCGTCGCTGGAAAATAAAATTTTTAAAATTTGCTCTTTTGCGGCGGAATTTTTATATCCGTAATCCCGCAAAAGCTCTAAAAATTTCATATAAAATTTATCAAAAGTGTGCATTTTGCCATCGTTTCAGCCGATTAAAATTACTTTTTATTATAGTAAAAAAAGCTGATAATGCGATAAATTTAAGACCAATTCTCAAAAAATAGAGATTTTGACTAAGCGGTTATAAAGGTTATTTTGGCATAATTCCGCAAAAAATTTAAAAGGGAAGCCATGACGTACGACGAGCTAGAGCTTGAAGCGGTTTTGCTAGAGGTTTTGGAAAACCGAGGCAATTTTGAATCGCTTGACGATGAAGAGCTTTTCGAACTTATCGAAGAGGTCGCAAAATATACCGACGGAGATTATGAAGAGGCGTTTGAGTATATGACTCAGTTTTCGCCGATCAATAAAAAAAGATTCGTCTCTCTTTATACGGTTTAGCCTCTAGGCCAAACCGTTTTTCTGCTTAATCATTTAAAATATTTATTCAATACTTCTTTTAGCGTTTTTGTATATCTTGAGTCTTTCGGAGAGTTGTTGTAGATGTCCTCCATATCGTACATTCTATCATAGTAATCGTATGTAGCTTGTTTGTCGACAACTACCAAAGAGGTATTTATGCTAACGCCCGCAAAAAGACCTCTGCTTTTGCCTCTTAGCGTAGCCCAAGCCGAAATTTCAGGCAGGTCGCTCATTACGCCGGCTTTTTCGCCGGCGGCTAGCACTACGGCATCGGCGCTAAGATCGATTTGGCCTTTACCGTTTATTAGCCCGGCATATGACCTTCTTGATTTAAACAGCACGACAAGGTCGGTTGATTTATAGCCTCCCTGCAGACCTATGCCGCCGCCTTTAAAATTTATAAATATCGGACTACTCCATTCATTTTCATCATTTCTGCCGACAAATATGCCGTCTCCGGTATGCGTCGTCAAGACTAGCCCGCCGCTAACCACATCAGGGATGACCATGATGCCTCTTATTTCGCTAGTATCTTTTAAATTTAGCAGTTTTCTAGAGCCCAAATCGTTTAAGATATCAAATGAAGTTCGTACTTTTTGATTTTGCGTAAAATCCGCGTAAGCAAGCTGGCCTAGCAAAAGCGCGCAAGCGGCAAGCTTTAAAAATCTTTTCATTTTCGTTTCCTTTTTCGTAAAATTTACCCGCTATTATAGTATTTTTTTATTAAATTTAAAAATTATTCGTTAAAGTTACGTAAAGGATGTAAATGAAAAAAATTATTTTAGCCGTTTTGATTTGTTTAAATTTGAGCGCAAAAGGGCAGGGCGGAGCGCCTAGCGAAACTCAGACGATCGTAAACGGCGACGTCGAGATAGTACAGGTGGATGCTAAATTTGCCGGAAATTTAAGCATTGACGGCAAGAAAAAGCGCTGGCTTAGCGTACCCGGTGATGAAAATCTAAAATTTGCCCTCGTCGCCGCTAGCTACCGTCAAAAGGGCGAAATAAAGCTAGTAAACGGGCTTAAAAGCGGCGATGAAACGATAGTTTTTAAGATCGTAGAGGGCGAATATAAAAAAGAAAAAATAACCGTCGAAGGCAACAAAGTAACGCCGCCAAAAGACGTGCTAAAGCGTATCGAGGAGGAGCGCGAGGAGGCGAATAAAATCTACGCGACGGCTAATGCCGGGCTAAAATTTAACTCCAAATTTATCCTACCGATGAGCTCGGCTATCACGAGTCCGTTCGGCACCGCGCGCGTATTTAACGGCACTTTAAAGAGTTATCACGGTGGCACGGACTTTAGAGCGGCGGTCGGCTCGTCGGTGATTGCTGCAAACGACGGCGTAGTCGTCATCGCAAAAGATCGCTACTACGCTGGCGGATCCGTGGTGATCGATCACGGCGAGGGCATTTACACGCAGTACTATCATCTAAGCTCGCTAAACGTCAAAGTCGGACAAGTTGTAAAAAAGGGCGATATCATCGCGCTTAGCGGCGCTAGCGGGCGAGTGAGCGGGCCGCACCTACACTTTGGCGTGATCGCCGGCGGCGTGCAGGTAAATCCGATAAATTTCGTCAAAAAAATCAACGAAATTTTAAATTAACATTTTTTTCACGACTTTTCTTTAAACTTCGCTCATCTTTTTGGAGGAGAGAAAATGAAAAAAGTAGTTTTGATTAGTATGTTAGTTGCGGGCGGGCTTTTTGCCGCTTCGCTTGAAAAAAGCACGAACGACGAGCTTTATAAAATGGTCGCAAACGCCGACGCTAAGACGCTTAGCGAGGTAGCTTTTGAGATAGATAAGCGCGCGGGCAAGCTAAAATTTGAAGCCAAAGAGGCCAAACGCGGGCTAAAAACCGAAATCAGAAAGAAGCTTGATGCGATGAGTATCGCCGATAAAGAGGCGTTTATGCGCGAGTTTAGAAACGGCTATAACGCCCAAGTGGGCGCGCTAAGCGTGGGGGAGGCCAAAAAGCTTGATATCGAGCTAAAAGACGGCGATGACGACGATGATTTTCACAAGAAATTTAAGCACGATTTTAAGGGCGGATTTATAAAAGATAAAGACGGCAAAGGCCCTCATACGCCGCGCAATAAAGAGTAAATTTAGCCTTTTTTAGGCTTTTCGGGGCGGATTTTCGTTTAAATTTGCGCGAGAATTTGCCCCGCTTTTTACAAATTTAAGCATTTTAGCGACGACGTAGATTTATGAAATTTTACCTTCAAATTTAGATGAAATTTGATAAATTTACACAGGATCTGTTTGCAGCTAAATTTGAGCGCTCGCCGTAAATTTCATGTGTAAATGAAGCTGCGAGGCAGATAAATTTAAACCCGAAAATCAAGCGGATAAAACGCCGTAAAACGACAAAAACAAACGAAAACGGAGCGAAAATGAGTAAAATTTTGATCGTCGAGGACGAAAATATGCTGCTTGAGATGATGCGCGCGTATTTGCAGGCTCAGGGCTACGAGACGGCGGGCGCAAAAAGCTACGACGATGCGTTAAATTTAGCCTATGAGAGCAACTTTGATCTTTGGATATTTGACGTCAAGATTATCGGCGGCAGCGGCTTTGCGCTACTTCGGGAGCTACGAAACGCGGGCAAAAACACGCCTTGTATATTTACGACCTCGCTAAATACGCTTGATGACGTGCAAACCGGCTTTACTAGCGGGTGCGACGACTATATCAAAAAGCCGTTTGAGCTAAAAGAGCTACATCTGCGCGTGCAAAATTTGCTAAAACGCACCTTCGTACACAACAAAAACGAGCTGGTAAATCTGGGCGAAAATTTGGGCTTTGATATGAATCAGGGCTTGCTGTTTTGTGACGGCAAGGCAGTATCGATGCCTAAAAAACAGTCTAGGTTGCTCGCACTCTTACTTAAAAATCAGGATAAATTTTTAAGTAGGGAGGAGATCTATTCTCAAATTTGGGACTACGACGAGAGTCCTAGCGAGCTTAGCCTGCGAGTTTATATCGCGGAGCTGCGTAAAATTTTAGGCAAAGAGCGAATCGTTAGCGCATCAAAGCTAGGCTATAAATATGTTTAAGCTTTTTAGTGCCACTCAAAGGCAAAGAGTAGGGCGCGGGCCTGAAATTTCATCCAAATTTACGCAAGATTTTTGCCGTTTTAGGCTTCAAAATTTACGTCCGCAAGATAGCTGCAAATTTAATCCAAAAGGCGGCAAATGTCTTTGCTAAAACCTCTTAAAAAAGCTTTTGCGGCACTTTCAAACCGTCAAATTTTACCTATATTTTTACTTTACTTCATCACAAGCGCCGCATTTTTGGTCTTTTTCGCGCGGATGTTTTACGAGCGCGAGAAGCATTTTATATTAGATCGCGACGTATTTATTGTGCGAGATTTACAACATCACCTGCAAAATAAACTACAAAAAAACGGCGAGATAGATGACGATGATTTCGACGACGTCGAGGCTTTTGCAGTAAATTTAAAAACGGGCGAGGAGATCGAGGACGACTTTGAGCCGCGCGAAGGCATGCCGCGCAGATACAAGGACGGGGCGAACTCGGTGGTGCAGTTTTATCTAAAAAATCGCCTCGGCGAGGAGGAGTACTACGTCGCCGTCAAGGTCGCAGATCCAGAGTTTGCGATTCTCACGCTAAAACTAAAGATAATATTTTTCTCGTTTATTATACTTCTTGCTATTTTAATCATAGCTTATTTTATCATCCGTCTTTCGCTGCGCCCACTTTACCGCCGCATCGACTTTTTAAACGGCTTTATCAGGGATACGACGCACGAGATAAACACGCCTCTTAGCGTCATTTTGATGAGTATCGAGATGTTTGAAACCGATCCGAAAAAATATCTAAACAACATAAAAACCGCCTCCAAAACGATCTCGACGCTATACGAGGACCTGACGCTAGTAAAGCTTAGCGGCAAAGAGGACGGCGCGGCGATGAGCTTTAGCCTGAGCGAGCTGGTGCGCGAGAGGATCGGGTACTTTGGGCTAAATTTGGAGCAAAAAAATATAAACCTAAGCACGCAAATCGCTGAAGTGCAGCTGCGCTCATCCTATAAAAAAACGCGAAAAATCATCGACAATCTACTAAGTAACGCCATAAAATACTGCGACGAAAACGGCTCGGTAAGCGTAAATTTAACTCCCGCAGCGCTCGCGATATCAAACAGCGGCGCGGGCATCGCTAAGGAAAATTTGCCGCGGATTTTTGATCTTTACACGCGGTTTGACGAGCGAAACGGCGGCTTTGGTATCGGGCTTCACATCGTTAAAACATTTTGCGAGGAGCTCGGGTTTAAAATCTCGTGCAAAAGCGGTAGAGGGCTAACGGAGTTTCGCGTCGGTTTTGGCGGGAGCGCGACGTAAGGTCGGCTTTTGAACCGTAAATTTAAACCTGCTTTTGCGGCGTCGAATTTGGGTAGGTTTGATTTGCGGTTTTGCGAGATGAAATTTGGGTTTTCGTATCACCTAATCCACATGATTCTTGGATTATCTTAATGCTTAATCTTTCCGCAACCGATGGCTTTAAATTTGGCGCAAAAGCAAGATAAAATTCTGGTAAAATTTGCGATAAAAAACTATAAAGGAAAATAAGTATGGGCAAGCGGGATGAGGCGCTAAATTTAGCGCGAGATTTCGAACGCGACGGCTTTAGGGTGCCCGGTTTATATGAGCGGTTTTGGCGGCTACAAGGTGATGCGGCGGCGTATTTTACGCTAGCAGACGGTCTGCTGCGCGGGCAGCAAGAGGGCGGCATGCTGCTAAAGGACGCTATGGGCTATGTGGGCGAGGAGGATTTTAAAGCTTTGATCGCTACGGCGGTTGAAATTTTACGCGAAGAGGCGGCAGAGGGTCGCGAAACGCAGCAGGACGAAAGCGCGGCACAGACGGGAGAGAATGCGCGCTCGGCTCGGGCGGACGAAAGCGCAGGCAAAAACGCACGGCAACGCGGCAGAGATGAAAAAAGCGCGCGCTGGAAAAACGCCGAAGAGGTAATCGCTGCGGCAAGTCTCGAGTTCGCGCCGTTTTTGCACCCGTATCTTGGCGAGCTTTTTAAATTGCAGCCGAATGAGAGCGCGTATTACGCGGAGTATCCGTGGGGCGGGCTTAGTTACGAGAGCTCGCAAATCTGGCGCGAGAGGCTTGCGGATCCGCAGACGAGCAAAGATGAGCGGCAAAAAATTTTTAGCTGCCTGCTGCAAACCCGCGATCCGCGAAACGTGAAATTTGCCTGCGAGTTCGCGCTTGCGGAGGATTTCTTCGACTGTCCGTGCGATCTACTTGAGTATATCGGCTACTGGCTGGAGGCTGTCGGATTTACCTTTGAGCGGGTTAAATTTGACGCAGACGAACCTTGCACCGATAAATCACAAAAAGCGCCGAACGATGAAATTTGCTTTGGCGGCGAGAAATTTA
>CAUQPE010000040.1:0-15449 GCA_963519915.1 uncultured Campylobacter sp. | reverse complement strand
CCGCCTAAATTTGGCTTGCTTAAGAAAAATATAGTTATAATTAGCCATTCATTTTTAAAAGGACTTGCTTGAGAAGCGACAATCTCTTTGCATTTGCGATCTTTATAATTACCGCGTTTGGATTTTTCGTTTGGGGCTATCAGTACATCCCGACTCATCACTTTTTGCTTTTCAGTATCGCTAGTATTTTCGGTATCTTTATGGCGTTTAACATCGGCGGCAACGATGTCGCAAACTCCTTTGGCACGAGCGTAGGCGCCAAGACCGTCACTATAAAGCAAGCCTTAGTCATAGCCGCTATTTTCGAGCTTAGCGGCGCGATATTTGCCGGCGGAGAGGTAACCAAAACCATCCGCGAGGGCATCGTGAGCTTCCCGCAGGAGGGCACCGAGCCTATGCTTTTCGTATTGATTATGATGTCGGCGCTTTTAAGCTCGGGTATCTGGCTTTTTATCGCGTCTAAAAAGGGTCTACCTATCTCTACGACGCACTCGATCGTGGGCGGCATCGTTGGCGCCGGGCTTACCATGGGCTTTACGACGATGGGCGGAGACAAGGCTCTGGCCATGGTTTCCTGGGGCGAGATAGGCAGGATCGCCGTTAGCTGGGTGATCTCGCCGCTACTAGGAGGCATCCTTTCTTATTTTATCTACGGCTACATAAAATCTAAAATTTTGATCCCGACTCGCAAATTTACCCTAGAGCTAAAGGTACTAAAACGCGAGCGTAAAGCCTACAAAGAGCGCTATTTGCAAGAGCTAAAAACAAAACCCGAAAGCGAGCAGATAAGGATACTAAGCAAGATCGCGGTCCTAGATGAGGACGACGTCGAAAGCGGCGAACGCAGCGAATACAAGCTCGCCATCAAAGCCATGAAAGAGCGCGAAAAAGAGTTAGATACGTCAAAAGCCATGCGCAAACACATCCCTATGGTGGCCGGCATCGGCGCGATCATCATCTCCTCGATGATGCTGTTTAAAGGCCTAGCACACCTAAATCTTGACATCGGATTCATCGGCACGATCTGGATCATCTGCGTCATCGGCATAGTCACCTATCTCGCCACGCTTGCGATGATAAACGTGATGAAAAAAGACAATGCCGAAAAGAGCACAAACCGCATTTTTTCGTGGTTTCAGATATTTACAGCCTCCTCGTTCGCCTTCTCTCACGGCGCCAATGACATAGCAAATGCAGTAGGGCCATTTGCCGCTATCCTAGACGTACTAAAAACAGGCTCCATAAACGCCACCGCGCCGGTACCGGGCATCGCGATGGTGACATTTGGCATCTCGCTTGTTGTCGGGCTTTGGTTTTTAGGCAAAGAGGTCATCACCACCATCGGTAGCAAGCTAGCAGAGATCCTACCGACGACCGGATTTAGCGCAGAGCTAGCCGCTAGTACCGTTATCCTGCTAGCAACCAAGCTAGGCATCCCCGTCTCCTCGACGCACATCCTCATCGGTGCGGTGCTTGGTATCGGTATATTAAACCGCGACGCCAACTGGAAAATGGTCAAACCTATCGTGCTTGCATGGGTCATCACTCTACCGATCGCGGGCGGCTCGGCGGCACTTATTTACATGCTTCTAAAGACTATGTTAGGCTTGTAAATTCGACTATTCGCGAGCCGTAACTGGCTGATTTGTTTTGCCAAAACTTATAAAGTTAGTCTTGGTTTTTACCATAAAGTCACAGCAATGCTCGGCAAATTTGAGCTAGTTTTGTTCAGGTATTATTTAAACTATGGTTTTATATAATTCTAAGCCTTTGGGCTGACTGCTTAAATTTAATGTCTTGACGATAATGCCCGCCTTGCCAACAAAACGACAAAAGATTTTTCACAACAAACTCAAAAAATCAAATAAAGGCTCTTGCAACTAAATTTTATAAAATTTAGCAAGCTGTTTTTTATTTATGTATTCGCAAATTAAATTCAGTAAACATAATAAATTTGACGGCTGGGTAAATTTAGACGCACGGGGAATTTGACAAAGCGCCGACCTCTTACGAGCTCGGCGCTTTGTCGCTAACTATTAAAAAGTATTTTCTCTCTTTTCTAGTACAAGGTGTAGTATATAAGTCACCGCAAATGCGACTGCGCTAGGCACGATCCAGCCCAGCATCGAGTCGTAAAACGGCATTTCCTTGACGATATCCGTCGCTAGCGGCACGGAAACGCCCGCGATATCAAGGCCGTTTATCGTGCCAACGACCACGCATACGTAGACGCAGGTGCGGTAGATGAGCTTGCTCGAGTCGATCAGCGGGTTGATGAGCGAAAGGATGATGAGCATGATGGCGATCGGATAGATGGCGATGAGCACTGGGATCGAGCCCTTGATGATGGTCGTGAGGCCAAAATTTGCCACGCCAAAGCCGATCAAACACCACGCCGCGACCCAAATTTTATATTTGATGCGCCCGCCCGTTAGCTCCTCGAAGTACTCGCTAGCAGAGCTTATAAGCCCCAGCGTCGTAGTAATGCACGCTAGAAAAAACGCAGAACCCAGCACCAAAACGCCCGCCCTACCGAAATAATGACCGCTGATGCGAGATAGCAGCTCGGCTCCGTTTATCTCCGGCGCGTCCTTAAACAGCTCCGCCGATGTCGCACCCAAGTAGCCCAGCATCAAGTAAATCGCCATCAAAATCACGCCCGCCGTCATACCGGCCTTTATAGTCGATGAAACCAGGTGACGCTCGTCTTTTACACCCACGGTTCTGATAGCGTTTATCACGATGATACCAAATGCCAGCGACGCCAGCGCGTCCATCGTCTGATAGCCCTCTACAAAGCCTTTGGCTGCGGCGTGTTGCGCATACTCTCCGCTAGGAGCGGCAAACTCGCCTATCGGGAAGAAAAACCCCGCTCCAAAAAGCAGTAAAATAAGCGCCAAAAGCAGCGGTGTGAGGTATTTGCCGAGTAGATCGACTAGCTTTGACGGGTTCATACAGACGTAATAATTTAGCGCAAAATACGCCGCCGAGTAAAAAAACAGCCAAATTTGCAAATTTTCGTGCGCGATAAAAGGCTTAACGGCGATATCAAAAGGCATATTTGCCGCGCGAGGTATCGCAAAAAGCGGCCCGATCGTGAGGTATAAAAGCGCGGTAAAAAGTACCGCAAACACGGGATCTATGCGGCGCACTAGGCTCTGAAGTCCTTTTGCCCTAGCGATCGCTGCGACGCCAAGCACCGGCAAAAGCACCGCCGTAGCGCAAAAAAACATGATTGCAACGTAAAAATTCTGCCCAGCCTCTCGCCCCAAATTCGGCGGAAAGATGAAGTTTCCCGCGCCGAAAAACATAGCAAAAAGCGTGAGCGAGATGACTAAAAACTGATTCTTGCTAAGCTTTTGTTTCATTTTCGCTCCATTTTAGTTTTAAATTTGACAAATTGTATTTAGATAAAGTTGAATTTCCGTTGATTTGAGTTAAATTTGCTCATTTTTCGCGCGCGCGTGTTTCGATTTGAAATTTAGCCGCGTAGCTGGAGTAAAATTTAAACATTTTAAAGTATAATCGCACAAAGGAAAAAAATGGCGAAAACTAAAACCGTATTTGAGTGTCAAGCCTGCGGTAATCAGCAGAGCAAATGGGTCGGCAAATGCCCTCAATGCGGGGCTTGGGATAGTTTTTTAGAGCTTAACGCGCAGCAAATAGAAACGCTAAAAGAGATATCAAAAAGCTCCGCAAAACCTAGCCTCGCAAAGCAAATCAGCGAGGTCGAGATCGAAAAAGTCACGCGCATCAGCACGCAAAATAGCGAACTAGACTTAGTCCTTGGCGGCGGCGTCGTGGAGGGCTCGCTGGTGCTAATCGGCGGAAGCCCCGGCATCGGTAAGAGCACCTTGCTGCTAAAAATCGCGTCAAATTTCGCCGCCCAAGACAAAAAGACGCTCTATGTAAGCGGCGAAGAGAGCGCGAGCCAGATCAAAATGCGCGCCCAGCGCCTAGACGCGGTCAAAGACGGGCTGTTTCTGCTTACGGAAATTTTACTCGAAAACATCCTCTCAGAAGTGCGTAAAAACGAGTATAAAATCCTCGTCATCGACTCCATACAGACCCTTTATAGCGAAAAAATCGCCTCGGCGCCAGGCTCCGTATCGCAGGTGCGCGAGATCACTTTCGAGCTCATGCGCCTAGCCAAAAATGAAAATATCTGCGTCTTTATCATCGGCCATATCACGAAAGACGGCTCGATCGCGGGGCCGCGTATCTTGGAGCACATGGTGGACGTGGTGCTGTATTTCGAGGGAGACTCTAGCCGCGAGCTGCGTATGCTACGAGGCTTTAAAAACCGCTTCGGCTCGACTAGCGAGGTAGGGATTTTCGAGATGAGCGAAAACGGGCTAATCAGCGCCAACGATGTCGCGGGTAAATTCTTCACGCGAGGCAAGGCTACTAGCGGCTCGGCGATCACGATCACGATGGAGGGCTCGCGCGCGCTTAGCGTCGAGATCCAGGCGCTCGTGTGCGAGAGCGCGTATCCTAAGCGCAGCTCCACGGGCTACGAGAAAAACCGCCTAGATATGCTACTGGCGCTGCTTGAGCGCAAGCTAGAGATCCCGCTGGGCCATTACGATGTTTTCATCAACGTGAGCGGCGGGGTCAAGATCAGCGAAACGGCGGCCGATCTAGCCGTGGTCGCAGCGATCATCTCTAGCTTTAAAAACCGTCCGATCAGCAAAGAGAGCGTATTTATGGGCGAGCTTAGCTTAAACGGCGAGATTCGCGAGATATTTAACCTCGATCAGCGCCTAAAAGAGGCCAAAACGCAGAAATTTAAAAACGCGATAGTGCCAAGCAAACCGCTTGACGCACAAGGGCTAAAATGCTTTGTAGCAGGCGACATCACGCAGGTTTTGGAGTGGATGTAAAATTTGCGCGCCAAAACCTGTACCGCAAAAATGTCGAAGGAAAAATATGGAAAATCTAAAATGGAAACTCTCAAAAACGTTAAAAACAGCAATGAGGCAAAAAGATATAGATACTTTTACGCTAGCTAAAATCGCCGAGGAGACCTACGCGGCGGCTCATGCGGACGGCGATTTGGACGTGAGGCAAGAAGTTTTTAAGGTTATCGACGAATACGCGCTAGAGGTAAATTTAGAAATTTTAGACTTGGTCTGCAAAATTTTAGGCTCTAGCGTTAAATTCGGCGAAAGCGGAGATTTTTAAATTCACCGCTACTTTAAATTGCTTCAAAATTTAAATCCGGCACAAAAGCCCAAAATGCTTAAATTTACGGTAAAATCAAAACCAAAATAAACGCAAAAGCGCAGACTCGGCGTTTAAATTTTACGCATGCTCGGCAAAAATGCAGATACGGGCGGCAAATTTTACATAGCTATCCGGCCAAAAAAAGGCAACAATCGCCTTTGCATAAAAAAGCTCGGCAAAAGGCGCCGTTTTTAGCAGGTTACGACGGTCGCGGCCCAAAAGAGCAAAGCGGCGAAATTTGCGAAAAAATCGCGCCGAAAAATCCAGCTAGGCATAGCCGCAAAATGCCGTAAAAAAACAAAAACTAGGAACAAAATGTTTGGTTATATTAGGTTTATCTTAGCGTATTTCGTGCTACTATCGCACGTTGGTATAGGACTGGCGGGCAAAAACATCGGCGTCTTTGCCGTCGTGATTTTTTATATCCTAGCAGGGCTGGTTACATCAAAGGTCTTTATCAAAATCGCACCGAAAAACGCACAAATAAGCTACTTCATAAAAGATAGATTTTTACGCATTTATCCCGCATTTTTCTTTGCGTTTGCGCTGACGGTGCTATTTTTTTGCGCGACGTCGTATCTGCAGCCGCATTTTAATGCAAAAAACTTGCTCCTGAATGCGCTTATCGCGCCACTAAATTACTTTTTTTGGCTTGATGTTTCCGTCATAGACGCGCCCGTGGGGCTAAATTTCATCATACCTCCCGCATGGTCGCTAGGAGCGGAGCTTCAGGCCTACGCCCTGCTCGTGCTAGCGATCAAATTTAGACGGCTAGGCTACGCGCTAGCTACCGGCTCGCTAGGCGTTTACGCAGCGGCGAATTTAGGCTTTATAAACGCCGATATCTACGGATATAGGCTTGTTTGCGGCGTATTTTTTATGTTTTACACGGGATTTTTGATCTATCAAAAAGAGTTTGGCAAGCTCGCCGTTTTTTACGTGGCGGTAGCGGCGCTGGCAGGCTATCTTTTTTACTCGCGCGAATTTAGCGCCTTTGGCGTAGAGACGGCGACCGGCTATCTAGTCGGAGCTATGGTCGTACTAGCGCATGAGAGGTTTAAATTTATGCTTAAATTTAACGATATCGCAGGCTCGCTTTCATACGCGATTTTTATCAGCCATTTTCTTTTTATTTGGCTTAGCGAGCTTTTACTAGGAAACGTAAATTTAGCTTTTGTAACGACTGGTTCGATTATATTTGGATTTATAAATTTCTATCTTATTGAACAAAAGATAAACAAAATAAGATTTAGAAAGCAAGCTTGAAACCAACCAAAAGGTACGAAAAATACTACGAGTAAAATTTATTTTAAAACCACGAAAATCGTACGAAAAAGTATCAAAAAATCCCTAAAAATCGAAAGATTATCGACATATGCGCACTCCATTTTTACTCGCTCGTCAAATGAAATTTCATTCCTGCCGCTCACCTGCCAAAGCCCCGTAAGCCCCGGCCTGACCCTCGTTATCTTACCTAAGTTTTTGCCGATTTGCCTTTTTTCGTAAAACATATACGGACGCGGTCCGACCAGGCTCATTTCAAGTCTAAGAACGTTAAAAAGCTGCGGTAGCTCATCAAGCGAAGTACGCCTGATAAATCCGCCGACTTTTGTTATGCGCGGATCAAATTCGTATTTGTGAAATTTGGCAAAATGCTCGGCCTCTGCGGGATTTTGCAAAAGATAGTCGTCTAAAATTTTACGCCAATTTTTATGCATCGATCTAAATTTATAGCAGCTAAACGGCTTGCCGAAGCGCCCTATTCGCTTTTGTTTGAAAAAGATGCTCTCGCCGGGCTCGTTTATCTTTATGACTGCGGCTATGACGGCGACGACCGCAAGCCAAATCGGCGCAGTAGCGACAACGACGACGTAATCGATCACGGCTTTTAGCAAAATTTTAGAGCGCAGACTCATAGCACGCCCTCTAAAAATCTCTCGTAACTACTCTCCACGAGCCCCTTTATCTCTCGCTCAAAGCGCTCTTTTGAAAATCTTAGCGCATTTTTGCCTGATCGCTGGCGGATAAAATTTGTCTCTTATTTTTTCAAATTTTACAACCGCTTCGTTTAGGCTATTTTCGCTTTGCTCGCTAAAATAAACGCCCGTGACGCCGTCTATCACGCTCTCTTTCGCACCGCCCTTACCTAGGCAGATGACGGGCGTACCGCAGGCCTGAGCTTCCACGGGCGCTATACCAAAATCCTCTACGGCAGCAAATACGAAAGCTTTTGCCTTACCCATCAGCTCCGCAGTCTCGCGCGCGCTTTGAAAACCTAAAATTTCAACATTGCTTTTAGCGATATTTTTGATTTCATTCATCTGCTCGCCATCACCCACTACGACTAGCTTTTTGCCGTTTTCGTTAAAGGCGCGCACGATTAAATCGATCTTTTTATAAGGCACCATCCTTGAAACCGTGACGTAAAAGTCCTCTTTATTTTCGTTTAATTTAAAATTTGCAGTATCGACAGGCGGGTAGATCACGGCGGCATCTTTGCCGTAAATTTTACGTATACGGCGAGCGATAAAATTTGAATTTGCGACGTAAACGTCGGCCCTGTTTGCCGCGGCGATATCCCAAAGGCGGATTTTATGTAAAATATACCTAGCCAGCACCGCTTTTAGCCCGCGCTCTAGTTCGTTTTGACGCAAATAGTCAAAATACATATCCCAAGCGTAGCGCATAGGCGTGTGTACGTAGCTTATATGAAGCTGGTTTGAGTGCGTCAGAGCGCCCTTTGCTACGGCGTGCGAACTAGACAGCACGACGTCAAATTCGCTCAGATCAAACTGCTCTATCGCTAGCGGAAAAAGCGGCAAATATTTTCTAAATTTGCTCTTTGCAAATGGTAAATTTTGAATAAAACTAGTTCGAGCGAATTTGCCATTTAAAATCTTTTGCCTATCGTCAAATTTAAGGTAATCAACAAGGCTAAAAATCTCAAAATCGTCCCAAATATCCGTAAAACTCTGCACGCAACGCTCAGCTCCGGCATAGGTTTCTAGCCAGTCGCAAACCAGAGCTTTTTTCATCCGCTCCGCCGCTACTTTCTATCGTAGTCGTCGCTGATACGAACTATATCGTCCTCGCCCAGATACTCGCCCGTTTGCACTTCTATGACGATGAGATCGGAGTTTGCCGTATTTTCCAATCGGTGAATCTGCCCGCTTTTTATATATATCGACTCGTTTTGTTTTAGTGGTGCTTCGTTGCCGTCTATCGTTACTAGCGCCTCGCCCTCGACGACGACCCAGTGCTCGTTTCGCTTAAAGTGCTTTTGCAGACTCAGCCTTTTGCCGGGCTTAACCACGATCTTTTTCATCTTGTAGCCACTGCCCTCGCCTAGTACCTCATAGCTACCCCACGGACGGTAAACGCTCGTGTGCGTTTCGCAAATTTCAGGCAATGAATTTGAAAAGTGCTTATAAACCTCTTTTACCTTTTGCGAGCTGCCTTTTTTGGCGATCAAAAGCGCGTCTTTGGTGTCTACTACGAGCAAATTTTGCACGTCTACTAGTGCGGTCGGTTTTTTAGTTAGGATGAAATTTTCGCTCGCACCGATTTGTAGCGACTCGCCCTCGTTTTTTATCTTTTTACTCAGCTCGTCAAAGCTACCCATATCGCTCCAGCCCGCATCCAACGGCACCATTTTGATATTTAGGCTTTTTTGCATTAACGCATAGTCGATGCTGATATCTTCAATCTTATCCATAAAATTCGGACTTATTTTTAGCAAATTCGGTTCGTTCGCCGAGCCCTCTATCGCCGCCGTAACGTCTTTTACGATACTTGGCGCGTATTTTTTCATCTCGCATAAAAACACGCCCGCCTTAAAGCAAAACATACCGCTGTTAAAATAATACCCGCCCTCTTTTATAAATTTCGTCGCGGTTTCAAAATTTGGCTTTTCGATAAATCGATCTACATCGCCGTTTTTATCGGCCTTGATGTAGCCGTAGCCCGTGTTTGGTTCGTTAGGTTTTATACCAAACGTCACCAAAAAGCCCTGATTTGCATAGCTTTGCGCGATTAAAAGAGCCTTTTTGTATTCAGTCTCATCCTCGATCAAATGATCGCTCGGTGTAACGAGCAAAATTTCGTCCTCATCGCAGCAAAGCGCCGCAAAGGTGATCGCCGCGGCGGTGTTTTTACCAAATGGCTCGAGGATAAATTTATCTATTTTTTTATTTCCGCACTCGTCAAGCGCTAAAAAGTAGTGCGCCTCGTTGCAAACGATGATCGTTTTTTGCGCGTGCACGTTGCGTCTAAGCGTAAGGTCAAAGAGCGATTTGCCGTTAAAAAGCCTAATGAATTGCTTTGGCATCAGTGTTCGCGATAACGGCCAAAGCCTCGTGCCCGAACCTCCGCAAAGTATCACGTTTGTCATTTTTACGCCTTTTGCTTTAAATTTTCGACTAAATTTAAAAATGTTTCTTGAAGCCGCGCCAGTAAATTTTGATCCTTGGTCTCAAATCTCGTAACGATAACAGGCGTCGTATTTGAGGCTCGTACTAGCGCCCAGCTACCGTCCTCAAATCTCACTCTAACTCCGTCTATGTCGATGATTTCGGCTATTTTACCTAGGCCTGCTAGCAAATTTTGCGCGTCGCCATTTTCATAAATTTCAACCAAAACCTCTTTTAGCTTTGCCACAAGCTTAAATTTCTGTGCGTCGGTCGTTTTTATTTTTATCTCGTCGGTGCTAAAGACTTTTGGCAGTTTATCTAGCTCACCGTCTAGGTTAAAGCCCTTTGCGACCAGCTCTAGCGCGCGAAACATCGCATACGTCGCATCGTCAAAGCCGAAATACCGCTCCTTAAAGAAAATATGCCCGCTCACCTCGGCCGCCATGTCGATATTTAGCTCTTTCATCGCCTTTTTGATGTTGCTGTGGCCGGTCTTGCCCATGAAGCTTTTGCCGCCGTGTGCGTCGATCTCGTCGTACATATTTTGCGAGCATTTGACCTCGCCCAGCACCCTGGGGTTTTTCATCGCAAGGCTATATAGATAGGCCAGCTCGTCGCCTTTTATGTTGCGTTTTTTGGTTAGAACTGCGATGCGGTCGCCGTCGCCGTCAAAACCGAATCCTATGTCAAATTCGCCCTTTAGCGCGGCCTTTAGATCGCTTAAATTTTTCTCCTCGCTAGGATCTGGGTGATGGTTCGGAAAGTTTCCGTCGGGCTGGGGGTATAAAATTTTAGCGTCTAAATTTAACGCCTCGCAAATTTCGGGCAAAACCGCTCCGACCGCGCCATTTGCGCAGTCGATGACTATTTTAAGCGGTAAGGCTTTTAAATGCGCAAACTGCTCTATAAGAAAATTTTTATAAGGCGTCGCGATGTCGAATTTTTCAGCTCTTAGATCGTTTGGGATTTGCGTTTTTGCCGCGATGTCTGCTAGCACGGCGACTTTTAGCTTTTGCAAATCCTCGCCAAAGTAGCTATCCTTAAAAATCGTGACTTTAAAGCCATTGTACTCTTTTGGATTGTGAGAACCAGTTATCATTATGTTTGCGTCAAATTTGTCTGAAAACACGCTAAAATACCCGACCGGCGTCGGTAGCAAGCCGATATCATAGACTTTGATCCCGGCTAAATTTAGCCCGCTAACTAGCCAGCCGAAAATCTCACCCGCGCTTAGCCTAGCATCATACCCTACGCTAACGTTTTTTGCGCCTCGGCGTAGCATTTCTCGGCCCAAATTTAACCCGATCGCTTTAACGCTCGTTTCATTTAGATCGCGCTCGTAGACGCCGCGTATATCGTATTCTCTAAAAATTTCATCTATCAAAATTTTACCTTTATAAATTTATTTTATTTTAAGACCCTGGTATTTTAGCATTTTTGAGTTAAATTTTACTAAACGGCGACATCGCCGAGCTTTGCATTGATGGCTTCTATCAAGCTTTGCGGCGCGATTTTTATCTGTTTTCCGCGCACGCCGGCGCTTACGTAGACGTAGTCTTGTTTTAAAATCCTCTCGTCAAAAAACGTCTCAAACGCCTTTTTCATCGCTATGGGCGAGCAGCCGCCGCGGATGTATCCCGTCACTTTTTCAAGCTCTCTTAAGTTTAAAAGTTCGCACTTTTTATGCCCGCTTAGCCTTGCAAGAGCTTTTAAATTTAAGCTCAAGTCGCCCTGTATGCACGCTACGACGTAGCCTCTAGGCTCGCATTCGCAGACGATGGTTTTGTAGATTTTTTCTATTTGCTCGCCGCAAACGGCGGCCACGTGAACGGCGCTCAGATCGCTTTCGTCCACTTCGTATTCGACTAGCTCGTAGGGGATATGTTTACCGTCTAAAAACCTCGCGGCATTTGTTTTATGTACCATTGCTTTCCTATTTTAAAAAATTTATGACATAAATATAACATAAGTTCTTAAAAAACAGTATAAGTGATAAACCAATAAACAAAAGATAACATTTAAAAGCACACAAGGTATTGCCGGCCGTGAACAAGTATATTAAAATGATTTTGTCGTAGACCGAAGGTTTTAAGCCTTGTCTAGACGTTGCAGGGGCTTGATAGCCCGTACTTGTGATTGCCATAATTGCTCCTTTTTGTATGGTTTAGAGCGATTATCGCGCAAGGTGCAGTGTCAAATCTACCTAGTTTTGGGGCATATTGGAGACAAATAGTGTCAAAATATACACAATTTGGGGAAAATCGGAAAAATTTTATTAAATCTAGCAGAGTAAGGGCGATTTATCCGCCCTTTTATTTTTGCTTCTTATCGTCTTTTTGCGTATTCTTGGCCGTTATAGCGACTAGCCGCCTTTTTGCCGCATTGATCGCCGCAAGCTTCGTTTTTGTAGAGATGTCTTTGCTGATGATGGTTTTTCTTAGCATATTGCCGATTTTTTCGGCATCGTCTAGTTCTATTATCTTTTCTACTAGACGATCGGCGGGATTTTGTGGTATGATATGTTTAGTGGCAGACGAATACGCTTCGCCAGCGGAATTTGCGTCCTGCTTTAGCGCAGTTTTATCGCCGACACTAGAAACGCCATCTCGTAGTCCGTTAGCTTCTTTTTCATTGACTAAATTTCCTTTTTGGGATATAATTTCATCAGTAGCGCTAGGAACTTGAACGCGCGAATGGGGGTCGAAAGTCCTAGCAAGCCCCCTACGAACCTCTACTTTTATCCCCTTTTTTATTTCGCTTCGCAGTTGGCTTTTGTCCTTTAGCGCATAAGCCGTAATAAAATCTATATTTCCGTCTTTATCCGTAACGATACTCAAAAAATTTACGTTTTTTGTTTTACTGTTTACATCCGTAAATACGAAAGGTTTGATATTACTTGTCCTCCCGTCAGGCCTAAAAATCTTTATCAAAGGCTCCTCTATGGTAGGCATTATGTAGTTTAGATATGCCATCCTATGATCAAGCGCCTTGCTATCGCGTTCGCCAGCTTTGTCTGCAAAATGATTTAAAATTTTATCTCTACTTGGATTATTTTTCGTCTTGGCCAAAAAATCAAACAGGTTGCTGCTAGGTTCAAGCTCGGTAGCGTTCGCGCGCAAAAAATCATCGTCTATTTTTGACGAAAAATCTATTACGCCGTTGCCTTCGTAAATCTCGAGGTTTGCCTCCCCGCCGTCTTTCATCGTCCAGCCTTCGCCTTTTACGACTTCTTGCCTTGCTTCCGCTTGCTCTAGCTTACTTCCTTGTTCGTCCGCTCCGCCTTTAGCCGAATTTTGTAGTATAATGTCATTATTGGTCTGCGCGACCCGCTGCGCGTCGTCCTTATAAGGCGAAAATGCAAGCCCTTGGCTATCTTTAGCCATTGGCGCAGACTCATTGGCGAAGTTTGCGCCGGGGTGTTGCCCGGGAGCTTCGCCTTTTACGACTTCTTACTTTGCTTCTGCTTGCTCTAAGCTTACTTCCTTGCTCGGCTGTTTCGCCTTGCGTTTCTTTTATGATTTGCCTTATTTCGGGGATTATTTCGGTTTTGAATTTTTCAAGCCCTGTTTTTGTTAGGCTATCCATATTCTCTTTAGGGATAGCGTCGATATTTCTAATCACTACGCTTAGATCGCCTGCATTTCTTAGCGCATTTGCTATGTGGTTTTTTAGGGCTTGGTTATTGCCTAGATACGGTATGCGGGATTTTAATTTATTTACTTTTCTAGCCATTACTTTAAAAGCTAAATATACTTTGGCACAGAAAATGCTAGGAATAGTATGCTAATAATGGTTGCTATTTAACAATTTAAAAAATAAAATGCCTCAAAAAATTAAGCATTTCAAGGCTCCAAAATGCATGGTTTTGGGAAAAAGAAAATTTAAGATATAATTATATTTAAAAATTTAAGGAGAATATATGGCTGAAGAAATTTCAGAAAATCAAGGCAAAAAGGGAAACGGGCTGGTTCTCATCATCATCATTGTTATTTTACTGCTTCTTTTGGTAGTCGGCGGACTTTTGGCGTTCCTACTAATGGGCGGCAATGAAGAGAATGCGCAAGCGCAAACGGCACAGGTTCAAACCGAGCAAGTCCAAGCCGCAGCACCTAAAAATACGGCGGGCAAGCGCTCAAACGACTATGTAAATATGGGCCCGGTTTATCCGCTCGATCAGTTTATCGTAAATTTGCTTAGCGAAAGCGGTTCGAGATACCTAAAAACGAAAGTTGATCTAGAGCTTAGCGCCGATACGTTAACACCGGAAATCGACAAGAAAAAACCGCTAATAAGGGATATCGTCGTTTCTACACTATCATCTAAAACGTACGAAGAGGTAAGCACCCAAAAAGGTAAAAACCGCCTAAAAGACGAGATAGTCGACCGCCTAAACGAGGTTTTGGCCGACGGGCATATAAAAAATATCTACTTTACCGACTTTGTGGTGCAATGATCGGCATAGATATCGTAGCGATCTCGCGAATCTCAAGGCTTAAAGAGCGGCGAGGCGAGGATTTTTTGAGATATTTTTTAAGTGACGACGAGATAAATATCGCAAAAACGGACGCTACGATAGCTGGATTTTTCGCAGCTAAAGAGGCTATCAGCAAGGCTCTTGGTTGCGGGATCTCGGCTGAGTTTTCGTTCTTTGACGCTCAAATTTACAAAGACGGCAAAAACGCCCCCAAAGTAAAGCTCTCAGAAAAAATCATCAAAAACTTTAACCTAAAAGACGCGCAAATCACCATAAGTCACGACGGCGGCTTTGCGATCGCCGCGGCGATACTGCAAAAAGCGGATTAGGTTTTTAAATTTGACTCTGATTTACTAAATTTCGTCGACTCTGTCTTTTTATCCAGCAAACGAAAGCCAAATTTGAGTGTTTTTAGTTCGTGCCGATTTAGCACAGCAATCCTCAAATTTGATCCTATAAGGCCGCAAATTTAATCGCACTGCAGCACTAGCCAGCTTTTATCAAACTTCTTCTCGCGTAGATCGTTTTTTCTGATCCACAGATAAATTTTACCGCAATCGCACCACATCATCTCGTTTTCGTCGTTACTTCCGATTTGCAGTAGTAGCGTCCACTCGCCGATATTTTGCCGCAATTTTTCAAACTCCGGCCCGCTATAATCCTCATCGCCGCCGCAATAAAAGCCGTTTGTCACAAGCTCGCACTCTAGCTCCATACCGCCTTGGATATTGTCCGAATGTCCTAAAATTTTATTTTCACTGCGCTGCTCGCAAAAATCATCCGCCATCTGCCAATAAGTATCTACTCCATCATCGCTCATCTAGGTGTCGCCGACCAAATCTACAACACTGGTTAGTTACAAAATTTAAATTTTAAAATTGAATACCGATTAGCATAAGTTATCATATTTTCAAATCACTTTTTTATCTTAATCGTTAAAAAATAGTTGTTATATATCTATTTCTAATATTTTTACTTTTAATTAACTTTACTTTTAGATATAATCCCGAAAATTTTAGACTAAAAAAGGAGAAACATGAAACAAAACAGCTTTTTGAGAAAGACTAGAATGAATTGCATAAGATCGAAGCCAATGAATTTTACTCGCGCGTTTACGATGATTGAGTTAATATTCGTCATCGTCATAATAGGTATCATAGCCGCCGTAGCCATACCTAGACTGTAAGCCAGCAGGGACGATGCGTGGGCGGTCGCGATGGCTACGCAGATCAAATCCACTATAAACGACGTAATAAATCACGTAAACGCTACGGGCAATAGCAACATAAAATTTAAAACTTATCCTGCCATTTCTAATTTCTACGGCCCCGTAGATATGG
>CAUQPE010000039.1:0-16006 GCA_963519915.1 uncultured Campylobacter sp. | reverse complement strand
CTTCGTCAAATTTTAACTTCAAAACCCCAAAAATCGCCTCGAAATACTTGCAAATTGTTGCATTGCAGATTAAATTTGATCTGCAATGCTTTTTAAATTTAAAACATAAAATTTACCAAATTTCAAAATCAAATTTTGCTGTGTAAAATTTGATTCCACATCATCTTTCTTAACCCAAATTTCGCTACAATCTCTCAAATTTTATCAAAGCTAGGAGCTAAATTTGCAAAATACTCAAAAATCCAAAATCCGCTGCGACTGGGCGGAGAAAAGCGATCTAGAGCGCGTATATCACGACGAGGAGTGGGGCAGGCTAGTAAAGGACAATGCGAAATTTTTCGAGCTCATCTTGCTAGAGGGCTTTCAGGCTGGCATCTCGTGGCATGCCGTGCTGCTTAAACGCGAAGCGATGCGAGCGGCGTTTGACGGATTTGACGCGCACAAAATTTCGCTCTACAGCGAGGAGCAGACAGCAAAATTTATGCAAAACCCCGCACTCATCAGAAACCGCCTAAAGCTAAACTCTCTCGCCGCAAACGCCCGCGCGTTCCTTGCCGTCGTGGGCGAGTTTGGCAGCTTTTACGACTATCTTTGGGGCTATCTTTTGCCTAAATTTGATCCTAAATTTGACGGCAAGCCCACCATAAATCACTATGAAAACATCAAGCAGATCCCAGCTACCACGCCGCTTGCGGAGTTCATCGCAAAAGAGATGAAAAAGCGCGGATTTAAATTTCTAGGGCCTACGAGCGTCTATGCGTTTTTGCAAAGCGCGGGCGTAGTGGACGATCATCTGGACGCCTGCTTTTGCAAAGGAGGCAAGTGATGCTCGCGCAGAAGCGAGTTTTTAGCTACATAAAGGAGAAATTCGGCGCGCAGGGCGAGCGGATATTTGACAAACACCCCGAGATTGCCGTGTTTCGCCACGCGAAAAACCAAAAATGGTTCGCCGTTTTTATGCGCGTGGACGGCGGCAAGCTGGGGCTTAAAAGCGCGCAGGAGCTAGAAATACTAAATCTAAAATGCAAGCCCGATCTAGCGGCGATTTTGCGCGACGGGGAGCAAATTTTGCCCGCCTATCATATGAATAAAAAGCACTGGATCAGCGTAAATTTAAGCTCCAAAATCGCGCCCGAGCAGGTGGAGGATTTGACCGACCTTAGCTTTGAGCTGACGCGATAAAACGCTGGTTGCGAACTACTAGTTTCAACGCCAAATTTGACGACTGGGAAGCATACTAAGCGCTAGTTGACAGATGCGTAAAATCTCCTAATTTTACCGACGATTCTCTAGCTTACTTTATGTGCGCCTCTTTACTCTTGCGGCCTTATGTAAAGCCTGCTAAAATCCGCATAAATTTCATCTTTTCAGCATCTCAAAATTTCATTTTCGCTAAAATCTGGCTAATAAATTTAAGTAAAAATCGTGCGAACTTTGAGCATGGCCGGCGGCGCCTAATAGCGCAGAGCGGTATCGCGGCGAACGATGCAAAAAGGCTTGAAATTTTGCAAAATAATGCAAAATGAATTTAGCGGCTAATATGCGAAGGGATTTATTTGCGCAAGAGGGCCGGATAAATAACAAGCGGGCGAGCAAATACGAAAAATAACGAACGCCACAATAGAGCAAATGGCTACGACGTTGATTGCTTCATGGGTGACATAAATATAAATACTTTAAGAATTTACAAGGAAAACGAGTGGAAAATTTAAAACAAGGAAATTTTAACCAAGCAAGCGGGCTTCACCGCACGTTAGAGGCGGGCGGCGCGTCAAATCTCGGTCGCGAAAATTTAGCGCAGTCAAATTTAAGCGGACAAGCGACCCATACAGGCGAAAGAGCTCGCGCAAATGAGCAAAACTTCGAGCGTAAAAAGGTCCATTTTATCGGTATCGGTGGTATCGGCATCTCGGCGATCGCGCGCTTTTTGTACGAAAAAGGTTTCATAATCAGCGGTAGCGACATCAAAGAAAGCCCGACTACGCGCGAGCTAGCCGCGCAGGGCATCGATGTCATCACGCCGCATAGCAAAGCTGCGATCAAGGATCAGGACTTCGTCATCTACTCGGCCGCGATAAAATCCGACAACATCGAGCTCGTCGAAGCGCGAAGCAAAGGGCTGCAGTGCCTGTCGCGCAAAGAGGCGCTGCCGATGGTGCTTGAGGGCAAGCGCGTGTTTTCGGTAGCGGGCGCGCACGGCAAAAGCACGACCTCGGCGATGCTCTCTAGCCTCGTGGAGGGTTCTGTCATCATCGGCGCGATCGCTAAGCAGTTTGGCTCAAATATGAAATACGAGCCCTGCGACAACGTTATTTTTGAGGCCGACGAGAGCGACAGTAGTTTTCTTAACTCAAACCCGTATCTAGCCGTCGTTACCAACGCCGAACCCGAGCATATGGAGCACTACGGCTATGATTTGGAGAAATTTCACGCGGCGTATCGAGGCTTTTTGGAGCGAGCCAAGGTGCGCGTGATAAACGCTGAGGACGAGTTTTTAGGCACACTAAAGCTTGATGCCGTGCGCCTTTATCCGAGCACCGATATCACCGAGCTTAGCATGATCGTGCGAGATTTCGTGCCTTATACTGCGTTTAATCTTAAAAATTTAGGCAAATTTGAAGTGCTGGGCATGGGCGAGCACATCGCCGTGGACGCCTCTCTTGCGATCTTAGCCGCGCTAAATGAAACGTCTCTAGCGCAAATTAGGCAAAATTTGCTAAATTTTAAAGGCATCAAAAAGCGCTTCGATATCCTCACTGCGAGTAGAAAATTTGTACTCATCGACGACTACGCGCACCACCCAACCGAGATCAAGGCTACTTTGCAATCGGTCTTTGAGTACGCCAAGCTACTGGGCATCACCAAGATCACGGCGATATTTCAGCCGCACAGATTTACGCGCCTAAGCGCAAATTTGCAGGGCTTTAAGGAGTGCTTTGAGGGCATAGACGAGCTAGTTATCCTGCCTGTTTACGCAGCGGGCGAGACGCCGATAGAGATAAATTTAAAAGAGGAGTTTAAATGCTACAATCCCGTGATGACGCAAAAAGTCGCGCGCGAGGGCGAGGGGATTGCTTTTACGGACGAGTTTGGCGTAAAAAACCTGCTCGATGACGGCCTGGTGATCGGCTTTGGCGCGGGCGACATCACATATCAGCTGCGAGGCGACGCATGAGGGTCATAATCGTACTTTTAGGCGTGCTTGCTGCGATCGCGATATTTAGCGTGAGCGACGAGAAGCTAAGCAAAAAGGCGAAATTTATCATCACTTTTTCGGTGATTTTTATCGCGACGGCGCTATATTTTTACGAAACTAGGCTGGAAAGCGAGCAGGGCAAAAGGCTGGAGTTAGTCGCGCTTTTTAATCAAGGCAAAACCCTAAAATGCGGGAATTTCGACGTAAATAACACCAAATTTAACTATGAGTTTGGTACTTCCTCTTTTGTCGCAAAACGCGCGGCAAAGGAGCTAAACAGCGTCAAGATCGCGCTTGATGGTTGCGAATTTAAAGGCGAATAATTGCGAAATTTTAAAGATAATCAAAATTTGACTCAAGGCGGCATTTGGGAGGCGAACGGGTGCGAAAATAACGTCTCACGCGAGCAAAAAAACGGCGATGTCTTTGACGCCGCGGCGCACCGAGAGCAAAAAGAATTTACAAACGCGGAAGGCTTTGAGCGGCTTATAAAAATTTTAGACCTGCAAGGCTATATGGAGCGGTTTAACTCCTTTTTAGCGCGCCCAAAGCCGCTTTTTATGGCGGGTGACAGCAGGCTGCATTACGAGAAAATTTTAGAGCTCTCGCAAAAGCAGTTTGATGCGCCCTCGCCCGCTCAAAACCTAGACGACGCACTCATTCGCCTTAGCAAGCAAGCCACACTGCACGTGAGCGAGATTTTTGAGTTTGCTAAGATAATCGGCTATTTTACCTACCTAAAAACGCTAAAATTTGAGGGTAAACTGGGCGAGTGGCTCGCTAAAATTGAGATCCCGCAGCCTATGCTAAAGCTCGCAAACTCGTTTGACAAAAACGGCGAGCTAAAAGACGAAGTAGACGAGCGCCTGGGCGGTATCAGAGACGCCTTTAGCGCCAAAAGAGCGCAAATAGACGCCGATCTGCGCCGCCTCATCTACTCAAAGTCCATCACTCCCTATCTCGTCGATACGCAGGTACACTACATCAGCTCGGTCGAGGCGCTACTCGTGCGTGGCGGGTTTAACCACGTGCTAAAGGGCACGGTCGTAGCTAGAAGCTCAGGCGGATACTTCTACGTCGCGCCCGAAAACATCCAAAAACTCAAAAAAGAGCAAAGCGAGCTACTGGATAAAAAAGAGGAAATCGTCTACGAACACTGCAAAATTTTTAGCTCCGCGATGCACAAGACCTTGCCGTTTTTAAAATTTATAAACGGAGCGTTTGACGTATTTGACGCCTACTGCGCGCGGGTTTTTACGGCTAAAAGCGCGGATCTGGAGTTCGTGCTACCAATCGGCGGGTCAAATTTAAAACTAGCAAATTTCGCCCATCCTGCGCTAAAAAATCCAAAGAGCATCAGCATAGACTTTAGCAAAAAGGTACTGCTAATCACGGGCGTGAACGCGGGCGGTAAATCAATGCTGCTAAAATCGCTGATAGCCGCAGCCTTTCTAGCTAAATATCTGTTGCCGATGCGCATAAACGCGCAAAAATCGCAGATCGGAAATTTCAAGGAATTTGACGCCATCATCGAGGATCCGCAAAACGTGAAAAACGACATATCGACTTTTGCGGGACGTATGGTGCATTTTTCCAAGCTTTTTACGAAGAAAAATCTGCTCATCGGAGTCGATGAGATTGAGCTTGGAACGGATTTTGAGGAGGCGGCGAGCCTGTATGGCGTGATGATCGAGCGGCTGATGGGTCAGGATATCAAGATGATCATCACCACCCACCACAAGCGCCTTGCTATGCTGCTGGCCAAAAATCCCGAAGTCGAGCTAGTGGCGGCGCTATATGACGAGGAAAACTCGCGGCCTAAATTTGAGTTTTTAAAGGGTACGATCGGCAAATCATACGCCTTTGAGACCGCGGCTAGATACGGTATCGCGGCAAATTTGGTCGCGCAGGCGAAGAAAATCTACGGCGAAGACAAAGAAAATCTAAACGAAATCATCACAAAGACGTTAAATTTAGAGGTGCAGCTCAAAGAAAAGCTCGAAAGCGCGGAGAAAAAAGAGCAAAAGCTAGACTCGCTAATCGAAAATTTAAAAGAGCAAAAAGAGCGCGCCGAGGCCGAGCAACACGAGGTTATAACGCGGCTGGAGCGGGAGTATTTTAAGGCGATAAACGAAGCTAGGCGAGCGATAAATCTAAACGACACCAAAGAAAAACAGCGCGCCCTAAACCGTGCGAACGAGGCCAAACGCGCCGTGCAAAAGCCCGAAATCTCCGCCGCACCCGAGCTAAAAGTCGGCGATCGCGTGAAATACGGCAAGATAAAAGGCGTCGTGGCAAGCCTTAGCAAAAATGATGCCGTGATACAAACCGATAACGTGAGTATGCGCGTACCGATAAAACAGCTAAAAATCAGCGGCGAAACACCCGCCCCGCCGAAAAAATCAGGCATAAATCTAAGTGTGCAAAAGCCGCAAAATGCTAGCGTCACGCTCGATCTGCACGGACTGCGCGCGGACGAGGCGGTGCAGAAGCTGGATAAATTTATCTCAGATAGCCTAGTGATGGGCTTTGACGAGGTGCAGGTGTATCACGGCATCGGCACGGGCAAGCTCGCCTACGCGGTCAAAAACTTCTTGCGTGAGCATCCGAGCGTGAAGGAGTTTTTTGACGCGCCGGCGGGGCAGGGGGGATTTGGAGCGCAGATAGTGCGATTGTGAGTTCGGGGATTGGCGGCTCGTCTCGCGAGCGCTTTTCCGAGATTTCGCAAAATTTTCGCTCCGCAGGCTATATGCCTAGCGCACGCTCAATTTTGCTTCAAAACTCGAAAAATCATCTCACGATACTTCGCCTTAACTTTTTACGTTCAAATTTGTAAATTTTACCCGCCGAGACCCGCACCGCGAAAATGCTAAATATTAAACTTGCGACGCGATAGCGTCAAATCTAAATCTGCGCATAGCGCAGCAACTTCTCACGTCGTAGGGGAAGGGAGCGACCTCGTAATTCAAGCCCCTTCCCCCTTAACAAGAAAGATTAATTTTAATGCACAACGCAATTTAACCAAACCAAATTTAGCACCTTAAAGGTGCAGGTCTCGGCGAGTAAAATTCCAAATCCCCAAATCAAATTTGTGTGTTCCGTTAAAATTGAAATCCGCTTTTCGCGTCAAATTTAATGACCTCAAACCTTTCAAATTTAGGTAAAATCCAAAATACAAAAATGAAAAAGGACGAAGATGAACGCGTTTTTGCAGGGGTTGCTGCTGGGTTTTAGCGCGGCGGTACCGCTAGGGCCCGTAAACGTGATGATAATGAGCGCGGCGGTAAGGTCGTTTTGGGCGGCGTTTGCTATCGGGCTTGGCGCTATGAGCGCGGACGTGGCGTATCTGCTGCTTTTAGCGTTTGGCGTGCTTGAGTATTTGCAGGGCGAAACGGCGGAAAAAATCATCGGGATTTTTGGATTTTGCTATCTAGCCTACATCTCCTATGCTATATTTAAAAATGCAAACAAGCCTATAACGGCGGACGCACAGGGCGGTGAAGTAAAATTTAGCAAAAACTACGCAAAAGGCCTTTTCGTCACGCTTGCAAACCCGTACACCGTCGGATTTTGGCTTAGCGTGGCAGGCTTTGCCAAAAGCTTTGAAAACGCGGGCGCGGTCGTAGCGGGGCTGGTCGCGGCGATATTTATCTGGATCGTTTCTATGCCGTTTGCCGTGCATAAAAGCGCCAAATTTATCTCGCAAAACGTCGCAAAATGGCTAAACTACGTGTGCGCAGTCATTTTGCTGGGGTTTGCCTTCTTTTTACTTTATAAACTATTTTTATAAAATTTAGCTTTTATAATTAACTTAAGTAAATAATGATAAAATGAGAGTAATTTTTTTAAAGAAGTTTTATGCAAAATTTGGATTTTAAAAAGTCGATGACGCAGTTCATCGTCCTGCCGATCGCCGTACTCGTGATCTGCTCGTGTCTGGCTATGGGTTTTATATTTTATAAAAAACTACAAGACTCCTCCAACTATATCTCAAACATCGATATACAGAGCAAGGTGGAGTCCTATATGAATATATTGCAAATGATTTATAAAGACGTCGCAAAGCGTGATATAGAGGAGTTTCAAAGACATAGCGAAGCGGCAAAGTCTATCCCTTCGTGGATCGTAAAGCAAACAGGCGAAAAAAACGAACTCATTATCCTAGCTAGTTCGCAACAGCCAAGTTTGATCGGAGAAAATTTGCCATATAAATTTTGCGGTATGGATGCTAATGCGCATGCGCAACTAGCTCGCAACGGCGCTTATAAAAGTATAAAACTAATTCCAGACAACAAAGCCGAGATTTGCTATTTTAAAAATATAGACGGCGCAATAATAGGCTACAATATGGTTCAAGGCGTTAAAATTTCGGGATTTAACGATCCGCTTTTTGCGCAGTGGTTTATCGTAAATATGAAAAATACATTTATCGTAACGAGCGTAATGGTGCTTATTTGTATTTTTCAATATTTGCTTTTTTATAGAAGTATAAGAAATAATCAAGTCTCCCTAATGAAAACTAATGCCAAGCTCGTAGCCAATAATGCCGAGATGCAAAAGCGGCTTTATAGAGATTCTCTTACGGGTTTGCCTAATAAAACGGCTCTGGAGCGTGATCTGGAGGCGATGAAAAGCCCTAAAATCATCATTGTGGATATCGACGAATTTAGAAAAATGAATAACTACTTCGGTACTGCAGTTTGCGACAGAATTTTAGTACGCATGACGCAAATTTCGCAAAAATTCGCAGATGATAATAATATGACGGTTTACCGAGTGGGGCCGGATCAGTTTGCGTTTATCGAGGATGCGGCGTTTTTTATCGATAGGTACGAAGATCTAGCGACCGAACTTTTAGATAACATCAAAGGCCTAGTCGTCGATATCGCCGCACTTGACGGCGAGCAAAGCGAGATAGAGATACACTGCACGGTGGGCTTTGCGCTTGATGAGACCGATACGTTTAAAAAGGCGATGGTGGCGCTTGAGTTTGCTAAACAAAGCGGAAAGGACTATTTTTGCTACTTTAAAAACATCGACGATACGCCGCAGTACGCTGAGCAAATCACGCGATCAAACATGATACGAAACGCTATCATAAACGATAGGATCGTGCCGTTTTATCAACCGATATTTAATAAAGAAAAGCAAATCGTAAAGCACGAAACGCTAATCCGCATCCAAAACAGTAACGAAATCATATCTCCAAGCGTATTTTTGGAAGTTTCAAAGCGCATTAAGCGCTATACCGATATCGAAAAAATGCTGATCGAAAAAAGCTTTAAACTAATCGCAGATAGATCCGACGCCGTAATCTCTGTAAATTTATCCGGGCGCGATATGACCGACGGCGACGTGAGCGTGTTTATCATCGAAAAATTAAATAAATATAAAGTCGCGGGGCGCGTGATATTTGAGATACTGGAGGATGAAAACGTCGAAAATATCGAGCGCATAGGAACATTTATCGAGCGCGTGCGCAGGATGGGTGTAAAGATCGCTATAGATGACTTTGGCTCTGGATATAGCAATTTCTCTTACATCCTAAAACTAAAGCCAGACTACATAAAAATCGACGGCTCCATCATAAAAAATATCGACACGAGCGAGGACTCTCGCGCGATAGCGGGCGCCATTATCGCCTTTGCTAAAAAGCTTGATATCACGGTAATAGCCGAATTTGTCCGCTCAAAAGAGGTGTTTGATGCATGCGTAGAGCTTGGCGTGGACGAGTTTCAGGGTTTTTATCTGGGTGAGCCTAGAGACAGCCTTTACGAGGATTAAAATTTAACTGCGACGCTATTTTGTCGGAGGCTTTAATCTTTTGCCGTCTTGTAAGTTAGCCTTGATTTTTTGATGAATTATCGCCGATTTTTACATCATTTTAACTTTTAATAAAAACAATAATGCCTCTTGCGGAAATTTTAAAGCGGACCGGTTTTTGTAAACAAACTACCAAGTAAAGCTTTATAAAATTAAATCTCGTTGAGATAATTGCCGAATTTACGCGCTTTAGGGCCTGCTTCATTAACTTTTGTAATTATTCACGGATCAATGCCTTCTTTTTTTGTTCTAAGTTTGGTTTAGACTTTTGTTTTTGCGACAACGGCGTCAAATTTGACTTTAATTTTTATTGGGTTTTGGCGATTCCTGTTTGATTGCGAAAAAAGCATCATATCGCGCAAGGATAAGATTTGTCCATGCGCCCAAAAATAAGTATAATTGGTTTTTGTAGTTTGGTTTGCGAGCTTTGTATGGTTTAAATTTTATCAAGATTGATCGCCGAGTATTGTGATTATAAACTATCAAATTTCAAGATATTTTTTACAGAAATAAAAAAGCTAAATTTAGCGGCCGTTAATTCGACTTACAAATTTAGCTTAAATTTGCGCTTTGATTTTTTCGTAAAGCGATAAAATTTCGTCTTTTTTGATGATAAAGCTATTTTTATTTGCGATGAGGTGAGCGGAGCTGTGCATGATGGTCTCGGCGACTCTGAGTCCGTTTTGTTTCATGGTAGTGCCCGTTTCCACGACGTCCACGATTGCGTCGGCTAGCCCGACCAGCGGTGCTAACTCGATCGAGCCGTATAGCTTGATAATCTTTAGCGCGGTGGCTTTTGCGGCGAAGTAGTTGCGCGAAATGTGCGGCATTTTGGTGGCGATCTTTAGTTCGGGCGCGTTTAAATTTAGCTCCTCGCCCTCTTTTATACCCACACAGACGCGGCATTTACCGATCTTTAGATCAAGTAGGCGCACGACGTCAGGGCGGTGCTCTTCAAGTACGTCAAGGCCCACCACGCCGATATCTGCAGCGCCGTTTACGACGTAGGTCGGGATGTCTTGGTTGCGAACCATTAGAAATTTAAAATCGCCCTCGCTCATTAGTAGTTTTCTATCCTCAAACTCAAACGAGCTTTGAAAAATCTTCCTAAAAATCGCGAGAGTTTCGTCGGCGATGCGACCTTTTGGCAAAGCAACCGTTAGCATAAGATGTCCTTTTTTTGTTCGATAAGTTTTTGCATCCCGCGAAATACGAGCATGCGGTCGTAGATACTCGTGGTAAAAAAGCGCGATAAAAACTCGCCGTCGCCGCCTGTGAAGTAGATTTTCGAGCCGTTTGCCATACTTTCGATGAGAAGCAGGATTGGCTTTATGACGCCGTAGCTCACCGCGTCGGTCGTTTTTTGCGGGAGCGCGTCGAGATCGATCTGCGAATTTAGCGAGATTTTTAGCCTAGACGAAATTGCCTCGCAGGCTTTTAGGATATGCGAAATACCTGGCACTATCGCGCCGCCAAGGTGCATAGAGTCCATCATAACGTCTATCGTTACGGCGCTGCCAGCATCGACAATAAGACCGTTTTTTACGGCATAACAGCTAGCCACGCGGTCGATACCAAGGCCTTTATAGATAGTATCTAGTTCAAAATAGGGCTCCAAATTTACGAATCTGGGCGAATTTTGCAACCTTTTGGTTACTTCGTCGTTTACGCTGATAAAATAAATCTTCTCATCGCTTCTAAAATATTTAAAATTTTCAATCCTGATTTTGGTGATTTTACCGTTTTCAAAAAAGGTGGCGTTAGTATTGCCTACGTCACATAGAGTCATGTTTGTAGCCGTTTTCTTTCATTAAATTTGCAGTTTTTGAGCAGATATCAGAGCTATAAAAAATAGCTTTTTTCTTAAAATTTACGCCTGTTTGCTCGGCGATTTTGCCGGCTATTTCGTTGATTGTTTCAAACTCTTTGCTTAAAAATCTAGCCTTTGCGCTGCGAAAAAACAAAAGCGTATAAAAGCCATTAATATCAACGCCCGTGAGCGCGGCAAGGGTCTTTTTTTTAGTAAATTTATCAAGCTCCGTCCAGCTTAAATTTTTTAAGATAATCTTTTTGGCTTCCAGAACTTGATAAATTTCTTGTTTCGTCATTTAAGCTCTAAACTGTAATCGTCGTAGTAAAATTCTTTCGCGCCGGCGAAAATTTGGCTCTCGACCTCGTCTGAAAGCTCGTAAATTTTGGCGTTGTCGAGCGCTAGATCAGTCTTGATGAGATAGCCCGTTTTTTCCATTATATAAAGCGAGCCGTTATAGACGGTGGCGCTTGAAAAGATGGCGAATTTAAAATATGCGTCTTTGATTTGTTTCAAATTTAGGTCGCTAAGTACGATTTTGCCGTCTTTTAGCAAGATATATATATATTCGCCGTTTATGACGATGTCTTTGATCTCGCCGTTATAATAAACCGTTTTTTCGGGATTTATCGAGACGATACGTTTGCCGGTGGCAGCTATCATCGTGTCGTTTACGACGTTGAGCGAGATGATGTTGTTAAAAAACTGCTCGCTACTCACGACCACGTCACGTAAAATTCGGCCTTGGTTTTTATCCGCGATCATGATCTTTCCGTCAAGCGTAGGAAATATAACGAGCGAGCTCATAAATAACGGCGCAGCGACGCGAGAGTCCTGGGCATAGACGTTTGAGCTTTCAAACTCTAGCAAAGTATCGTTTGTTGCAATGTCGATGAGATATATGACATTGCCCGCGCTTAAAAGGGCTAGTTTATTATCTTCTAGAGCGGCTGAAACGATTGCTTCATTGAAGCTTCTTTGAAATAAAATTTCGTTTGAGCTGTTTGCAACGATCAAATTTCCGTCCAGGTCAGAGCTTATAATTTTATCGTCGCCGTAATTTAATAAAGTAGCGCCTTTTGTCAGCTTTGTTTCAGGCGCCAGTAAACCGTTTTTAGTTATCGCCATGCCGTTTTTTAGCACTGCTCCGTTTATGCTCGCCGTCGCTATGCTAGCCGGTAGCCTGTTTTCTGAAATTTTTTCATTTTGCACGTCGGTCGGTTCGAAATACTGCCTTTTCGTGCTGCATCCGCCGAGTACCGCGACGCAGAGCGCAGCCGCTAAAATAGCTTGAAATTTTCTCATTTTGCATTTCCTTGATAATGTTCTAAATTTTTGACGATGGATTGAAGCTGAGAATTTAAAGGAACCTTTTTAAATTCGTTTTTTGCTTCGTCGATTTTATTTTCTTTCATTAGCTCATACCCTCTAACAACGGCCTTATATGAAGTCAAAATTTGACCGCTAGGCTCGTTTATCTGGGATTTTACGATATCTTTTAAAAGCGGATCTATTTGCTCGTTTGCTAGCGATTTTAGCGCGTTTGTGTCGTTGTTGTCAACCGCTCTTCTAAACTCGTAAAGCGCGTAAAGCGAGGCGTCTTTTTGTTTTAGTTCGGCTTTTGCTTGCTCGTCTTTTGGATTAAGTATCAGTTTTGCATATGCGGCGTTTGCGGCTTTAAACTCTTTTTCTTTTAAAGCGCCGTTTATATAGTATCCCGCCGCGCCGATCATGCCTAAGGCGAGCGCACCGATGATAATTTTTTTATATTTTTTAAAAAATCTTTCGCTTTTGATTATGTTTTCTAAAAATTGTTCTTGAGTATTTAACTCTTCCTTTATAGAATCAATATCATCTTTGATGGCCAAGTTTGTTCCTTAAATTTTAGTTATTGAAAGTTCGTAATTGTAGCATAATAAATATAAAACAGCATAAAAATCAAGGCAAATTGTGTTATAATGCGGAAAATTTTAAAAATTTGACGAGGTTTTATGCAGATAGACGATACTTTATTAACCAAACTTGAAAAGCTTAGTTCGCTCAAAGTCGAAAGCGACAAGCGAAGGGAGATCGAAGGTCAACTCAGTGAAATTTTGAGCTTTGCGGGTATACTAGACGAGCTTGATCTAAGCGCTTCTCAAGCGGTAGTAAGCTCTAGAGAAGGCGGAACTCCGTTAAGAGAAGACGTAAGCGTGAGCTCTGACGTGATAGAAACTATACTTAAAAACGCTCCGATGAGTAGCGAACACTTCTTTGTCGTGCCGAAAATTATAGAATAAGGAAATTTTATATGGAGCAAATAAGGCAAGAAACTCAAAATGATAGTTTAGAGCCCAAGAAAATAGACGTAAGCTTGGAGACGTTACTAAAAACGGTCGTCCACAATAAGGCCAGCGACTTGCACCTTGTCGCAAGAAGCGAGCCGCAGATCAGAATAGACGGAACCTTGAGGCCGCTTGAGCTCGGCGTGCTAAAGGGGCACGATATACAAGATATCTGCTATGCGCTCATAACCGACGTGCAAAAAAGCGATCTTGAGGAAAATAGGGAGCTTGACTTCGCAATAGAGCTTCCTGGCGTCGGACGTTTTAGGGGCAACTATTACTATACTATGAACGGCGATTTGGCTGCCGCATTTCGTATTATTCCGACAGATATTCCGTCTCTTGACGACCTTAGAGCGCCTGCTATTTTTAAGGAAGTGGTAAAGCGCGAAAAGGGACTAATTTTGGTCACCGGACCCACGGGTAGCGGTAAATCGACGACGCTTGCCGCGATGCTAAACGAGATAAATTTAAACGAAAGAAAGCATATTATTACCGTAGAAGATCCTGTCGAGTTCGTACATACGAATAAAAAAGGTCTTTTTTCTCATAGAAACGTCGGCGTGGATACCAAGTCTTATGCCAAGGCGCTCAAAAGCGCGCTTCGCGAAGACCCTGATATTATTTTGGTGGGCGAGCTTCGAGACAGAGAAACGATATCTACGGCTATTACGGCAGCAGAGACTGGCCACTTAGTATTTGGCACGCTGCACACAAACTCGGCTATTCAGACTATCAACCGTATCATAGATAGCTTTGAGGGCGGCGAGCAGCTTCAGGTGCGAAATATGCTCTCGGTTTCGTTAACTGCGGTTATATCGCAAAGCTTACTTCCAAAAATAGGCAGCGGACGACTTGCTATACACGAAATACTAATTAACAATAATGCTATCGCAAACCTTATTCGAGAAAACAAGGTGCATCAAATTTACTCCCAAATGCAGCTAAACCAACAAGTAACCGGCATGATGACGCAAACGCAGTCCTTAATGAAGGCTATTAAAGCAAATCAAATCACGAAAGAAATGGCGATGAGATATTCAACCAATCAGCAAGAACTTGCGCCGTTGTTAGGTATGTAATGGACTTTGTTACACTATTTGACGTAGTCGTCGTTTCATTAGTTTTGATACTGGGTATAAAAGGCGTGATAAGCGGACTGATAAAGGAAATATTTGGCCTCATCGGTCTAATCGGCGGTATCGTGGTGGCTAGTAGATTCGGTATTAGAGTCGGTCATCTAATAAGCGATAATGTTTATAAAATAGAGGGCGATTCTATTCTGTTTTTTGCTGGATTTTTAACGACGCTTATTGTATTCTGGATACTTTGCTTGGGTATCGGCGCATTTTTATCGAGATTAGTAGGGTTAAGCGGACTTGGATTTTTGGATAAAATGGGCGGATTTGTCATCGGAAGCGCTAAAATTTTCCTAGTTTTTGCGGTTTTGATAGTGACCATTTCAAATATTCAAGTTTTAAACAACAAAATAGAGCCGTATTTTAGGGGAAGTAAACTGTACCCGATTTTGCTGGATACCGGCAAATGGATAATGAATGTTAACGTAAAAGGCATATCAGGCGGTGTGGGAAATATCGAAACGCCGTTTGACGCATCTATGCAGGAGCAAAGACCAAATTTGGAGATAAATTCGACGATTAAGGAGTATAAATAATGATTGAGAATTTAGAATACGACGCGCTTCTTGATAAATTTAAAAAAATTTTGAGAGACAATGGGCTAAAATACACGCAACAGCGAGAAGTTCTACTAAAAACGCTCTACAACAACGACGAGCACTTCACTCCGGAGAGACTTTATTTTTTCATTAAAGAGACCTATCCTGACCTAAACGTCGGTATAGCAACCGTTTATAGGACGTTAAATTTGCTCGAAGAGGCCGAGATGGTAACCTCTATCAGCTTTGGCTCACAAGGTAAAAAATTCGAGCTTGCAACCAAGCCTCACCATGATCACATGATATGCCGCAGATGCGGAACAATCATAGAATTTGAAGACGCAACCATAGAAAAAAGACAAGCAAACATCGCAAAAGAGCACGGCTTTAAGCTAACGGGGCACATGATGCAGCTTTACGGAGTATGTAAAGAGTGTGTTGCTAAAGAGGCAAAGGGTGGCAAGTGATATTTGAAAATCAATTAGAAATACAAAGATTAGAGACGGCAAACGAACTAAGAAGCGCGGGCGTAAATCCCTATCCGCATTTTTTACGCCGCGATATGGATATAACTAAATTTAGACTTAAATTTAAACACATTATAGACACCGAAGAAAAGAGCGCTGAAGGTCAGCTAGTAAGCCTTGCCGGACGCGTTAAGCTCATTAGGGATGCTGGCAAAGCGATATTTGCCAACATTGAGGATGAGGACGGCAATCTTCAAATTTACTTTAGTAATAAGACGCTTGATCCTGATTGGTTTAAGGTCGTAAAGAAAAATATTGAAGTAGGCGACATCATATATGTGCGCGGATATGCTTTCGTCACGCGAACGGGCGAATTTTCTATGCACGTTAGCGAACTAACCTTGGCGTCAAAGGCCATTTCGCCGCTTCCGGAGAAATTTCACGGACTAACGGACATCGAAACTAGATACCGCCAAAGATACCTCGATATGATAATGAATCCAGAGGTTAGGGCTGATTTTAAGCGCCGCTCGGTTATCGTTAGTACAATTCGCAGATTTTTCGAGGATAAGGGCTTTTTAGAGGTCGAGACTCCTATGATGCACCCGATCCCTGGCGGAGCGAACGCTAAGCCTTTCGTCACGTTTCACAACGCGCTTGGCGTGGAGAGATTTTTACGCATCGCACCCGAGCTTTATCTAAAGCGTC
>CAUQPE010000038.1:0-16078 GCA_963519915.1 uncultured Campylobacter sp. | reverse complement strand
GTTTTGCCGAGCCTTTGTTATTTCCTTAATTTTTTTTTCGAATTTTACGTTTGCGCCTTTTATTTTTCTCAAATTTGCCGATATACTTTTAAATTTAAAGGTACGGCGATGGATGTAAAACTAAACATAAATTTAAACTCAAATTTGATGAGCGTCGGCAAAAGCTCTGCAGCGACTAGCGCGGCAAATTTAAACTCGGGCGCGCTAAATTTAAAAGGCGTAAATTTGCAAAGCGGCGATAGGAGCGATATTTTGAGCGATGCGTCAAATTTGCCTAGCGGCGCAAACGAGGGCGAAAGTAGCGCCGATATCCTAAAAAAGCAGCTAGAGAAACTGCAAAAACGGCTAAAAGAGCTTGAGGCCGCGATAAAGCGGGTAAAAGCGAGCAAAAATCCATACGCAAAAGATATGGCGGCATCGCTTGAGACGCAAAAGGGAGCGGTGTTTGCGCAGATAATGCAAATAAGCGCGCGAATTTTAGAGATGCAAGGCGGCCGGAGTAAAATTTGACGCCGTAAATTTTCATTTCAAATTTTAAAGCCTTGAAGCCGATTTAAGAAATAGTGCGATTTTGATTTTAAAATATCAAAATGTAAAAATGATTTATTAAATCTATCTTTTTATACTTTAATTATTTTCTAGAGCTTTCTTTGCAAAAATATCACTAAAATAACAATATACTTAATTATTAAAACTAGTTCTTTTACTAAATATAGAATTTTAATTTTTAGTTGTAATATTTCAATATTTAAAGCTATTTGATAATAATTAAAAATGAATTTATACCGTTATTAAATATGCTAAAAATACACATTTTACCCCAAGGAGAGAGCATGAGAGATGACGTCCTAGTTAGGATAAACGAGAGGCTTAACGTGCTTGCCGCGCTTCCGACCCTAAAAAACGGATCGATCGGCGAAGCTTTAAAGAAAAGCGGATTTAGCAGGCGCGACTTTATGAAATGGGCGGGCGCGATGACGGCGTTTATGGCGCTGCCTGCGTCGATGGCGCCAACCGTGGCTAGAGCCGCCGAGCTTAGCGATAGATTGCCCGTGATCTGGCTACATATGGCCGAGTGCACGGGATGCAGCGAGAGTTTGCTTCGCACCGATGCGCCGAGTATAGATAGCTTGATTTTTAACTACATCAGCCTCGAGTATCACGAAACCGTGATGGCTGCGGCAGGCTGGCAGGCTGAGGAAAACCTAGAAAGCGCGATCGAAAAATACAAAGACAGATACATCCTGCTAGTCGAGGGCGGCATACCTACGGGCGAGACGGAGAACTATCTAACTGTCGGTCCTTTGGGGCTTAGCGGCCTTCATCACGCAAAGCACGCAAGCCAGAACGCCGCGGCGATATTTGCTATCGGTACCTGTTCGAGCTTTGGCGGTGTGCAAGCGGCAAAGCCAAATCCGTCAAATTCCGTCGGCCTATCAAAGGTAACCTCAAAACCGGTCATAAACGTCCCGGGCTGTCCTCCGAGCGAGAAAAATATCGTGGGCAACGTCCTTCACTACATACTTTTTGGCACCTTGCCCGCGCTTGACGTATTTAACCGTCCGAAGTGGGCTTACGGGCTTAGGATCCACGATCTTTGCGAAAGACGCGGTAGGTTTGACGCGGGCGAGTTCGTGCAGACCTTTGGCGACGAGGGCGCGAAAAACGGCTACTGCCTCTATAAAGTCGGCTGCAAAGGCCCATATACGTTTAATAACTGCTCTCGCGAAAGATTTAACCAGCACACCAGCTGGCCGGTACAGGCCGGTCACGGCTGCATAGGCTGCTCGGAGCCTGATTTTTGGGATACGATGGGGCCTTTTGAGGAGCCGATGGCAGATAGGCTGTTTAACACCGTTTTAGGCCTAGGCGCCGATAACGTCAGCGATAAAATCGGCATCGGAGTACTGGCGCTCGCAGGTATCGGTATAGCAGCGCACGCCGCGGTAAGCATTTTTGCTAAAGACAAAGAGGAGGCGTAAAAATGAGCGAGCAAAGAATAGTAATAGACCCGATAACCAGGATAGAAGGCCATCTGCGCATAGAGGTCGTCGTAGATGAAAATAACGTAGTGAAAGAAGCCTACTCGGGCTCGACGCTCTGGCGCGGCATAGAGCAGGTCGTAAAGGGGCGCGATCCGAGGGATGCTGGGTTTTTCATGCAGAGGATTTGCGGCGTTTGTACGTTTTCGCACTACCGCGCGGGTATCATGGCCGTCGAGAACGCGCTAGGCATCGTTCCTCCGCTAAATGCGCAGCTAACGCGCACGCTGATGAACAACGCCCTTTATATGCACGATCACGTAGTGCATTTTTATCAGCTTCACGGCCTTGACTGGGCGGACGTGGTCTCAGCTCTAAGCGCGGACGTACGCAAGGCTAGCGACGAGGCGTTTAAATACTGCGACACGCCTTACGCGACCGGCGCAGATAAGCTAAAAGAGGTAAAAGAGCGCGTCGAAGCCTTCGTAAAAAAGGGAAATTTAGGGCCTTTTGCAAACGCATACTGGGGACATCCGACTTACAAATTTACGCCTGAGCAAAATTTGATCGTGCTTTCGCACTATTTAGAGTGCCTAAGGATACAAAGAACGGTAGCGCAGATGATGGCAATATTTGGCTCTAAAAACCCGCACCCTCAAAGCCTAACCGTCGGCGGCGTGACCTGCGTCATGGACCTACTTGATCCTGCAAGACTAGGCGAATACCTAACCAAATTTCATGAAACGGCCGATTTTATTAACAGGGCGTATTATCCAGATCTCGTCATGGCTGCTAAAGCCTACGGCAGCGAGCCAAGCGTACTAAAAGACGTCGGCGTGTCAAATTTATTCGCTTACGACGAGTTTTTAGTCGGCAGAAACGAGTATCTGATCCAAGGCGGCGCTATCTTAAACGGCGATATCAGCAAGGTTTACGAAGTGAACGGCGATAAGATCACCGAGGAAGCCACTCGCGCATGGTATAAAAACCCAGCCCCGCTGCATCCGTACGACGGGCAGACCGAGCCAAACTACACCGGCCTAAAAGATATGAAAACCCTAGACGGCCACGGCAAAGAGGTGGATACTAAGGTATTTGACGAAAAAGGCAAATACAGCTGGATCAAAGCCCCTCGATATGACGGCAAACCTATGCAGGTGGGCCCGATAGCCAGCATCGTCATAAACTACGCCAAAGGCAACGAGCGCGTGGTAAAAATCGTCGATAAATTCTTAAAAGACTCTGGGCTGCCGCTTGAGGCGGTATTTTCTACGCTGGGTAGAACCGCAACCAGGATGCTAGAGGCCAAACTAGTAGCCGATCACGGACTAACTGCATTTAATAGCCTCGTAGAAAATCTAAAAACCGATCAAGAAACCTGCGCTAAGTACGTCATAGATAACGGTAAAGAGTATAAAGGAAATTTCCAAGGCAATGCCCCTCGCGGAGCGCTAAGCCACTGGTGCCGCATAAAGGGCGGCGTGATAACCAACTGGCAAGCAGTCGTGCCTAGTACGTGGAACGCCTCGCCAAAAGACGCTGCAAACGTACGCGGAAGCTACGAGGAGTGCCTCATCGGGCTAAAGATCGCCGATCTAACCAAGCCGCTTGAGATCATACGCAAGATACATTCGTACGATCCTTGTATCGCATGCGCCGTACACGTGATGGATGCGCGCGGCACGCAGCTGGGCGAATACAAAATCAATCCGAATTTGTGAAAGGAGCGGCTATGAGCGAGCATAAATTTGACCGCAAAAGCGAGTATGAATTTTCCATCGGGCTTAGAGCGACGCACTGGATCAGGTTTTTTGCCATCACCTTTTTGGTCGTGAGCGGATACTATATATCCTATGTTTTCGTTAGTCCCGAGGTCACGACCGAGCCCATGTTGTTTATGAACGCTAAGTGGCGCGCGGCTCATCAGATTGCGGGATTTGTCCTGATAGCGTGCTTTATTTTCAAACTCTACCTATTTATATTTGATAAATACAGCCGCAAAGAGGTCGTGAGTATCGTCGATTTTTTTAATCCCAAGGTCTGGATAGCGCAGATAAAATACTATCTGTTTTTGGGTCCGCACCCGCATCTAAAGGGCGTTTATAACCCGCTTCAGTTTGCGTCGTATTTTTTCTTTTATCTGGTGCTTTTCCTGATCTGCCTAACAGGCCTCGTGCTCTATGTCCACGTCTATCACGAAGGGCTTGGCGGGCTACTTTACGAGCCGATGAGGCAGTGCGAGGAGCTCATGGGCGGGCTGGCAAACGTCCGCACGATACACCGCATCTGCATGTGGATCATCATGGTTTTTGTCGTGGCGCACGTGTATATGGTGGTATTTAACGCCGTAAAAGGCAAAAACGGAGCTATGGACGCCATCGTAAGCGGCTATAAATTCGTAAAAGACGAGCACTGATGCGCGTTTTGGTGCTAGGTATCGGTAACGTGATGTTTGGCGACGAGGGAGTTGGGGTGCATTTTGTAAAAATGATGGAGCGAAACTACAAATTTGGCCCTAAACCCTCGGCTAAATTTGACTCTGATTCAAATTTGAGCGGTAAATTTAGCTCGTCAAATTTGGACGTCGCAAACTCAAATTTGAGCGGCGACCTCGTTCGTAGTGACGGCTCCAAATTTAACGCAGACGGCGCAAATTTGGAGCTAAGATTTATCGACGGCGGCACGCTAGCTATGGCGCTCACTCCGGTTATCGCCTGGGCGGACGTTTTGATAGTTGCAGACTGCATCAGCGCTGAGGGCGGCGAGATGGGGGATGTGTATTTTTTCGGTTACGAGCAGATGCCGCCCGCCGTCTCGTGGAACGGCTCCGCGCACGAGGTCGAGATGCTAGAAACCTTGCGGCTAATGGAGCTTGCGGGCGATTTGCCGCGGACGAAAATTTTAGGTATCGTGCCAAAGCGCATCGAGCCTATGAGCTTTGAACTCTCCGCGCAGGCGCAAGAGGGGGCAAATTTGATGGAAAAGACGCTTTTAAACGAGCTTTCGCGTCTTGGGGTTAGCTACGAAAAGATCGCAAATTTTAGCGTTTCAGACATCGCTTTAGAGTTTTCAAAAAAGGGCGCGATATGATTTTAGCTTACGAGTTTGACTGCGCGAGCGAAAATTTCGCGTTTTTTCTTAAATTTTACGCGCAAAAAAGCGGGTTAAAATTTAGCATTAAAAAGGAGCTAGACTTAACGACGCTTTATGCAAAAGGCTCGCAAGAGGAGCTTTTGGCGTTTTCCGATATACTCTCTAGCTCGCTGCCTCACAGCGTGTTTTTACGCGGCTCAAAGGTTTACGCGAGCGAAAATTTACCGAACGGCGAAATAAGTGAGCCTGAGAATACTCTCTCAAACATCACGCCAAGCGTCGTTAGCGCTTATTTTAAAGGCGAGCTAAAAGAGTGCGAAAACGGCGTTTTTAGTGATGTTTGCGTTTTTACGGACGGCAAATTTACTCCCGTGACGAAGACAAATTTTAGCGAGCTTTTAGATTTTGCTTTTAAAAATTTATGCGCGGGCCAAAGTGTTAAATTTAAAGATATTAGCGGCGAATTTGAAGCTTTAAATTTCACCGAACTAAACGAAAATTTTAATCTTTTAATGCCGACAAACCTTAAAAATTTACCCAAAATTTTTATCGCAAACGAAGCCGAGCAGGTTGCCCTAGCAAGCTACGAAAAGCCCGCCGTTACGCTAAAAACGACGGCGATCTACCGCGGCAATCACCCAAGCTCTCCTAGATTTTTTGACGTCTGCGCAGCTAGGGATATTTTTCTCTACGCGCTTTGCGACAAACTTTTTAAAGCGGGCTTAAATTTTATCGCGTCAAAGACGCAAAAGCCGCCGTTTAAGGCCGTAGTGCTTGAAAACGGATACATTTTTAGCGGCTCTAGGATTTATTATTCGCGCGCAAATTTGAGCAAGATAGAGGGCGCTACGGATAAAAATCTAGCCGCTTTTAATCTCGCAAAAAAAGAATTTGACGCAGAGGGCGGGATAGCTAGGATATTTTTAAGCAGGTTTAAAGACGATGAAGTTAAAATTTACCCCAAATTTGATGATTTTAACGTCTTAAATTTCGCCTTGCCTGCGAGTTTTGAGGAGCTTTACGCGCAGATAAAGCGCGAGGAGGGCGGCGAGAGATTGCTTCAAAATTACGGCGAAAACTTTATCCTGCCGCGCGGCGAGCTTTGCTTACAAAACGGCTTTTTTGGGCTATTTTGTATAGCTGGGGTGCTGCTTGGATTTGATAGCGATGCGCAAAAAGCCGGAGAGATTTTACTGCAAAACGCGAGCGATTTTAACGGCGCCAAAGGGCCTAGGCTCGATTTTAAAATGCTAAACAAAACGCATTTTGACGTAGTTAAATTTGCTAGAAGCGGCATGAGCTTTAGGCTCGCGGGCGTCGATGCTAGGCTGCTTAGCTACGGATACGCCGAGTCGCTGGCTTATTTTTTGAGCGATTTTTCAGACTCGCTAAAGCAGGATTTTGGCGTGCAAAACGCTCTGCTTTGCGGCTCGCTTTTTGAAAACAAAACGCTTGCAAATTTGACGTTAAAGCATCTAAAAACGGGTTTAAACGCCAAATTTAGCAAAGAGTTTTTGATTGAAGAGATGTTTTAAATATGAAATTTCAGGCCTGGTTCAAGGCGTCGGTTTTCGCCCTTTTGTTTATAATCTAGCCCTTAAATTCGGCCTTGCAGGCGAAATTTATAACGACGACGAGGGCGTGAAGCTAACGCTTTGCGGGCGAGATGAGCAGATAGAAAAATTTGAAAAAGCTCTGCATGAGGAGCTGCCAAGCCTCGCTCGCATCGACGAGATGAGAAAAACCGAGCTAGAGGACGCGAAATTTGACGAGTTTAAGATAGCCGCCTCAAAATCAGCCAAAAAACATGCGCCTATCTTGCCTGATTTTGCCCTCTGTGCAGACTGCGAGCGCGAGTTTTACGACCCAGCAGACCCGAGGTATCATTATCCTTTTATCAACTGCACCAACTGCGGTCCAAGGTTTTCTATTATCGAGTCGCTGCCTTACGACCGCGCAAATACGACGATGAATGCGTTTAAGATGTGTGAATTTTGCGGCGGCGAATATAAAAATCCGCTAAATCGCCGCTATCACGCCCAGCCGGTCTCCTGCCCAAACTGCGGGCCGAGACTCGCTCTAAAAGACAAATTCGGGCGAGTTTTGGCAAGAGATAACGATAGCGCGAAGCAGGCCGCGCGCCTCATAAACGAGGGTAAAATTTTAGCCGTAAAGGGGCTTGGCGGTTTTCATCTGATGTGCCGTTTAAAGGATGATACAGTGGGGCTTTTAAGAGAGCGAAAAAAGCGCCCTAAAAAGCCATTTGCCGTGATGTGCAAGGATATCTCGCGTGCTAAAAAATACGCACGAATTTCGCCTGAAGAAGAGCGGCTTTTAAGCTCGAATTTAAAACCGATCGTCGTTTTGCAAAGCTTGCCTGATACGCCGGTTCCGTCAAATTTGGCGCCGGGGCTTAATAAAATCGGTATATTTTTGCCATACACGGGCGTTCATCTTTTACTTTTTGAGTACCTAGACGGCGACGTCATCGCTACCTCGGCCAACGTCTCCGGCGAGCCAATAATCTACGACGAAAAAGACCTGCGAGAAAAGCTTGGCGGCGTGATAGATTTTTATCTAGATAACGACCGCGAGATACGCTCGCCAAGCGACGATAGTATCGCGTTCGTAGCTGGCGGCGAGCCTATATTTATCCGCACCAGCCGCGGCGTTCATCCTAAGTTTATCCGCACGAAATTTAAGAGCGAAAAGACTGTTCTAGCCGTCGGAGCTGAGCTAAAAAATCAGTTTGCGATCTTTAAGGATGGCGAGCTGATGGTAAGCCCGTATATCGGCGATCTAAAAAACGTCGCGACATATGAGCGGTTTTGCGCGCTAATCAATCTTTTTAGCGAGATTTACGAGCTAAAATTTGACGAGATCGTAGCCGATTTGCACCCGCATTTTTTAAATTTGAAATGGGCGCGCGAGTACGCCGCGAATTTTGGCCCAAATATCAAGCAAATCCAGCACCATCACGCGCATTTGCTATCGGTGATTTTAGAAAACGATCTGGACGCAAATCGCGAGTATCTGGGCTTTTGTTTTGACGGTACGGGATACGGTGCGGACGGGAGCATCTGGGGCGGAGAGATACTAAAAGTGCGCGGCAAAGAGTACGAGCGAGTTTGCAAATTTGACGAAATTTTGCTGATCGGCGGCGAAGCTAGCGTGAAAAATATCTGGCAGATCGCTTATGCCGCGATTTTAAAATATGATCTAGGGCGCGAGGCGGAGGCGTTTTTGGCTAATTTTGAGCCCGCTAAGCTAAAAAATCTAAAAATCCTGCACGAAAAGCAAATAAACTGCGTCAAAACCAGCTCGCTTGGACGTATATTTGACGCGTTTGCGGCGGTGATCCTGGGGCTTGATAGCATCAGCTACGAGGGCGAGGCGGGGATGAGCCTAGAGGTGCTTTTTGACGCAAATTTGGACGCCTGCTACGAGTTTGAAATCATGGACGGCAAAATTTGCTTTAAAGAGGCTTTTAAAAGAGCTCTAAAAGACAATGCTAAAACGGCTGCGACGGGCTTTATAAAAGGGCTTGCAAAGCTAGTAGCGGACGTAGCTTGCGCGCAGCCTAACGACGTCTTGCTAGCCGGCGGCGTTTTTCAAAATAAAGCCCTGCTTGAAAATGTAATTTTAATTCTTAAGCAAAAAGGTAAGAATTATTACATAAATAAAAATTTTACCGCCAATGATTCGAGTATAGCTATCGGTCAAATCGCATTTACATTAATATAAATTAAAGTTTCCTGATGTATAATATGTAATATTTTCTTTAAGGAGGCGATAGTGGAAAACATCATCAGGTTTAGCGTATCGTTGCCAAAACAACTCCTAGATGAGCTAGATAGCAAGATAGGCGCTCAGGGCTATGCTTCAAGAAGCGAATTTACTCGCGATTTGATTAGAGAAAAGATAGTAAACGACAGCTGGAAAAATGCCGACGAGGATCTAATCGGCGTTTTGACGCTCATTTACTTGCATCATCAAAGCGATTTAGTCGCTAAGATGATGGACTTGGAACATAAATCAAATCTAAACATCACTTGTACTACGCATATTCACATGGATCATGACAACTGCCTTGAAACATTGATATTACGCGGTAAAGCGGGATTGATAGAGAAATTTTCCGAGAAGATAGGCGGACTAAAAGGGGTTAAATTTGCAAAACTCACCAAGGCCGCCATCCCGCGCTCATAGCGCTTAAAATGCGGGCGGGTCTGATAAGCTCTATCAAATTTGCCCGCAAAAATCTCTTTTTTATCGCGCATTTAGCCCTTTGATGTTAAAATCGCCGAAATTTATCGCTATTTTTATCCTAAGGCTAAAATTTGAAACATATTTCTTTTAAAAATTTCGTCCAAAACGAGGCGAGCTCGGGTATCTTGCTCATACTTGCCGCGATTTTTGCGATGATATTTCAAAACGGTTTTTTGAGCGGATTTTACAACTCCTTTTTACGCATAAATATGGGCGTGGTTTTCGGCGAATTTAGCCTGCAAAAGCCGCTTATTTTGTGGGTAAACGACGGTCTCATGGCGGTTTTTTTCTTCCTTTTAGGGCTTGAGCTAAAGCGCGAGATAGTCGAGGGCGAGATGCGAAATCCCGCTCAGATCGTGCTACCTATCGTGGGCGCTGTCGGCGGCATCGTCATGCCCGCGCTCGTTTTTTACGCGTTTAACCACGCCGATGCTTTCGCGCTAAAAGGCTGGGCGATCCCGACCGCAACGGACACGGCGTTTGCGCTGGGGCTTATCATGATCCTTGGCAAAAGAGTGCCGGCGAGTCTTAAAATTTTCCTCGTGACGCTCTCTATCATCGACGACGTTTGCGCTATTTTGATAATGGCGATATTTTACAGCGGACATCTCTCGGCGATGTCGTTTATGGTTGCCGGAGCGGCTACTTTAGGGCTTTTGGCTTTAAATTTAGCCGGCGTAAATAAAAAAGCCTGCTACGTGATTTTGGGCATTATCCTTTGGGTGAGCGTGCTAAAATCGGGCGTGCATGCGACGCTAGCCGGCGTCGTGGCGGCATTTTTCATACCACTTAAGGCAAAGGACGGCGAGAGCTCGATGCTAAAACAGATCGAGCACGATCTGCACGTTTACGTTGCATTTTTCGTACTGCCGGTGTTTGCCTTCGTAAATGCCGGTATCTCGCTAAAAGGTATCGGACTGGAGCAGATTTTCCACCCCGTGTCGCTAGGCGTCATACTGGGGCTATTTGCGGGCAAACAGCTAGGGGTGTTTGGATTTTGCTTTCTTGCTATCAAATTTAAGCTCGCAAAGCTACCAAAATACTGCAATATGGCCCAGTTTTACGGCCTTTGCGTACTTACTGGCATCGGCTTTACGATGAGTCTTTTTATAAATTCGCTCTCTTATCACGACACCTACGAGTTCGCGTACGCCGATAAGCTCGCGGTACTCATCGCGTCGCTGATCTCGGGCGTTACGGGCTATGTGATGCTCTACTGGGCCGGGCGACACAGGATAATGAAATGCGTGGAGTAGAAAAATGATGATATTTCATAAAAATTTTCTCGCAGACGAGCTTGCGAAATGGCGAGAAGAAGGGCTAGTAAGCGACGAGGCGGCGCGCAAGATAGCGGCTAGATACGATATAGATTTATCGGGCGCAAACGAGCGGCGAAGCTTTATATTAAAGCTCGTAGCGTATCTTTTTTTGGCGCTTTCGCTATTTACGCTTGTGGGCGCAAACTGGGAGGAGCTGCCGCGCGCCGTGAGGCTAATCATAGTGCTTGGTATACTTGCGGCGGTAAATTTTAGCGGAGTTTGGGCGCAAAAAAACGGCAAAGAGACGCAGGCTACGACGCTGTTTTTCCTGGGGAACTTTTGCTACGGCGCGGCGATCGTTTTAGTCGCGCAAATTTACCACCTAGGCGAGCATATGCCTGACGGAGTGCTGCTGTGGGCGGTCGGAGCTTTGGCGCTAGCGCTTGCGACGCGCAAGTCCATCATCGCATTGCAAGCTCTTGTTTTGGGGCTTATTTGGTTTTTGATGGAGTTTGAGTTTAGCGGCGTTTCGCACGGATTTTTGTTATTTATAGTAGCTTGCGCGGCGGTGCTTTGGCGAGACGACTCGAGGTTGCTGACCGCTGCGCTTTTTGCGAGCGTGTTTGCTTATATCGTCTCTTTCGTGCTTTACGAGAGGTATTTTCTAGCTGATTTGCACGTGGAGGACGCGTTTTACGGCGTTCATTTTTTTGCGCTTAGCTACTGCTTGCTCGCCGTTTGCGCTTCGTTTTTGCTTGAGAGGGCGGGTAAATTTGAACTCGCGTTTTACCTTAAAAACATCGGCATCGTCTGCGGCGCTGGCATCTTGTGCTTTGATATGTCGCTTTACGAGGACTTGCATTTTTCGCGTCCGTGGTCTTACGGCACGCAGAGCTATGAGAATGTTTTGAACGGCGTTACATTTTTAAAAAGCGTGTTTGAAGCGTTGTTTATGGCTTTTTGCGCGGCCTCTTTGGGACTTGCGTTTTACTTTAAAAAGTACGCCGCCGCAACGGTCGGAGCGCTTTTAGTAGCGCTACCGTTTATCTTAGACGCGTTTGCGGGCTACGAAGAGGGCGTGTTTTCACTCATCGGCGTTTGCGTCGCGGTCGCTCTTATCAAGCAAAATAATATGAAATTTGGCATCGCGCTCATCTTTTGGGTGGCGTTTGTACGATATGTCGATCTAGTCGGCGATTACGTCAGTGCTAGCGCGCTGTTTTTGGTATTTGCGCTGGTGGTGCTTGGCGTGTCTAGGATCTCTAGAAAAAGGAGCGCGAGATGAAACTAAAGCTGATTTTTACCGCCGCGGTATTTCAAATTTTAGCCGTGATAGCGATGCTTGCGTATGCGTACGCGCCGATATATTTTGGCAAAGAGATCTTGCTGCAAACTACGCTTTACGATCCGCGCGATATGTTTCGCGGCGACTACGTGCGCCTTAGCTACGGCTTTGCAGGCATTTACGAGCTGGACAAAAGAGATTCGAATTTAAGCAAAAGGCAGCAGTTGCACGGCGCTAAAATTTACGCCGTTTTAAAGCAGGACAAAGACAGCAGATATAAATTTGATAGATATAGCTTTGAGCGGCCTAACGGCGGGACGTTTTTAGCGGGCAGGGTTGATTATAATACCGCAAATTTCGGCATCGAGGCCTTTTTCATGCCGTCCAAAAGTGCAAAGCAGATGGAGCGAGATATGATGGAGTTTAACGCTATCGCAGTCATCAGCGTGATGGATAACGGCAAAGCTCGCATCAAGGATATCGTGCTAGAAAAACCAAAAGCCGGAGAATCTAACAAGCGTTAAATTTACGGGCGGCGGAGGGCTAAATTTGACTAGACTTACCCGAACTCAAATTTAGCCCGAGTCGTCAAATTTAACGTGGCTTAAATTTGAGTCAAATTTAACCCCTCGCCGCTATCATAAAAATCTCAAAGTATAAACAAAACGCAACGAAATAATATCCGCAAGGTATGAAACTAAAGCGGGATTTTAACATCTAAGAGTATAATAACCCCAAAAAATCGCTAAGGAGAAACAAAATGTGTAAAGATTGCGGATGCTCGCTGGGCGGGCACGACCACGCTCATACTCACGCCGACGGCACGACACACTCGCACGCTCACGATCACGGCGCCGAGCACGGACACGGCGCAGCTCACGAGCATAGTCACGGCCACGCGCACCCGGCGCTAAACGACAGCAAAACAGTCGAAGTGATAACGAAAATTTTATCCCAAAACGACGAAGAGGCCGCGCACAACCGCGCTCATTTGGACGAGCACGGGATTTTATGCGTAAATCTCATGAGCAGCCCTGGCAGCGGCAAAACCACGCTACTAGAAGCTACGATAAAAAGCGGTAAATTTAAAATCGGCGTCGTCGAAGGCGATCTAGAGACCAACCAAGACGCTGACCGCATAATAAAAGCAGGCGGCAAAGCCCACCAAATCACGACCGGACAGGCATGTCACCTGGATGCGTTTATGGTGCACGAGGGGCTTCACCATCTGCCGCTAGAGGGCCTTGATATAGTTTTCGTTGAAAACGTCGGCAACCTCGTCTGTCCTGCTAGCTACGACGTCGGCTCGCACTTTAACGTCGTGTTGCTATCAGTACCTGAAGGCGACGACAAGGTAGCTAAATACCCCGTGATGTTTCGCGCCGCCGATCTCATCGTGATAACCAAAACTTCGCTGTTGCCGCATTTTGAATTTGACGTTAAAAAAGTCGTCAAAGAGGCTCGCAAACTAAATCCGAAGGCGGGCGTCATCGAGCTAGATGCAAAAACGGGCGAGGGCATGGAGAAGTGGCTAAATTTCTTAAAATTTAAAAAAGAGCTTAGATAATGTGCCTCTCAATCCCGTCAAAAGTGGTCGCGATCGACGAAGATAACGTCGCTACCGTAGAGACGCTAGGCGTGAGTCGCCGCGTGAGCCTCGATCTCATCGCCGAGCCCGTGGCTATTGGCGAATACGTGCTCATCCACGTCGGCTACGCGATGGAAAAAATCGATACGAAATTTGCCCTAGAAAGCATCGAAATCTACCGCCAAATAGCCAAAGATATGCAAAACGGCCAGATCGGCGCTGACGAAGGCGACGCGGGACTAGGCGCCATGCAAGCGGCGGCAAACGAGCCAAACGCAAAGGAAAAAGTGTGAATCTAATCAATGATTTTCGCGATAAAGAGCTTATTTTGGCGCTTTCAAAACTCATAAAAAAAGAGAGCGTAAAACCGCTAAATATCATGGAAATTTGCGGCGGACACACGCACTCGATCATGAAATTTGGCCTACCGCAGCTAGTCGGCGAGCATATAAATTTCGTCCACGGCCCCGGCTGTCCCGTCTGCGTGATGCCAAGGAGCCGCATAGACGAGGCGATCAAGCTAGCCCAGATGCCCGGCACCATCCTGTGCACTCTAGCCGATATGCTGCGGGTCCCGGGCTCAAACACCAGCCTGCAAAAGCTGCGCGGCGAAGGTTGCGACATCAGAGCGCTATATAGCCCGCTAGACTGTATCAAGATCGCGCGCGAAAATCCCGAAAAGAGCGTGATATTTTTCGCGATCGGGTTTGAGACGACGACGCCGATGAGCGCAAATTTAGTCCAAAAGACGCTGGAACTCGGGCTAAAAAATCTATTTTTCCATATAAATCACGTTACAGTTCCGGCTCCCGTGCGAGCGATCCTAAATGATAAAGACGTCAAGATCGACGCGTTTTTGGGACCTAGCCACGTGAGCGTGATCACGGGATATGGCATCTACGAGAGTATCGCGGCCGAGTATAAAAAACCTATCGCGGTTAGCGGATTTGAGCCGCTTGATCTGATGGACGGCATCCTAAACCTCGTCCGCCAGCAAAACGCAGGCACGCACGAGGTCTATAACGAATACGCAAGAGTCGTCACGCGCGAGGGTAACCAAAAAGCAAAGGCGCTCATAGACGAGTTTTTCGAGCCATGCGATTTTTCGTGGCGCGGTCTTGGCGTGATCGCGCAAAGCGGTATGAAGCTGCGCTCCGAGTATGCCGAGCTTGACGCGAGGGTCAAATTTGACTGCAGCGTCCAAAGCAAAGGCGAGAGCAAGGCCTGTATCTGCCCTGAAATTTTACGCGGGCGAGCAAAGCCGTTTGACTGCAAAATTTTCGCCAAAGCCTGCACGCCAAAAACCCCGGTGGGCTCGTGCATGGTCTCGAGCGAAGGCGCATGCGCGGCATATTACAAATACGGCGACGTCAAAAGCGCGGGCTAAGAGGAGGCAAATTTGAGCAAGATAATGCTAAGCCACGGCGGCGGCGGCGAGGAAATGAACTCGCTCATAAACGAGACGATTTTTAGGATATTCGACAACGAAATTTTGCGCGAGAGCAACGATAGCGCGATACTAAATTTTAGCGACCTTTGCGCGGACGAGAGCGCGAAAAGCTCCACAAATTTGGCGCCCAAATTTAACGGCAAACTAGCCTTTAGCACCGATAGTTTCGTAGTTACGCCGATATTTTTTAACGGCGGCGACATCGGCAAGATCGCAGCGTGCGGCACGATAAACGACCTAGCCATGGTCGGCGCCGAGGCAAAGTACCTAAGCTGCGCGCTAATAGTCGAGGAGGGGCTTGAGATAGCCGAGCTAGAGCGCGTGCTAGGCTCGCTAGCCGCCGTCGCTCGCGAAAACGGCGTGCGGATAGTCTGCGGCGATACGAAGGTCGTACCGCGCGGCAAATGCGATAAAATTTTTATCAACACGAGCGGTATCGGCGAGATCGTCTGCGAGGGCGTAGAGCTAAAAAGCCTGCGCGCGGGCGCTAAGATCCTGATCTCGGGCGACGTGGGCAGGCACGGCGCCGTGGTGCTAGCTAGCCGCGAGGAGCTCGATCTGCAAAGCGAACTAAAAAGCGACTGCAAGGCGCTAGTAGGCGCGGTAAAGGCACTGATAGAGGGCGGCGTAAAGCCTCTTTGTATGCGCGACGCGACGCGCGGCGGTCTCTCGGCGGTGCTAAACGAATGGGCGAAATTTAGCGGCCTAGACATCCTCGTTCGCGAGGAGGATATCAAGGTCAGCGACGAAGTAACGGGCGTTTGCGAGCTGTTTGGCTTTGAGCCCTACGAGCTAGCCAATGAGGGTACCTTCGTGCTGGCCGTAGATGAAAAAGACGAAGCACGCGCGCTTGAGATTTTACGTAAATTTGACGCTAACGCGGCTTTGATCGGCGAGATTTTAGGCGTCGCAAACGGCCGCGTCATCCTGCAAAACGCATACGGCTCGAAGCGCTTTTTAGAAGCGCCGAAGGGCGAGCTTTTACCCAGGATATGCTAGGTGCGGTGATGAGTAGATCAAATTTAAAAGCGCTAGATTTTCGGGCCTGCACGTCACGAGAGCGGGCTCGCAAAATTTATCAAATTTACGCCTTAGACGCGTCCGTGCAAATAAAATCCGCTACGTCCGCAATCAAGGAAATCTGATGCATGA
>CAUQPE010000037.1:0-16808 GCA_963519915.1 uncultured Campylobacter sp. | reverse complement strand
TTTCTTCGTAGAGGCAACTTGTTGCCGTCTCGTAACGAGCGAAGCGAAGTTAAGGGTGGCGAAACTGATTCGCTGACGCAAAGCGTCGCGAGTTTTAAATTTATGTTTTCAAGATACGGGTCTCGGTGAGTAAAATTTGTAAATTTGACTATAAGAAGTCAAGGCGAAGTATCGCGAGATGGATTTAAGGGTTGCGACGTAAAAATTTAGCGAAGATAAGACATGCAGTCTATCGAGCTAAATTTTTACTAGCTCCGTTAAAGACGCTCGCGAGACAGGCCGTTAAATTTCTTACTTAAACGCGACAAACGTTGCAAAATTCGCCCACCTAAAAATGCATTCTACGTTTCTAAACCCCGCGCTAAGCGCCAAATTTCTATTTTCGGCTTCGGTGTAGGGGATCAGCACGTTTTCTAGCGCCTCGCGTTTTTGCGCAATCTCGTAGCGAGAGTAGCCCTGCTCGAGCTTGTATTGTTCGTAGATTTCGATCATATTTTTGCTCAACGTCTTATCCTCAAAAATGAGCTTCTCGCTAAAAACAAACACGCCGCCGTCATTTAGCGCGCGGTAAATTTTAGCTACGAAATCCTGACGCTTGGGCGGACGGATAAACTGCAGCGTATAGTTCATCAAAACGGCGTCACGGGCGTCAAATTCGCACTCCAAAATGTCCGCTAGCTCAAGCTCGATCTTAGCGCCGTACGCCTCTATCTTGGCGCGCGCGTTTTGCAGCATCGCAGGCGCATTATCCACGCCTTTTAGCGCGAGGTCGTTTCTCTTGCGCCAAAGAGCTAGCAGCGTCGAGGCGGTCGAGCAGCCAAGATCTATCGCGCTTGCGCCGTTGGGTAAAATTTGAGCTAAAAAATCTGCGATCAGCTTTTGCGAGGCCGCATAGTACGGCACCGAGCGCCCGATCATATCGTCAAACACCGACGCCACGCTCGCGTCAAATTCAAACTGCTTTTTTATCGGTTCTTTAAAGATTTCGTCTTTCACGGCTCGCTCCTTTGAGGCGTAGCGTCGCCCACAACGTAGAGATCGCACACGCCGACGAACTCCATCGCCTGCTTGATGTCGGTCCCGATCTGCCCCTTTAGCTCCTCTAGGCTTTCAAATTTTCGGTTATCGCGCAGTCGTTTGATAAAGCAAACCGCGACGTCGCGGGCGCCCTCGATATTTTCGTTCAGCACGTGCGTCTCGACGCTAAAGCTACCGTCCGTGCTCACGCGGTTGCCGATAAAGGTAACCGAGCCGTATGTCTTGTAGCCGATGCGAGTCCTCGTCGCATAGACGCCCTCGCGCGGCAAAAGGTAGCTTTTGATATCCAAATTTAGCGTTGGCACGAGCTCGCGCGACCCGATGCCCTGCCCCTTTATCACGCGGCCTTCGATCGAGTATTCGCGGCCTAGCAGGCGGTTTGCCTTGTAGATCTCACCTTGTTTGATATACTCGCGTATGGCTGAGCTGTGCACGCCCATGCCGTCAAAGCAAACCTCGTCTACTACGACCACCTCGCCGTCAAAAATACGCCGCAAATCATGCTTGTCCCACGCCCTGTTTCGCCCGAAACGAAAATCAAATCCCACGACGATTTTTTGCAGATTTTTAAAATCTCGCTTCAAAAGCGCGATAAACTCATCGCCGCCAAGCCCTTTTATGCTATCAAAATCATACAAAAAACACGGATAGCTCGAGTACTCGGCACGCTTTAGCTTTGGCGTGATGTTGGCTTTATTTTTGTCGATCACGACTAGCCCGCCGTACTCGCCCAGCTGCTTTAAAAGCTGCTTGTGGCCGCGATGCACGCCGTCAAAGTGCCCGATCGCAACGGCCGTGATATTATCTTTTGTTAAAAGCGTAGAAAAATTCGGCATTTCCTTCCTTTCCTTTTACCTCGCATTCGAGCGTTTGGCGCATTATCCAGCCCAAATTTGCCGCCGCAAGCTCAAATTTCGCCCTCGCCTCGCGAACAGCCTTTGTGTCCGTTACGACGCCTTTTTTATTTCGCTTGGCGCTCCTGCCGACCTCAAACTGCGGCTTAAAAAGCAGGATAATGTCGCAGTTTTGGCTCGCTAGCGCGTCGATAAAGGGCAAAATCTCTTTGAGCGAGATAAAACTCACGTCGCAGGTGATGAGATCAAATTTTGGCGCGACGTTTTTGGCGGCATGGGGGTCAAATTTGGCGTTTTGGGTTTTTGCCGCGAAATCTGCATCGGTCAAATTTGACTCGTCCGTCTTAGCTCCGGCCTGCGTTAAATTTGACGGTGCAAAAGCGTCTTTGCTCGGCTCGCTTAAAAATCCGTCCCGCTCGGCAAAATTTGATTTGCCGGGATTAAAATTCGGCTCGATTTGTTTTTTTAAATTTTGCTTTGAGCCGTCAAAGTTAGCGTCTTTGGCCGAGCTTTGAAACCCTGCCGCAAACTCGCGCACGTCGGTATTTTCGGCTACTATCACGCGCGCATCGACTCTCAGGCTTTTATCCAGCTGCGAGCTACCCACATCTAGCGCGGTAACGCTTTTTACGCCGTTTTGCAGTAAAATTTGCACGAACCCGCCCGTGCTTGATCCTACGTCTAGGGCGTTTTTGCCTTTGACTTCTAGCGGATAAGCCGCCAAAAAGCTTTTTAGTTTTAGCGCACCGCGTCCAACGTAAATTTCGCCGACGAGCTCGATTTTTGCGCCGTTTAGGTTTAAATTTAGCTCGCCGATACAGATCTTTTTACGCGCGGTTTCGACGGCGTCCGTTAAGTTTGCCTCGCGTAAATTTTTAGTTTCCGCTACCGCACTCTTTTTTGCGTCGTCGTTTTTGCTAGCCTTTAAATTTAGCCCGTCCGAGCCGTCAAATTTATCAAATTCGCCCACCTCAAAGCTAGGCTTGGAGCAAATTTTTCCGTTTAGTAAAATTTTGCCGCTTTTTATGAGTTCGGCAGCCTTGTTTCGGCTGATGTTTAGGCGGCGCGCGGTAAATAGATCAAATCTCAATCATTCGCCTTAGCTCGTCCTCGGTTATCGTAGCGACGCCTAGCTCTCTAGCTTTATCCAGCTTGCTGCCCGCCTCCTCGCCGTAGAGGACGAAGTCCGTTTTCTTACTCACCGAACCGCTTACTTTCGCGCCGTTTGCTTCCAAAACCCTTTTAAATTCATCCCTGCCCTTACTAAGCGCGCCCGTTATCACAAACGTTTTGCCGCTTATCACGCTTTGCTTCGTCTCGTAAATTTGCGCGACAGGGCTAACGAAACGCAAAATTTCATCCAAATTTTGCCTATTTACCTGCATAAACTCCGCGTAACTCTCCGCCATCGCCTCGCCGAACCCCTCGATCGCGGCGACTTCGCCAAAGCTCAGCTCGTGCCAGTTTTGCGGGTAAATTTGCGCTATCTTTTTGGCAGCTACCTCTCCGATGTGCTCGATGCCTAGGCTTGCTATAAAGCTGTGTAGAGCGGGCGTGCGGCTAGCCTCGATGGCGCCAAGCAGATTTGCGATCTTTTTATCCTTAAAGCCCTCTAGTCGCGCTAAATCCTGCGCCGTAAGCTCGTAAATGTCGGCGATTTTAGTGACCAAGCCCGCTTCAAAAAGCTGATTTACGATCGCGTCGCCAAGGCCGTCGATATTTAGGCACTTTTTGCTCGCAAAATGTATGAGCGAATTTATCACGCGGGCCTTGCACTCGAGGTTTTGACACTTTACGAAAACGCCCTCGTCTAGCAGCATCGACCCGCATACGGGACACTCGCGCGGCCTCTCTATCGGGGTTTGCGAGCCGTCTCTGCGCTGTTTAAAGACGCCCGTGATCTTAGGTATCACGTCGCCCGAGCGGATAATACTGATAAAATCGCCCTTTTGCACGCCTAGGCGCTCGATCTCGTCAAAGTTATGCAGTGTGGCGGACTTTACGATCGCGCCGTCGATATTTACGGGCTCAAGCACGCCCACCGGAGTCACGACGCCGCTGCGTCCGACCTGAAACGCGACGTCAAGCAGCCGCGTAGTCTTTTCGATCGCGGGAAATTTATACGCGACCATAAATTTAGGAAATTTCTCCGTATAGCCAAGTTCCTTGCTAGCCGCGATACTCTGCACGCGCACGACTAGTCCATCCATCATAAAGGGCTTTCTATCGCGCTGCGCAACTAGCTGCTTATACGCCTCCTCGATCTGCTCGGCGGTGCGGCAAATTTTAAAAAACTCCTCGCGCTCAAAGCCTTGCGAATAGATAAAATCCATCATCTGCGAGTAGGTTTCAAGGCCCAAATTTTGCTCGCCGTAGCCCCATGGCTTAAACCTCAACCTGCGTGACGCCGTCACGGCGCTATCTAACTGGCGCAGGCTGCCGGCGGCCGCATTTCTAGGATTTGATAGCTGAGGCTCGCCCCTTTGCGCGCGGGCGAAATTTATCTCGTCAAAGTCGTTTTTAGCGATCACGACCTCGCCGCGGATCTCGATCCTACCGTTATAGGCGATTTGCAGCGGGATATTTTTGATGACTTTGGCGTTGCTCGTGACGTCCTCTCCCGTTATGCCGTCGCCGCGCGTGATGGCTCGCACGAGAGCGCCGTTTTCGTAGAGTAAATTTAAGCTCGCGCCGTCAAATTTAGGCTGAAGCGCAAACTTCAGCCCCTCTTTGTCGCCGCGCTTTAGCCACGCTAGCAGCTCATCAAAACTAAAAATATCCTCCATCGACCACATGCGCGCGCCGTGACGAGCTTTGATAAAGCCCTCGCTAACCTCGCCGCCGACGCGCTTTGTCGGGCTAAACATCGAGATATCGCCGGGATTTGACCTTTCAAAATCAAGCACCTTATGATAAAGCTCGTCGTATTCCTCGTCGGTGGCTATGGGCACGTCGTCGGTGTAGTAGGCCTTCGCCCACGCGTTTAGCGTATCTACGGCCTCTAAATACTCTTTTTTATCCATTTTTCCTCGTTAAATTTACTTTGCTTACCACGCCACGAGCTTTCTCATCGCGTTTTCCAGCCTAAACATCTGCGCATGCTCGGCCACGTCGTGCGTGCGGATGATCTGCGCGCCGTTTTTAAAGGCCTCCAGATGCAGATAGAGGCTGCCCGGCAAGCGGTCTTTTATCTCGCTAGGACTATAAAAATTTATGACTGATTTTCTGCTAGCGCCCGCCAAGATCGGCAAACCGAAGCGTAAAAAATGCTCTATATTTTTTATCAAAATCATATTTTGCTCCGCCGTCTTGCCAAAGCCGACCCCCACGTCAAGCACGATATCGCAGCATCCAAGATCCTGCGCCGCAGCGATCTTAGCCTCAAAAAACGCGTCTATCTCGCCTAGCAAATCACCATAATGCGGGTTATCTTGCATATTTTCTGGGCTGTTTTGCATGTGCATGAGGCAGTAGGTGGCGCCGTAGCGCGCTGCTAGAGCGCAGAGACTAACGTCGCCCGTGATGTCGTTTATCATCTTAAAGCCGTGATTTAGCGCATACTCTAGGCAGTACGCATCAAAGCTATCTAGGCTAAATATCGCCTTTTCATGCAAATTTAGGCGATAAATTTCGGCGACGATTTTTTCAAGCCTGGCAAACTCGACCTCGCGTCCGACGTATTTGCTACCAGGCCGCGAGCTAACCGCGCCCACGTCGATATACTCAGCCCCCTGCTCGATCATCTCTTCTATACGCGCTATACCGCTTTTTTCGTTCACGCGGCTTGCGGCGTTAAAGCTATCTTCATTTACGTTTACGACGCCCATGATCTGCGCGCGCTGCGGTTTTTTAAACGGAGATTTTAAAAATTTAGCCAAATTTTTTAGACCAAAATCCTGCGCGGCCTCTTTTTTAGCAAGTACAAGAACTTGCGCGTCGGTAGCCATTAAAAGCGCGACCGAATTTGCGCCGCCCAGAATCACGTCGCGGTTAGTTACGAGCTCCGCACCCACGCTTAGCGCATCTTGCTTTAGGATATTGGCAGCCGGCGAACGCAAATCTTTAATCAAAAAAAAGTTGATCGCCGACTTTTTTTTCATCAAATTTCGTCCCTCGTCGCTAGGACGGATAACCTCGCAAATCTCGTTAAAATCAGTTTGCGGATTGATTTTAAAAATTTTCATCTAAGCCCTTTTTCGTAAATCATAAGAAGTATCGGCGTAAGAAGCGCGTGGGTTTTGGTATTTAGCTCGGCTAGGCGCACGGCTTTGAAAAAATACTCAAGCTCTTCGGCGCTAAATTTAACCCCCTGCTCCGTAGCCTCGAGAACTATGGCGGCGATTAGCTCTTTTAGGTCGTTTTTGCCGAGCTTTTCGGAGCGCTCGAGAGTTGATTTTTCATCGATAAATGCGCAAATTTCTTTTAGCTCGAGGCGTTTGTAATCTAGCCCCGTTTTTTCGCGCTGCTTTTTTTCGAGCCTGTTTTCGGTAACTAGACGCGAGCGGACAGTCGGCAGGAGCATATTTTTAGACTCGCAGGCTATGATAAAAAAGATATTTTTAGGCGGCTCTTCGATGATTTTTAGTAGAGAGTTTTGAGCCTCGACGCGGAAGTTTTTAGCACCTAAAACTAGTAGTTTAGGCTCGCTCTCCGCGATATAGGCCTCGGCGGCAACCTCTTTTGCGTTTTCTAGCAAAAAATCCTCGGCGAAAAAAAATCTAACCGAATTTACGCCGTAAAGCCCTAAAATTTCCTCTTTTAAGGCTTCAAAATCGCTCGTGATTACGATTTTGCTTCGCATAGATTAGAGTGTTACTTTCGCAAATAAAGCAGCGTCTATGCTCTTATCAAAGAGTCTAAACAGCGACAAAAGCTTGATGTCTAGCGCGCCGTCGGAGGAGCTAAGATAAAAGCTATTTTGCGCCTGCTCGTCAAAAAGCCACATGTAGCTATCGTCCTTGCCTTTGGCGATTTGCGAGCTTTTTTCAGCGCTTTTGCCGATATAAAAAAACACGTAGCCGTTTGGAAAAGCAAGACTAAGCATATCTAAAAGCAGCGAGACTTCCTCTTTTGAGCCGATATTTTCAAAAGACGGATAGAGCGCCTTTAGCGAGAAAAAAGGTAACACGGGGCGGGCGTTTGTCGGCTTGTTTATATTTTTTAAAAAATACTCCTCAAACCAGCCGCGCTCACTATCGGTTATCAGGATAAACGCGCGCCCTTCGAGTAAAAATTTAAGCTTCGAGGCGAGCAAAGGCGTCCACTCGGTGCGCCTCTCCTCCATCCAGCTCATCAGCGAGCCCTCCTCGCGGATCGCCTCGAGCGTCCATTTTATAAAATCGCTCATTTATCGAGTTTATAAGCTTCGTGTAGTGCGCGAACGGCTAGCTCGCCGTATTTTTGATCAACGATCATCGAGATTTTTATCTCGCTAGTCGAGATCATTTGGATATTTATACCCTCGTTTGCAAGCGTTTGGAATGCTAGCGAAGCAACTCCCGTGTGGCTTTTCATACCAACGCCAACGACCGAGACCTTGACTATCTCGTCGTTGTATAAAATTTCCCTCGACGCGCTTAGTTTATCCATGCACTCTTTTGCGATGTGAAGCTCGTTTTGCGGTATAGTAAAGCCTAAATTCGTCGTGCCGTCCTGGCCTACGTTTTGGATTATCATATCTACGTTTATGTTTTTTTCTGCAAGCGCGGTGAAAATCTCTGCCGCAATACCCGGCTTATCGACCACGCCTCTTAAAGTTACTCTAGCTTGGTTTTTATCTAGCGCGATACCGCTTACTAGTACTGCTTCCATACTCTCTTCCTTTGTTATTAGTGTTCCTTCGTTGTGATTAAAGCTGCTTCTGGTGACTAAATTTACGTTTAGTTTTTTAGCTAGTTCGACCGAGCGGTTTTGCAGCACTTTTGCGCCTAGGCTCGCAAGCTCTAGCATCTCGTCGTAGCTGATTTTATCTAGCTTTTTGGCCTTTGGCTCTATGCGAGGATCGGTGGTATAAACTCCGTCCACATCGGTGTAAATCTCACAAAGATCCGCATTCAGCGCGCCCGCGATCGCCACGGCGCTAAGGTCGCTACCGCCGCGTCCCAAAGTCGTCACGTCGCCCTTTTCGTCTATACCCTGAAAGCCCGCTACTACGATGATCTTGCCCGTCTTTAGCTCCTCTTTCATACGCTTAGTATCTATCGCCTCGATCCTAGCCTTAGTATGCACGCTATCGGTGATGATGCCAGCTAGCCTACCGCTTAGACCAACTGCGGGATAGCCTAAATTTATCAGCGCTATCGTTAAAAGCGCGCAGGTAACGCGCTCGCCGGAGCTAAGCAACATATCCATTGCTACGCCGTCTGGGTCTTTGGTGTAGTGCGAGGCGTAGTCCACCAGCTGATTAGTCACGCCGCTCATCGCCGAGACCACGACCACGACGTCCGCTCCGCTTTTTTTAGTTTCTATCACTCTCGCGGCGACGTTTTCTATCCTCTCAAGCGTCCCAACGCTCGTGCCGCCGTATTTTTGGACGATTAACATTAAATAAATCCTTTCTCTTTAAAGTAGCCGATAACCTTACCGTAGATCGGCTTTTTGAAGTGGTTTACGTCGCTCAAAACCTCGCTTGAGTTTATAAATCTATACTCGTCAAATTCGGGCTTTTTGGTGTTTATATTTATCTTCGCGCTAGGTCTTAGCCGCACCAAAAAATACTTTTGCGTCTGCCCGTCAAAGTTATAAAATTTCCTACTCGTCGTACCCTCAGGGAAGTCGTAGCTGAGCCACTGCGGATACTCGCTAAGCACGTCCACGTCGTCCGTGCCTATCTCCTCTTTAAGCTCTCTTTTTAGAGCCTCGCGTGGCGTCTCGCCCTCGTCTATGCCGCCCTGCGGGAACTGCCAGATACCCGTCATATCGCACCTTTGTGCGATAAATATCCTGCAATCAAACGGATAAGAGGGCGCAAGTATGACCGCCGCGACGTTTGGTCTATATTTCTTTTCCATCTTTTTTTCCGAGAATTTTTAATTGTGGATTTTAACGAAAAATAGTTAAGATATAGCTAAATATCGCTAGCTTAGCGGAAAAATTTGACGCTTAGGCTTAAAATTTTTATTTAAATTTTTAAACTACGAATTTTACTTTTTGCGGCGCGGTAAAATTTGCGCGTTTTGCTTGGTTATCCATCAAATTTTACCGCCTTGATAGCTAAATTTAAGCCGCCTATTTTAGCTCCAGTATCGCCCGCACCTCTTCGTCGGTAAACAGACTCGCGCTTTCGTGCTTTTTGCGTTCAAGCGCGGCTTTGGATTCGGCGCGCGGCGGCAAATTTTGCGCAGACTCGTTAAAATCAAATAGCGCAGCCTGCGCTGATGCGTCCGAGGCGGCCGTTTTTACGGCTTCATTAGAAGCGGATATTTTACTAGACGGTGCCGTTTGCGTAGCTCCGCCAAAAACAGGAGTTTCGCGCGGGTCGGCGGTTTGCGCGCTTTCGCTTAGAGTCGTAGTCTTAGGCGCTTCGCTCAAAGAGTCGGTTTGCAAAATCGCCTTTACCTCGCGGCTGCCGTCTTGATACGGCGTAGCATTCAGTATTTCTTGCAAATTTTGCTCCTGCACGGAAGCGATTTTTTGCTCGCTCTTAGCCATCAAATTTGGCTCAAATTTAGAGTCGTCAATCGCGTGGCGCGTATTTTCAAATTTTACGTTTTCATCAAATTTAACCGCCACACTCTCGCCGCTCTCGTTAAATTTCTCGTCCCGCAAAAACAAAGTTCCGTCCGATAAAAGCTCGTTCCGCTCGTACTGGCGTGCAAAAAGCTCGCTTACGTTGATGGCGTCGCTGTTTTCTACGCTTGCAGTCCTCTCGTTTACGCTCTCGCCAAGCTCCTCGATGCCCGTTATACGCAGGCTCGGCATCACAGCCTTAAAGCTTTGCAAAATCGGCAAAAAAGAGCCGTCAAATCCATCCAAAATCACTCGCATATTTAGCCTTTTTCAGTTTTTTGGAGCGATTTTATCAAAATTTATCTTTTGAGCCGTTTTAAGCTCATCCAAAAGCCGCTTATAGCGAAAAACAGAACCGACGCCGAAGCTAAACAAAATATAAATTTACCGACCGCGCCTAAAAAATATCCCGAATGCAAGCTCAAAACCGCCTTATGAATCGCAAAAGGCCTGGGCATCGAGCTTTTGGCGTCATCAAACCTCGCATGCCTGGTAATTTGCCCCTTGACGGCGTTTATCGTCATCGTATTTACTTTATCGTCCTCTTCCAGTCCTTTGTCAAAGTAAAATATCATAAAATTTTCGCCGTCTTCTTGCGTGATGACGTTAAAAAGCTCATAATTCTCTCTATCTCGTTTAAAAATATCTATCGCGGCTTGTAAATTGGCTATCTTAGCCTCATCTTCCAGCGAAAATCCCCTCACCTGCGTAAAGCTCTTTTTTCTAAAAATTTCTTTTTCGCCAAGCGCGTTATTTACGAGCTTTGCCGCCCAGTCGTACGACCAGTAAAGTCCCGTAACGCTCATAAAAGCCAAAAATAAACAAAGATAAACGCCGGCAAATCCGTGCAAGCTGTATAAAAACGCATATCCTTTGGCCTTGATTTTTAAAGTAAATGCGCGCATAAATTTAGTTTTAAAACTAGGATAATAGATTATCAATCCAGATATAACCAAGATAACCAAAGCGATAGAGCAAACCGCAACGATATGCTTGCCTATAAGCCGTAGCGTCTCGTTTTCGCTAAGCCCGAGGCCTAAGTTAGTATGCAAATTTAACATTAGTCCGATAAATTTATCGCCGAAATTTTCACCCGTTATCTCGCCCGTGTATTGATTTACGAAATACGACTTAAACTCGCCTTTAGCATTCGTGCCAGATACGCCTATAGCGTGATTTGCGTCCGAGTTAATCTTGTAGTAGCTAAGCGTAAAATTTGGCTCCTTAGCTTTAAAAATATCTAAAATCTCTCTCGCGCTAAGCTCTTTTTCGCCTCGCTCGACGAAGGTTTTTTGCGAGTTTGCAAGGTCTATAATCTCGTCGTGATAGGATATGACCGCGCCGCTCAGAGCGACGATAAGCAGCGGCAAAACACAGGCTAGGCTTAAAACCAAATGGACGTTAAACCAAAATTTCTTTTTCTTTAAAAACGGCATCTTTCTCCTTAAATTTAAACTCGAATTTTAAAAACCGGTAGTGGGGCGGCGATCGCTACGCACCGCCTCGCTTAAATACTGCTAAATTTAAAAATTTACGTTAAATCCGAGCCTATATTTAATCCCGTCGGCGATCAAAATTTCATAGCGTCCGGATTTTGTCGTTACGTATTCGTTAAAGATATTATAAACGCTAAAATTTACGCTCGCATTTTTAGTTATCTTGTAGCTTGCGCCAGCGTCAAATAGCGTATAATCCCTTATCTCCTCGTCTCCCGGCGAGCCGTAAACGGCTCTAGTTTTGCCTAGATAGTTCATCTGCGTCCAGAAATTTAGATCAGGCGTCGCGTCGTAATCAAGCCCTATTTTTACGGTATGTACGGGTAGATTGTTTAGAGATTTGCCCTCGTATGCGCCAGATTTTTGCTTTGATTTAGTGTAAACGTAGCTTGAGTGCAGGGCTAAATTTGATAAAATCTGCCAGTCTGAGGCGAGCTCGACGCCCTTTACTTCGGCTTTGCCGATATTTACGCTCTCCCAGATACCGCGCCTATAGGTCTTGCCGTTATGCACGCAAGGAACGCCCGGGCGTGCGACGCAAACGGGCTTCGTGCCTAAACCGTCTTTTATCCGAGTATAAAACGCCATCGCCGAGACGTTAAGGCTCTCGTCCCCGTACGCGACGCCCGCCTCGTAGTTTAGGCTGGATTCGGGTTTTAGGTCGCTCTTACCCAGCTGCGCTCCCATTCCGCCGGCAAAAGGCAGAGCAAGCCCGTCGGTTCGCATCTTGATATCAGGCGTCGAGTAGCCTGCCGACACGCCGCCTTTTAGCGATAAATTTTCGCTTAGATGATATACGGCATAGCCGCGCGGCGATACGTGTCCGCCGTAGTCTTTGTCGTGATTGTATCTTAGGCCGGCAGTTAGCGTGAGCGCGTCGGTTACGTCAAAATCGTCCTCGCCGTATAGCGAAAAATCATATCTCTTTATGTTTGCGGCATCGGCCGTCGTTGCCTTTTCGTTTAGCCTTTCTCTTCTGTATTCAGCCCCCAGACTTAGCGTGTTGTTATCAAAAAAATACGTTCCCTTGGTATTTAGCGTCGTCGTTTTTAGCGTGAGGTCTTGTTGTCCGCTTTCTTTCATATGATCGTGGGTTAAAAAGCTTTCAAGCAGCAGCTTGTCGTATTTGCCCGTATGCGAGAGCGAGGCGGTATATCCGCTCATCTTTTCAAACGCGACGCTCGTATTATCGCCGGTAGCCCTTCTTAGCGTCTTGCCTTCGGTGCGCTCGTACTTATTTACTACGCGGCGCAGATCCAGCGCTATTTCGTCGTTTTCGGTGGCGTTATACATGATTTTCGCGCCGAAATTTACGTCCTCGTTTTTGCGGTTCGTAAAGACTCGATCGTCTTCAAATTTGTGAAAATACCGCCCATAAAGCGCGATGCCTAGCACATCCTGGATCACTGCGCCGTTTGCGTAAAAGCCGGTTTGGTAGTCGTCATTTATCCCGCTTTTGCCCGCAAGCGTGTAGTAGCCGTTTACGTTTCCGCTAAATTCGTTTGAAAAGCCCTTAGTGATGATATTTATCACGCCTCCCATCGCATCTGAGCCGTATAGCGAACTCATCGGCCCTCGCACGATTTCGATACGCTCGATCGTGTTTGCGGGCGGGAGGAAATTTTGAGCGCTACCGACCGCGCGAAGCCCTCTATACGCGCTATCGCTAGTTGCAGGACGGCCGTCTATTAAAATTTTAGTGTATTTTTGACCAAGGCCTCTCATCGTGATACCGCGTCTGCTAGCAGCTCCCAGCGTCGCGCCAAAAACGCCCGGAGCGTCTTTTACGACGCTTTCTATATCTTGATGGTTGCGCCTGACTATCTCTTTTTGCGAGATTACCGAAACGGAGGCGGGCGCGTCCTTGATATTTTGTTCAAAACCCGTCGCGCTAGTTACGGTAACTTCGTTTAGTTTTACTTCATCGGCCGCCTGCGCGCAAGATAGTGCTAGGCAAGCTAGCATAGAAATTTTAGGCATACTTTTCACCTTTAGACTCCTTATTTAAATTTAAATCCTATTTTACTATAATCAGATAATTATTATCAATACTTAGGCAAACGGTAGAGGGATTTTTATCAACGCTAAAAGGATAAAAGCAAATGAAGGTCGAATTTAAAGATATTTTACGAGCAAACGAACAAGAAATCGCGCAAAATTCGGTGCGCTACGGACAAAGCGCGTGGCAAGAGCAAGATAGAAAATGTAAAGTCGAGTTTTTTAAAGGCACAAGTGGCGCAAGCTACTGCAGGAGCGAAATAATCTGCAACAAAAGCGTAAAAAGACGGCTTGAAAGGAGCGCTGGCTACTGCTTTTTGCTCTTTAACGACGCAAGAGCGGACGCCGGGCTTAAGGCAGGTAAAAAAACTTTTTGTCTAAAGGCTGGAGAGTTTTGGATGGGGCGCGTGGATAGCGGGTTTGAGGGCGTTTGCGAGTATCAAAGTAGCAGCTACGCCGGGCGATGCATCGTGCTAAAAAACGAGCTGGCCGGCGAGCTAGCGACATTTAAAAATCTAGGCGAAGAAAACGAAATCTGCATCCAAACGGCTAAGATAAATTTAGCCCAAAGCCTGATTTTACGGGAGCTTTTAACTGCGAGCGAGTTTGAGGGCAAGATGCGCGAAATCTTTATGGAAGCTAAAATTTTAGAGCTAATCTACAAAAGTTTAGGCGCGCCTAAAACGCCCGAAGCTGATGAAAAAAAGCGCAATTTTAGCGACGAATACGTAAAAATTTTAAATAAAGCAAGGCAAATTTTACTAAGCGACGTCCAAAATCCGCCTAGTATAAAAGAACTAGCCAGAGCGTGCGCGACGAATGAATTTAAGCTAAAAACGGGCTTTAAAAGCTACTTTGGCGATACGATCTACGGGCTGCTAGCAAGCGAGCGACTAAACGCGGCAAAAAAACTTTTAGAGCGCGGAGACGTCTGCGTGAGCGAAGCCGCAAAAATCGTCGGATACGCCAGCGCTCCGCACTTTGCAAAGATTTTTAGAGAAAAATTCGGCGTTTTGCCGACGCAAATTTTAAAACAAAAGAAATTTTATACGCAAATTTAACGATCTTGCGGGGCTTTGCGGGCGTTAAATTAAAATCAAATTTAAACGTATCGGCGCGACTTTTTAAATTTAACGGGCGGCAAAAACGGCGGTAAATTTTAAAATTTAAAAGCGTCAAATATCTTATCAGGGTCGGTTTTGCAGCTAAATCCGGCCTAAATTTACCGCAAATCTACACGCAGACGGCGCAAAAGCCAAAATATCAAACGTCGCGCGATAAATCCGTAAAATCTGCTAAAATACAACAAAAACAAAGGTCAAAATGCTTCTTTACGTCCATATCCCTTTTTGCGAGAGCAAATGCCCATACTGCGCCTTTGGCTCGGTCGTTGGAAAACGAAATTTAACGAGCGCGTATTTTGACGCGATGATTGCGGATTTTAGGGAGCAGATTTTAAAATTTGACGTAAAAAACGGCGAGATTGAGACGGTTTTCATCGGCGGAGGGACGCCTAGCGCCGTGGACGCGGACTGCTACGAGCGGCTGTTTGAGACTGTCGCGCCATATCTAGCAAAGGACGCCGAGATCACGACGGAGGCAAATCCGAACTCGGCAAGCCTGAATTGGCTCTCGCAGATGAAATCATACGGCGTAAATCGCGTAAGCTTCGGCGCTCAGAGCTTTTTTGAAGATAAACTTAAATTTCTCGGGCGCATCCACGACGCGAGGCAGATCTACGAGGCTGTTGCAAACGCCAAAACGGCAGGGCTAGAAAATATCAACGTAGATCTCATCTACGGCACGAAGCTAGACACTAAAAAACGCCTCCAGCAAGAGGCGCAAAATATCCGAAATTTAGGCGTTTCGCACGTTTCGGCGTATTCGCTAACGCTTGAAGAAAATACCCCCTTTGCCGGCAAAATAAACTACGCAAAAGATAGCCCGAGGCTGGCGAAATTTATGATAGATCGCATTGAGGAGGCCGGGCTAAAACAGTACGAAATCTCAAATTTCGGTCAAATTTGCAGGCATAACCTGGGCTACTGGCAGGGCAAAAACTACCTTGCCATCGGTGCTTACGCAGTCGGATTTTGGCGCGATCGCCGCTTTTATAACGCTTCAAATTTAAACGCCTACGTAAAAAATCCGCACGCTAAAAAAATCGAAAATTTAAGCGCGGACGAGCTAAATTTGGAGCGGATATTTTTGGGAGCCAGAAGCATCGTCGGTATCTGGCAAAACAGCCTAAACGCCGAGCAAGAGCAAAGAGCGCTGCTGCTAAAAAAGAGCGGAAAATTAAAATTTAAAAACGGGCGATATTACGCCAAAAATTTTCTCACCGCGGACGAAATTTCTTTATTTATCGCGGGCTGATTTATGCAAATTTGAGATAAAAAACGATAAAATGAGAGCTTTAAAATAAAATTTAGGATAAAAAAATGTTTGGCATGAGCTTACCCGAGATCATCGTCATAGCCGTCATCGCGGTATTATTTTTGGGGCCCGATAAGCTTCCTGGCGCGATGGTAGAGATAGCGAAATTTTTTAAAACCGTCAAAAAAACGGTCAATGACGCAAAAAGCAGCTTCGATCAAGAGATAAAAATCCAAGAACTCAAAGAGGACGCGAAAAAATACAAAGAAAGCATCGCAAAAACCACTGAAACGGTACGAAAAAAGCTTACCTTTGAGGAGCTTGACGAGCTCAAAAAGGGCGTAAACGACGTCACTAGCGGCATCACGGACGGCATAAACGACGTGAAAAAGAGCGTCGAAGCGGTCAAAAACCCAGGCGAAGCCGTCAAAAACGCCGTTCTAGGCGATAACGAGAAAAAAGAGGCGTAATGTTTGAAGAGCTAAAACCGCATTTAGTAGAACTTAGAAAAAGGCTTTTCATCAGCGTCATAACCGTGATCGTGATGTTTGTAGTGTGCTTTAGCTTTTGGAATCAAATTTTAGACTTTATCATCGCGCCGCTGCAAAACACTCTGCCCGATAACCAAAAAATGGTCTTTCTCGAGGTGCAAGAGCCATTTTTCGTAGCGATGAAAGTGGCATTTTTCACCGGTTTTTTGTTTTCACTGCCGATTATTTTTTGGCAGTTTTGGCTGTTTGTAGCGCCGGGACTTTACGAAAACGAGAAAAAATACGTCATCCCGTTTGTTATTTCGGCGACTTTTATGTTTCTAGTAGGCGCGGCGTTTTGCTACTACGTCGTCGTTCCTATCGGATTTGCTTTCCTTATAAATTTCGGCCAGCAGCTATTTTCCGCGATGTTAAACATCGGCGGCTACGTTGGCTTTTTTACAAAATTAGTCATTGCATTCGGTATCGCGTTTGAGCTTCCGGTTATCACCTTTTTCCTCGCCAAACTCGGCCTAGTCGATGATAAGATGCTAAAAAACTCATTCCGCTACGCTATCGTCGTTATTTTTATATTTGCCGCGGTTATGACGCCGCCCGATATCCTCAGCCAGTTTTTGATGGCGGTGCCTCTCATCGGTCTTTACGGGCTTTCTATCTTTATAGCCGCCCGGGTAAATCCAGCTAAAAACGAAGAACCGGAGCAGGAAACCGACGAAGAAAAAGAGGACGAATAATAATGAAATCAAGTAGGCTAGCCAAATGAGTCAAATTTTAAATCCAAACTCGCTTGACGCCTACGATTACGAGCTACCGCCGGAGCTAATCGC
>CAUQPE010000036.1:0-16973 GCA_963519915.1 uncultured Campylobacter sp. | reverse complement strand
AAACATCGCGTCGCCGTGCCTGTCGTACTGCGCGCGCTTTTTCTCGTCGCTTAAAATTTCATACGCGGCGTTTATTTCTTTAAATTTATCCTCCGCGCCTGGGTCTTTGTTGATATCGGGATGATACTTTCGAGCCAGCCTGCGATAGGCCTTTTTGATCTCGTCGCCGGTGGCCTTTTCGGACACCCCTAACGTTTCGTAAAGACTATTGCTCATGTTATGTCCTTATAGTCAATTAATTTTACAGCGATTATAGCATAAAAGTTTAGCGTATGTCAATCAAGTATAGTAAACGAAACGATTTTAAACGACTTAAAGAATAATTAACTTTACGTTGAGCTTAACGCCTTATAATCGCGCTTTGAAAAAATTTTATCAAAAGGAAAAGCAATGAAAAAGATAATGATATTATCTTTGGCTACTTCTTGCGCGATCTTTGCCGCAAGCATAAACTTTAACGAACCAGCAGAGGATTTCACTAGAGTAAATCCGGAATTTAACAAAAACGTCGTACTGTCCTACAACAGTTCTATCGCCGACGCTAAAAAATCAGTCGTAAATATCTCCACCACAAAAACCGTCAGCAGCAACGTAGCAGATATGAACGATATGTTTATCGATCCGTTTTTCAAGGACTTTTTCGGATTTCAGTTTAATATCCCTCAAGAAAAACAAAAAAGCAGCTCGCTGGGATCAGGCGTCGTCATATCTAGCGACGGCTACATCGTGACAAACAACCACGTCGTAGAAGATAGCGACGAGATCGTCGTCACGCTGCTAGATAGCGACAAAGAGTATAAAGCCAAAATCGTCGGCACCGACCCTAAAACCGACTTAGCCATCATCAAAATAGACGCAAAAGAGCTAAAAGCCATACCATTTGCCGACTCGGCTAAGTTAATGGAAGGCGATATAGTATTTGCCATCGGAAATCCTTTCGGCGTGGGCGGCAGCATCACTCAGGGCATAGTTTCAGGTCTAAATAAAGACAATATAGGTCTTAATCAATATGAAAATTTCATCCAAACCGACGCCTCGATAAACCCGGGCAACTCAGGCGGTGCGCTAGTCGATAGCCGCGGCTATCTAGTCGGCATAAACTCAGCCATACTTAGCCGCAGCGGCGGAAACAACGGCATCGGCTTTGCCATCCCGTCAAATATGACTAAAGATATCGCCAAAAAGCTCATCGAAGACGGCAAGATAGAGCGCGGATATATCGGCGTGATGATAGCAAATCTCAACGAAGAGCAAAAAGAGATCTACAAAAACAAAGAAGGTGCGCTCATTAGCAGCGTAGAAAGCGGCCTTCCTGCCGATGCCGCAGGACTAAAACGAGGCGACCTCGTTATCAAAATCGACGATAAAGAGATCAAAAACGCCAACGACCTAAAAAATCTCATCGGCTCGCTAGCTCCAAACAAAGAGATCACGCTAACCTACGAGCGCTCAGGCAAAATCGAAACCGCCAAGATAAAACTAGCTAACGCTAATGCAAAATCAAACGCCCCTACTGCAAAAAACGGTACGGCGATCGAGGGCCTTAGCGTCACGGCGATCGACGACAACGCAAGATATAAATACCGCCTAGCCCCTGACGCTGCAGGCATCCTAGTAACCGACGTAAAGGCCGGCTCAAATGCCGAAAAAATCGGCTTTGAAAAAGGCGACATCATCATCCAAATCGCTGAAGAAAATATCAAAAATATGGATGACTTTAACAAAGCCTTAGCAAGCGCAAAAGGCAAAAAGACACTCGTTTGGGTTAATCGCGGCGGACTTTTCCAAGGTCTTGTTATAAAATAATTTCTACCTTTAGGCGCGGGAAACTGCGCCTTTTCTTTATTAAATTTTCTAAATTTCATCTTAAATTTGAACCGTCAAATTTGATGCTCTATCCTTTTTAAATTTGAACCGATTAAATTTCTAGTTTCAAATTTAGCCAAGCTTAAAAAAGCGTTCGCCTAAAGGTTACAAACGTAGCACAGCAAAAAAGACGAGCCGCGGCCGCCATTAAAAATTTAGTCAAAACTCGCTATAATCCCCCAAAGGACATAAAATGATAAAAATTCTGATGATAGAAGACGATTTAGAGCTGGCGGAAATTTTGACCGAGTTTTTAGCAAAAAGCGATATGGACGTAACGACGGCGGAGGAGCCGTATATCGGGCTTTCGACGCTAAACGTAGAAAAATTTGACCTCGTGATCTTAGATCTCACGCTGCCGGGACTTGACGGCCTAGAAGTATGCAAAGAGATTCGCAAGCGCCACGACGTACCCATCATCATCTCAAGCGCGCGCCACGATATCACCGACAAGGTAAACGCCCTAGATAACGGCGCGGACGATTATCTACCAAAGCCCTACGACCCGCAGGAGCTGCTAGCTCGTATCAAAAGCCATCTGCGCCGCCAAAGCACTGTAGCGGGTACAAATTTAAGCGGCACAAAGGAGCCTGCGCGAGAGAAAGATATCGCGGTAGATGATTTTAAGCACGTCATCACGCTAAAAGGCGAGCCGTTAAATTTGACCGCAGCAGAGTACGACATCCTAAAATACATGCTACAAAAAGAAGGCGGCGCCATCACTCGCGAGGAGTTTATCTACAACTGCGCAAGCATCAGCGAGGACTCGACGAACAAGAGCATCGACGTCATCATCGGCCGCATCAGAGGCAAGCTAGGCGACGACCCAAAAGAGCCAAAATACATCCACGCTATCCGCGGCATCGGCTACAAGCTAATGCAGTAAATTTTAAAGCCCGCAAATGAAACGCTCATCGGTTTTTTACACTATCACTTTTATCTTTGCTTTGGCGCTAACAAGTATATTTCTCGCGTTTTTGTGGCTGATGGACTACGACAAACAAAACTATGCACGAGAGCTAAACGCCAAGTACTCCACGATCGCTAGAAATCAGCTCTTTTTGATGAGCGGTATCATAAACGAAAAAGAGTACGAGCGCCAAACGGGCGACTTTAAGATGCCGGAGATCACGAATGAGCGGCAAAAAGAGGAGATCCTGGCAAACGCAACCGTGCTTGAGGAGATATCCGCAGATATCGGCTCCAGTGCTATCATGATCTATCAAAATCACCACTATCTAAAGGTCCAGCACGTGGATAAAGTCCTGCTTTTAAAGGATAATGACTACCAGCCATACCGCTACGACATTATCAAGATCATCTTTTCGTTAGTCGCGATCATACTTTTGGCCGCTTACGTTTTTGTTATCAGGAAGCTAAAACCGCTAAGAAAGCTAAAGCGCCAGATAGCTAAATTTGCCGCTGGCGAGATCGACGAGGTGCAAAACGTCAGCAGCGGTAACGACGAGATTTCCGAGGTTGCGGAGGCTTTTTACGACGCGGTATCCCAGATCAAAAATTTAAACGCGTCACGCAAGCTGTTTTTAAGAAACATAATGCACGAGCTAAAAACCCCGATCACCAAAGGCCGCCTCGCCGCCGAAATGATCGAAAAAAGCAAAAACCAGGAGCGGCTAGTGTCCGTGTTCATAAAGCTTGAAAATCTCATAAACGAATTTGCCGCCGTCGAGCAGGTCACCTCAAGCATCGCGCTAAATAACACTAAAATTTGCCGTATCGACGACGTCATCGACGAGGCTCTGGATATCGCGATGGTTGATCCTGGACAGGTCACCATTAGCAAGCTAGAGGACGTGAACCTAAATGCGGACTTTAAGTTGCTAGCTATCGCCGCAAAAAACATGATAGATAACGCTCTAAAATACTCTCCAAACAAGCACGTAAATATAACTATCACGCGCGAGTCGATCAAATTTATCAACGAAGGCGAGCGGCTGTCAAGGGAGCTGCGCCACTACGTCGAGCCTTTTACCAAGGGCGAAAGCGCGCAAAAGAGCTTTGGTCTGGGGCTCTACATCGTCGAAAATATAATCAAAGCTCATAAGCTAACTCTAAGCTACGAATACAAAAACGGGCTAAACGTATTTAGCTTTGAAAATCTGCAAAATATAGCGGCGTAGACGTAAATTTGTGCATTTTGCTAAATTTGCGGAGTGCGGGGTAAATTTGAGCTGAAATTTAAAGCGAGCCGTTTTTGCTTAAATTTTAAAATTCGGCGTATCGTTGCGACAAACTAAACGCCGAATTTGAATTGTATATTTTGCCGCCCGTTTGTTTTAAATTTGCATATGGTTAAATTCAGCAGCTCCTCGCTACTCATAATAAAAAGACTTTACGGGCGCGAAATTTAGCCCCGCCTCTTTGCACAGCGCGTGAAAATCAACCTCGCCGCCGCGAGATTTAAACTCAAAATAGCACTCGTAAAGCTTTACGAAGTATTCAAACTCTAAATTTAGCCGCGTGCTTATCTCGTGTTTTTCTCTTGCGTCGCGAGCTTCGCGGGTTAGCTGCTCGTAGTATGCACGCTCGATCAGGCAGCCATCTGGAAAGTGGTGCGCACTCCAGTCTAGCGCGTCTAATAGCATGCAAAAGTATAGCTCCACAGTTCGTGCGTCGCAATGCTCATGGCGGTATGCACGGCGCAAAAGCTCATTCCTATCAAGCTCCCGCAAGCCGCGCGTGCAGATCTGGTACGCCCAGCGCATATGCGGCATCTCGCCTGCGTCGCAGAGCCCTTTTAGATACTCGCCGACTAGCTCGCCGAGCTCAAAAGGCAGCTCGCCGTTGCCGCGGTTTTTTAGATTTTTTAGCTCGCTTTTATTTTCGTCTAAAATTTCGCGGCAGAGCTCATCCAGCGCGCAGTCCCGCTGCGTCTGGCTAAACTCGCTTTTAAATTTACTAACAGTGCTCTTTAGACGCTGATTTGCTCACTTTTTTAAGCCCGCATCGTATAGTTTTAGATACTCGTAGAGCTCAAATTTTAGCCAGCCAAAAGCGTCCGTTTGCATTTAGTTCCTTTAGAAGCGTAAATTTAATGCGCAAAAACGACAACCTCGCCGTGCTCAAACGCGATCTGCCGTCTCGCTAGATACAGCTCAAAATAGGGCTTTAAAAAGTCCTCCTGCGACCTTTGCGCGTAGTTTAGATACTGTAAATACGCCGATAGCAGGTAGTCGCAGTCGATCGAATAGTACGCTTCGCCGAGCACCCATAGCTTCATATCGAATTTCGGCGAATCTATCATCCACTCGCCCCATATACGACGTCTGCAAGTTCGTCTTCATGCCCCCTAAAATCAAAATTTTCCTGCACTCGAGCGGATTTTATCTGCTCAAGCATTTTTAAAAGCTCGTTCTTGCCTAGAAACTCGGCAAAAATTTTTAAATTTCGAACGTGCGCTAAAGCTAGGCTCTTAAGTCCTTCGTCATCAAATTTCAGATCCTGTGGCGGGCAAAAATATCCGGGAGCCACGCCCCAACCAAACGCCTCCCGCGTCTGCTGCGCCGTGCCTGCATAAATCGGCATTATGCGTGCTTGCAGCTCGGTGCCGTTTTGCAGCGGCGCAAACACCGCTTCTACGCCGACGCCATCAGGCATAAAGCACTGAAAAAGCCCGTAAAGCTTATCCTGCAGATCGATCTCTTTGCAATCTAAATCAAGATCCAGCCCCGCAGCCTCGTCAATGCGGCGGGCGTACTCGAAAATCGTCATTTTTATCCCCAAATTTGGATTAAATTTTGAGCATTATATCTTAAAGGGTCTCAAATTTTTGCTTGCAAATTGATACAATTCATTTAAAAACGGCAGTCGAATATGGCGTAAATTTAGCATAAGTACCAACCTTAAACATAGCTTTTCTAAATGCCGTAAGTAAATTTAGCAACCGTTGCAGTATAAAAAACATAGGCAAACTTACGGCTACTACTTAGTTGCGGATACTTTGCACGATGTACAATTTCTAGTTTGGAGGATAAATTTGACGCCGACGGCGGCTTAAATTTAAAAAATTTACACGCACGAGAATAAAAACTCGAACGAAAACAATTTAAAGCGGCGTATTTTTATATAAATAAAATTTCGCCGCTTTTTATATAATTCAAAAAATAGACGAGCCAACGCGGTCAAAACAGCAAATTTTTATTCGCTCAAATTTAACCCAAAAGCATTTCGGCTAAAATGCCGAATTTATTCATTCCTAAGCGTCTCGAGTACGTTTATCTGTGCGGCTTTTTTAGCAGGGTAAAACGACGAAAACGCCACGATAACGACCGCTCCGACCAAAATCATAACAAGATCGAGCAAAGATAACTCCATAGGAAGCTTCGCGCTACCATAAACGTCGGCTGGCAAATTTACGATATCAAAGCTACCGAGCAGCCACACGCCAAAGAGACCTAGCACGAGTCCAAACACTATCCCGCCTCCGCCTATCGTGGCTCCCAGCGAGAAAAAGCTCTTTTTGATCTCGGCTTTGCTAGCACCCAGAGAGAGCAGCAACGCGATCTCCTGGCGGCGGTTCATGACGGTCATGAGCAGCGAGCTTACGATATTTAGCGAGGCGACCAGAATGATGAGCATCAAAACGATGAAAAGCGCGCGCTTTTCGAGCGCCAAAGCGGAGAAAAAGTTGCCGTTTTGCTGCCACCAGCCGATTGCTTTTTGCCCTAGACGTAGCTCGCGCGAGATCTTTTCGATGTCGGCGAACGGATCGTCTGAAAACACGTGTATGCCGTCAAATTTACCCTCGTCATACTCGAGTATCTTACGCAGCGCCTCGACGCTCGTGTAGAGGTAGCTTTTGTCGTAGGCCACGAGCCCCGAGCTAAACGAGCTCACGACGTCAAAGCGCTTCATTTTAGGCGTTAGCGCGAAGCCGCTCGGATCGTTTTTGGTAAAAATGAGCGTGAGTTTGTCGTTTTCGTTTATCATCATCTCGTTTTTGACGCCCTGTCCTACGAGCAGGCCGTATCCGTCTAGCTCGCGGTCACCAAGACCGGCTGCCACGACCGAGTTTATCTGCTTTTCGTCGGCTGAATTTACGCCAAAAAGCAGTCCGCCCTCGAAGCTGTTTGCCCCCTTTATGATAACTTGACTCATGATGTACGGGCTAAATTTGAGATTCGGAAACTTTTGTTTTAGTTCGCTAACGTCGCTCTCGTCGATGTTGCCGCGTATGGCGGAGAGGATCGTGATCGGGTAGTTCATGGTAAAAAGTTTGCGCTCAAATTCCTTGTCAAAGCCGTTCATGATCGCCATCGCAACGATGAGCACCATGAGCCCGACGCCCACACCTAGAAACGCTAGCAGCGCCGAAAGCATGATAAATGGCTGGGTTTTATCAAACCGTAGATATTTAAAAAGTAGATATTTGGTTAGGCTCATTTGATTTTCCGTTGTTTAAATTTGGGCTTTGGTTTGCTCGCTACTTTTGCGTCACTCCATCTTATTTAAATTTGCGCTGAGGCGAGTTTAAAATTTAAATCGTCTATCTGCGCAAATTTGACGCCAAATTTTTAAACCGCTTGCAAAAGCTAGGCGTTAAATTTACGACTTCGCGCCGCTATAAAAACGGCGGCTAACTTAAATGCTAAATTTATTAAGCCGCCGCCGAAACCCCAAAGCTAAATTTTATCCCAATCCTCCGCAAAAGCTCCTTTTTTAGGGCCGCTCTTGCCGTGGCAGTCTTTGTATTTTTTACCGCTTCCGCACGGGCACGGGTCGTTTCTGGATACTTTTTTGCCGGGCTTTTCTTCGCTCTCGGGCGCGCTAGCAGTCTCGGTATCTTGCGCTTCTTGCGGCGCAGACTCGGTAGGCTCGGAGAAGCTTAGGCGTACGGCCGTTAGCAGCTTGATGCTTTCAAATTTAATGCGGCTAACGAGCTCCATAAAGAGATTAAAGCTCTCTTTTTTATACTCGGTGAGCGGATCTTTTTGGTTGTAGCCGCGCAGTCCGATGCCGGTTTTTAGGATGTCCATCTGGTATAGATGCTCGCGCCACGCGGTATCTAACACCTGCAGGCAAAGCACCTTTTCTAGGTATTTGCGCTGATCTTCGCCTATGACGCCCATTTTTTCCTCGTAGTCGGACTCAAATTTAGCTGTTATCTTTTCGGCAAGCTCGGCGTAGTCGAGATCTTTTAGCTCTTCAGGCTGCATGAACGCGCCGTTTGAGATTATCACGGAGCTTAGTTTTTCGAGGTTATACTCGCTCTTTGGCTCGCCCGCGTAAATTTCAGCCTGAGCTAGTAGGTGCTCGACGAATTCGGCGCGATTTTGTTTAATCTTTTCGCCAACTTCGAAATTCGGATCAAGTAGCTCGTTTCTAAATTTATACACGGTTTTTCGCTGCTCGTTTGCGACGTCGTCGTATTCAAGGATATGTTTTCTTGATTCAAAGTGCAAACTCTCGACTTTTTTTTGCGCGTTTTCGACGGCTCTGGTGACCATTTTCGAGTCGATACTTTCGCCCTCTTCGATACCAAGGCGCGTCATTATCGCCTTGATGCGGTCGCTGCCAAATATTCTAAGCAGATTATCCTCAAGGCTTAGATAAAATCGGCTCACTCCCGGATCGCCCTGACGTCCAGAGCGGCCTCGCAGCTGGTTGTCGATACGGCGGCTTTCGTGCCTTTCGGTGCCGATGATATATAGGCCGCCCAGAACCCGCACTTCATCGTCGATGCGGATATCTACGCCGCGTCCGGCCATGTTCGTAGCGATCGTAACCGCTCCGCGAGCGCCGGCTTGAGCGATGATCTCGGCCTCTTTTTCGTGATTTTTAGCGTTTAGCACGGAGTGAGGGATCTTTTCTTTCACGAGCAGGTTGTGTAGCTTTTCGCTCTTTTCGATCGAGGCGGTACCCACGAGTACGGGCTGACCGCGGTCGTGAGCTTTTTTGATCTCGTCGATCACGGCTTTAAATTTCTCGTTTTCGGTTTTGTAGATGAGATCGTTGTTATCTTTTCTGATAACCGGCACGTTTGTCGGGATCGATACGACGTCAAGCTTGTAAATTTGTGAAAACTCTGTCGCCTCCGTCTGCGCCGTACCTGTCATGCCCGATAGTTTTTTATAAAGCCTAAAGTAGTTTTGAAATGTAATATCTGCTAGCGTTTGGCTCTCTTCTTGGATTTTTACGCCCTCTTTGGCCTCGAGCGCTTGGTGCAAGCCCTCGCTAAATCTACGTCCTTCGCTAAGACGCCCCGTAAATTCGTCAACGATGACGACTTGCCCGTCGCGAACGACGTAGTGAACGTCTTTTTCAAAGAGGTTGTGCGCCTTTAGAGCTTGGTCTAGGTGGTGGCTCAAAATCGCGTTTTCCATGTCGTAGAGATTTGCCACGCCAAAGAGTTTTTCGGCCTTAGAAATGCCTTCTTCGGTGATCGCTATCGTGCGGTTTTTCTCATCGACGGTGAAGTCGCCGGTGGCCTTTTCTTGCGGAGTCGCAGGCGGTTCGCCGCGCTTCATCTGGCGCGCGACTTCGTTTGCTTTGATGTAGCCGTCTAGCGTGCGGTTTGTGGGGCCTGAGATGATGAGCGGCGTTCTAGCCTCGTCGATAAGGATACTATCGACCTCATCCACGATGACGAAGTTATGCTCTCTTTGCACCTTATCCTTGAAATCCATTTTCATATTATCGCGCAGGTAGTCAAAGCCAAATTCGTTATTCGTACCGTACGTGATATCGCTGTCGTATGCGGCTTTGCGCGCTGCGTCGTCGTATTCGCCCCCTAGTATCACGCCGACGCTAAGGCCTAGAAATTTATAAATTTCGCCCATTTGCGTCGCGTCGCGTTTGGCGAGGTAGTCGTTTACTGTCACGACATGCACGCCCTTACCGCTCATCGCGTTTAGCACGACGGGCAGGCTTGCTACGAGAGTTTTGCCTTCGCCAGTTTTCATCTCGGCGATCTTACCGTCGTTTAGCACCATGCCGCCGATTAGCTGAACGTCGAAATGGCGCATATTTAGCGTCCTTTTACCGACCTCGCGCACGATGGCAAACACATCGTCTAGCAGATCGTCCTGGCTCTTTTCGCCGTTTTGTACCTGCGCTTTAAATTCGTTAAATTTAGCTTTCAGCTCATCGTCGCTCATCGCTTGATATTTGCTTTCAAGCGAGTTTATATAGGCGACTCGTTTAAAATATTTTTTTACTTCTCTGTCGTTTTTCGTTCCGAATATCTTTTGCATAAACGCCGTTATCATTTCTAGCCTTTAAATTTTATTAAAGTTCGGATTTTAACATTTTATTATTTAAACTTAGCTAGAATTTTGCCCGGTAAAGGAAAATATATGAAGAAAATTTTAGCATTTTTACTATTTTGCGCCTCGGCTTTTGCGGCTACATTAAATTTCGTCACGCTTCAAAGCGACTTCGTGCAAACCATCACGAGCGAGAGCGAAACGGTCGATTACTACGGTAAATTTTACGCAAAAAGCAACAACCGCGCCTACTGGATCTACGAGCGCCCGACGCCTAAAAAAATCTACTTTGATAAAAACCGCGTCGTCGTGATCGAGGATGCGCTCGAGCAAGCTATCGTCTCTAAATTTGAAAAGGCGCCGAATTTGATCGACGTCGTTAGAAACGCAGTTAAGATCACCGATACGCTTTATAAGGCCAAATACGACGGCGTAGAGTACCTAATCACCGTCAAAAACTACATCCCCACAAGGATCGACTACGAGGATAAGCTCGGCAACAAGATCAAAATCACGCTGAGCAATACTAAGAAGGATTTTAAGATAAGCGATGATTTGCTGACGCCGGTGATACCGTCGTATTATGACGTCATAAACCAATAAATTTTTAGTGAAAAGCGGCTTGTCTTTTTCCTTCATACTTCGTTGGATTTAAATTTTACTCGGTCACTACCGACAAAGTAGCTCCCATCGCAAAATTTAAATCCGCCTCGTCTAAAGAAAAAATACGGCACCTTATCGCCTTTCGTTCAAATTTGAGGTCAAATTTTGTAAAAATCTGGTTTTAAATTTTACCCACCGAGACCAGTATCTTGAAAATATGAAATTTGTCTCCCCTAAAATTTATAAAACTAGCGACGCTTTGCGCCAGCAAAGCTATGTCGCCACATCTCACGTCGTAGGGGTTGGGGGATTTTTAAGGGGGAAGGGAGCGACTTCGTAATTCAAGCCCCTTCCCCCTTAACAATAAAGACTAAAATCCAAATTTGACCAAACAAAATTTAGCACCTTAAAAGTGCGGGTCTCGGCGAGTAAAATTTATAAATTTAATCCCAAATTTACTGCTCGCCAAAATCCTTGCCAAAATCATCTATCTGATTTAAATCCATCGGTTTTAGCTGATTTTTATTTCCTCTAAGTATATCCTCGACTTGCTCTTTTTGCGATCTTTTTGAGCCCGTAGTTTTGACGTTTTTTAGCGCTTCAAGCAGCTCTTCGATATTTGGTTCGCGCACGGTCTTTAGCGAGATGATGAGCACCTCGTCGATATCTATGGAGTGCTTTTTGGCGGTGTATTTAACAAGCGTGTCTTTAAATTTTTCCTTACCGAGCGAGGTTAGCAGATCCTCGACATAAAAGCTGCCTATAACGACGTTTAGCGCGTCAAGCACGTATGCTTCGTTATCCGCGACGTCGCGCCCCTCTAGACGCAGGCTCACGCTTACTTTTTTGATCGAGCTTTTAGCGTCTCTGGAGTATAGATCGGTTTCAAAATTATCGATATTTAACGTCTCGGCAAAGGCCATAACCGCGGCAAAAGCCAGCGCAAAAATCTTTTTCATATGTCTTCCTTAATGTTTTCAAATTTGTTTTCAAGATAGAATTTCTCGACCTCTTCGTCTATTTTAACGACGCTTTGCAAATACTCTCTAAACGGCCGACTTTTGCCGTAAAATATCCTCAGCTTTTTAGGATCTATCGCCCGCGATAGCGCGACGTAGAGCTGTCCGTTGGCAAAGATATGATTTAGGTCGCAGACTAAATTTTCGATGCTCATGCCTTGGGATTTGTGGATCGTGATCGCGTAGGCTAGCTTTAGCGGAAACTGCGTCAAAGACGCCCTCGCGCGCTCCTCAAGATGCTCGCCTGCCATCACGAACTCGCTCATATCAAATCTCGCTCGCTCTACCTCGACGATCTCGCCGTCAGCTTTTTGCACGATGATGCTTTTTATCTCGCCGCCTTCTTTTAAAATTTGCATTATCTGTCCGCGCTCGCCGTTATAGTACTCGCCCCATTTATTTACGGTAAATATAACTTTCGCGCCGATTTTTATGTTTAAAATTTCAGGCGCGTATAGGTTTGCGATCCAGCGATCCAGCGCGTTTTCGTTTAAATTTTCATCGTAAATTTCCACTAGCGCCTCGGCTCTTTCAAGCTGCGCGGGCAGTTTAGAAAGCATCTTGTTATTTAGCTCGTCCGCTTCGTAGTTACGCCCAAAAAGCACGCTCGTATCGTCATCTACCTGCACGCTTGGCACGCGTAAATTTTCGATATAGGCAAACACCTCGGGGCTCAGCTGCCCGACGCGAAGCATAGATAAGATATCGTAAAATTTCTTATCCTTCGTACGTTTTGATACGACTAGCTCAATATTTTTAAACTCAAATTCATGCCACGAGCTAGAATTAAAAGCATAAAGAAATTTAAACAGCGAGTTGCCGTCATCGCCGTTTTTTCGTACGGGCGGTAGCTGGTAAAAGTCGCCCACGAGCATCACGCGCCCGACGAATCGCGAGCTCATCAAGCGGTAATAAATCATATCCATCAGCCCCGCACTGATCATCGAGATCTCGTCTATCACGATGAGATCGCAGACGTCGAGCATCTTTTTTAGTTCGCCGAGCTTTCCGCGCTGTTTGCGGTCGTAGCCGCGCAGCTCCTCGAGGTTTGAGCAAATGCCGAATTTAAAAAAACTATGTACGCTCACTCCGCCGACGTTTACCGCTGCGATGCCGGTGCTGCCCAGCACCACGACGTTTTTTAGCTCGCTTTTATAGTGCTTGATGACCGCTTGCGTGAGGTGGCTTTTGCCCACGCCGCCGCACCCGGTGAGAAAAACATTTGATTTTTTTAATATTTCTAAGAGCTGATTTAGCACAAATTTCCCTAATTTTTTGTAAAATTATAGCTTATTTTTAAGGAGTAAGATTGAAAATTAATAAATTTATGCTTTCTACGGCGGTAGCGTTAGTAATGCTAGGCGGTTGCGCATCGTCAAAAGATGCCTCTAGTGCGGTAAATTTAGAGGGTCAAGGCGCCAATACAGCGTCGGCATACGATATGCCCGAGGAGAGCGCGGATGAAAATTTAGGCCACATCAGCTATCTAAAATTTGACGTCGATCAAAATGTAAATGCGTTGCCGATACTGCCTTTTGAGGCTCAAAGTAGCGGCCAGACACTGCTACAAAAACGCTTTAACTCGCTTGATCTAAGAGCGCCCTCAACTACCGCAAAAGACGCTTTTTGGGCGCTAGACTACTATAAAAACACGTCAAAAAGGCAGTATTATTTCTCAAATATGCGCAAAATCCCAAACGAGTGGTTTGAAAAGGTGCGTAAAAACGCTAGCGTAGAGAGCTTCGGTAAAGTCTCTCTACCTGCGATAACGACGGCAAATACTAGCCTGCGAAATATACCGACCGACGAGGCCGTACTCTATAATCCCGTGCGCGCAGGCGAAGGGCTGCCGTTTGACTACGCTCAGCTATCTTTCGTCTCTATCGGCTATCCGCTTTACGTTTCGCACTTTTCGGCCGACGGCGCCTGGGCGTTCGTAGGTAGCGACGCCACATGGGCATGGGTAAAATCGACCGAAATCAAAATTTTAAGCGCGGACGGCGTGCGCGAGCTAAAAAACTCTAAATTTTTAAGCGTTATAAAAGACGAAGAGCCTATCTACGACAAAAACGGCAACTTTTTATTTTACGGGCGTATAGGCGCGATTTTGCCGTTTCAAAGCGAGGATCAGTTTAAATTTTACGGCAAAATCCAGACTCAAAACGGGCTAAAAAACTACGAGATCTCAAAACAAAACGCAAGCCGCTTTCCGCTTAAATTTAGCGACGAAAACGTAAGGGCGCTGGCGTCATCGCTACTGGGGCAAAGCTACGGCTGGGGCGGGTTTGGCGGCAAGCGCGACTGCTCGCTGTTTTTGCAAGATTTCCTAGGTAGCTTTGGCGTGTGGCTACCGCGAAACTCAAAGGCTCAAGGCCAAATCGGCAAGGTCGTGAGCCTGGCAAATCTAAGCGCAGAAGAAAAACTACGCGTCATCAAAACGCAAGCCGTACCGTATAGAACGCTATTTCACATGAACGGGCACATCATGCTATACGCCGGCCTACGCGGAGATGAGCCGCTCGCCGTACATGACGTCTGGGGTATCCGCACGAAAGATAACGGCAGGGCTATGATCGGCGGTATAGCGATCACAACGCTAAAAATAGGCTCGAACGTCTCCGATATCGATCCAAGACGCCTGCTAGTCTCGCGAATAAACTCCATGAATACCTTTGAAATAGCTAGCGGCGAAGAGGCTCAGCGCGCGAAACAATCGGCGATCGAAAAAGCTTACGGCGTGAAAATAGTCGGCAACGAGGTGATTTTTGCGGACGGCGCTAAGATCAAATTTGACGACGGCGAGATAAAAGATACTGGCCGCTTGCTAAATCTTGCCGACGTCGAGGATACTTTTGCGCAGCCTTATCCATTATTTAAGCCTCTGGCTCTACCTAGCAATGACGCTGGCAGATACCGAAACTACGAGCTTTTGGATAAAATTTACGGTACGAACGAGGCGGAAGTGAGGGCAAATTTAACAGACGTCGTTTGGCTAAAAAATCACGGCGGCAAGACGTTTAAATTTAACTCCAAAAACGGCGCGGCAACCGCTCTGCAAGCCGTTTCAAACGAGCTTGACGCGCTAGTGGCGCAAAAACCTGAGCTGCTAAAATTTCTCGATAATCCATCAGGTACGTTTAACTGGCGCGTGATCGAGGGTACAAAGCGCAAGAGCTCCCACTCCTACGGCATCGCGATCGACATAAATACCGACAAGAGCGACTACTGGCGCTGGAGCAAGGACGGCCGCTACCGCAATCAAATCCCCGAAGAGATCGTGCGCGTTTTTGAAAAACACGGCTTCATCTGGGGCGGGCGCTGGATTAGCTTTGATACGATGCACTTCGAGTATAGGCCGGAATTTGGGCATCTAAGATAAATTTGACGGCGGTTTTAACGATAAATTTGGGCAAATTGGCCCCAATTTATCGTTATTTTTTGGCTGGCGGCAGGATGTCGCCGCTTTGCCCTCTGTTAAAATTTGAGCTCTAATCGAGGCGATAGGCGGCTTGTAAATTTTAAATTTAATGTTGGCCGCACGGTAACCCGCTCGCCGATTTTTTAGTTTAAGCAAATTTGACGAATTTGAGATTTTTTAAATTTCAAGCGGTAATTTTTCCAAAGTAGCGCTAGAAATTTGATACGCACAAATTTGTAACAATGTTTCGCCACCCTCTAGCAACCTAATTCTAGCTACTTAATTTGCCGCTTTACATTACTGTTACTGCAACACTCGCGCTTACAAATGCCTCTTGCGGCTCGCTCTCAAACATCCGCTTGATCTCGCTTCCAAGCACATAGTTACCCTTTCGCCAGGGGCGGCAGATCACGTTGCCTTCTTCGCCTGCGCTTAGACAGACGCAGTTAAAATAACTCTTATCCGAAGCATTGTCCGAGACAAGATAAACAAGCCCGTTTTCGGGAATAAAATTTCCCTCATCCAGCCCGCGCACTGTCGGCACTATCTTTATCGCTGCCCTGGCGTAAAATTTCGCGCCGTCCGCTATATCTTTAAGGCTTATCCACTCGGCCATTTTCTGCCTCTTTTTCTAAATTTAGCTCCACGAGCGCACTCTCGCCAACTACCCGAACGCCAAGTTTTTTTAGCGCCGCTGCGGTTATCCCGTCGCCGCTAACGATCCGCCCGGTAAAGCTTCCGTCGTAAACTTCGCCGCTTCCGCAGCTTGGGCTTCGCTCTTTTAAAACCGCTATTTTGCAGTCGTTTTTACGGGCGATATCTGCGCAAATTTGAGCACCCGAAAGAAACTCCCGCGTCACGTCGCGACCGCTAAATTTAGTAAGCACCCGTCCCTTTGCGCAAATTTCGGCAGGTTCGCGCGGGGTCGCTAGTCCGCCCATACTCTCCGGACAAACGGCGATTAGCTCGTAAATTTGTCTAAGCTTGGCAAGCTCGCCTGCACAAATCGCGTCTGCGTTATTGCCGCCGTTATATTTGCAGTTTTCGCCGAGCAAACAGGCGCTGATTAAAATTTTTGGTTTATTTTTCATCGTTGGTTCCAAATTTAATAGTCCGGCAAGCGTTATTTCAGCTTAAATTTACTAACGCTTCGGACGGCAAATTTAAAACGTTCGTCAAATTTACCGTCAAATTTAGCCGAATTTGAGCCGACTCTCGCAAATATAAAGCCGACCCAAAACGCCGAATTGTCCTAAAGCCCGGCCTCTTTTTTGATCTTATCTATATACATTTGTCTTAGCATTGGCACGTATTTGCCGACTTTGCCGCCGTTTATCGGCTTGCTGTCGGCCTTGACGACTGGCAGTAGCGGTAGCGTCGCAGCCGAGATAAACACCTCGTCGGCTTCGTAAACATCCTGCATCGTAAACGGTCGCTGCCTGATCTCGAGCCCCGCCTTCTCGGCAAAACCTAAAATCACCTTGCGGCGGATACCAGGCAAAATCTCGTTTGAGAGCGGTTTTGTTATAAGAACGTTATCTTTGATGATAAACGCAGATGAGCTAGTCGCCTCGGTCACAAAGCCATTTTCGACCATGAAACCCTCGTATGCGCCGGCTTTTACGGCTTGTTCTTTGGCGTAGCACTGCGCTAAAAGCGAGATAGATTTGATATCGCGGCGCTTCCAGCGGATATCCTCGACGCTAACGACCTCGATGCCGGTCGCCGCGTCAGGGTTTGCGACGATATCTTTTTCGTAGCAAAATACGAAACAAGTCGGCTTTAAGCCTTTTATAAATTTAAAATCCCTATCGGCGACACCGCGGGTGATCTGCATATAAA
>CAUQPE010000035.1:0-17469 GCA_963519915.1 uncultured Campylobacter sp. | reverse complement strand
TACTTGCCCCAGCCTTGCAGATTGCCCGCATTACCGTGAAAAAATATCGCCGCGCCGTTTTTTGCCTTACGTTCACCGTTCGCGTCGCTATAAATTTGCCCGCCGTCCCTGCTCTGCGCTAAAAATTTTAGCCCGCTTATCCACGTGCCGTTTGCGTCCAGTCTTATCTCCTCAAACGGCTGATCAAAGCTAAACTCATGGTTTGGCTCAAGCTTACTCGGGAAAAATATCAGCCGCTCCTGAAAAAAATAAAGCAGCGCCAAAACCGCAACGTATAATACGCAAAGCACAATACAAAGCCGAAAAATTACGTTCATTTTTACCTTTCAAATTTATCTGCGCCGGATTTTCTCCGCTCAAAAAATATCCTAACCCTCTCGTCGCTCTCGCTTCCGAATTTCTCCCGTGCCGCCAGCCTGATCTCGCCAGCTAACCGCTCAAAATAGCCATTATCTCCAAATAGATAAATTTGCTTATAAAGCGGCAAAAGCATGGGGAAATTTCGCCCGATGAAGGCTAGAATTTTATCCCTAAAATTCGGATAGAGATTTAGCCTATCAAACCAAATCTCATCCGCCGCGTCACCGTAACGAGATATGATATCAAAAACGGGCGTGATCTGCGGGAAAATCGGCGCGACGAAGATATATGTTTTCACTCCCGCAGCGCGCAGTTTTTTTATCGCTGCGATCCTTGCGGTTATGGAGCTCGCGCGGGGCTCCAGCATACGGCGTAAGTTTTCGTCTACCACGCTCAAACTCACGCCTACGCGGACGTTTGGCATGGTTTGCAGCAGGTCTATGTCGCGCGTCACGAGGTTTGATTTAGTTAAAATTTGCAGGTTTATATCCGAACCCACAAGCACCTCAAGGACTTTTCGCGTAGCTCCAAACTGCGCCTCGTACGGATTATAGCAGTCCGTGACCGAGCTCATAAATACGCACTCGCCGCCGTGCGAAGCCGTAAATTTAACCAAGCTCGCCGCATCAAAATCCTTCACGTCCAAAAACTCGCCCCACGCCTCCTCGTGCCCGGTGACGCCGCGCATAAACTCGGCGTAGCAGTAGATGCAGCCGTGCGGGCAGCCTACGTAGGGATTGATCGCGTAGCCGCCGCTGCCGATTTTGGAGCGCGTGAGGATATTTTTGGCGCAGACTTTTGCGACTTGCATTTTGATTTTTGCCTTTGGATGCGCGGATTTTATGAGGGATTTTAGCGAAAATTTGGACTTTAAGCTAAAACGACGCAGTTTTACCGATAAAAAGATAAACTTATCAAATCTAAGCTCGTTTTATAACCTACCCAAGTAGCACGCTACGCCTTTTTGCCGAAGTTTATACTGATTTTAAACGACTTTTTGGCAAAATCTACGATTTAAAAAGTCAAATTTAAGGAAAAATATGCTTGAAGTAAAAAATTTATTGATGAGATTTAACGCACAGTTGCTATTTGAGGACGTAAATTTAAAACTCACTCGTGGCAACCGTTACGGACTCATCGGCGCAAACGGCGCGGGAAAATCGACGTTTCTAAAAATCCTTGCAGGCGAGATCGAAGCAAACAGCGGCGAGATCGTCATCGAAAACGGGCTAAAAGTAGGCGTGCTAGGACAAGATCAGTTCGCGTTTGAAAACTTTAGCGTCAAGGATGCCGTACTATACGGTAACAAACGCCTCTACGACGCAGTAAAAGAAAAAGAACAGCTCTACATGAGCGAGGAGTTTACCGACGCCGTAAACGACCGCCTGGCGCAGCTTGAAATGATAAGCGCCGAGGAGGATCCTAGCTATGAGTACGAGGTTAGGATCGAGAAAATCCTAAGCTCGCTTGGCTTTAGCGACTTTGAAAAACCGATGAGCGAGGTCGAAAACTCGGATAAATTTAAAGTCCTGCTCGCTCAAGTGCTATTTCCAAAGCCCGACATTCTTTTCCTCGACGAGCCGACCAACAACCTTGACATCGAGAGTATAAAGTGGCTGGAAAACGAGCTAAACCGCCACGAAGGCACGATGGTGCTAATCAGCCACGACCGCCACTTTTTAAACGCGGTTTGCACGCACATCCTAGACGTGGATTTTAAGAAAATCAGGCAGTTTGCGGGCAACTACGACGACTGGTACATCGCCTCGACGCTCGTGGCCAAACAGCACGAGATAGAGCGCGACAAAAAGCTAAAAGAAAAAGAGGAGCTGGAGAAATTTATCGCGCGATTCTCGGCAAACGCGAGCAAAGCCCGCCAAGCCACGAGCCGTCAAAAGCAGCTAAACAAACTCGACATCGAGGAGATCAAGGTATCAAGCAGACGCGATCCTAGCATACTTTTCCGTACCAAACGCGACATCGGCAACGAGATCCTAGAGGTGCGCGGCGTCAGCAAAAAATACGACAAGGTTTTGTTTGAAAATTTTAGCTTCAAGCTCGAAAAGAACGACAAAGTCGCCATCATCGGCGCAAACGGCGTAGGCAAAAGCACGCTGGCTAAAATCATCATCGGCGAGGTCGCTCCAGATAGCGGCGACGTGCACGTGGGCGCGACGATAGAGCCTAGCTACTTCGCGCAGGACACGACGAATAAAATCACCGGCGATCTAAAGCTCTACGAGTGGCTGCAAGACGAAAATAACAAGGACCTAGACGAGATCCGCAAGTGCCTAGGCCGCATGCTGTTTAGCGGCGCCGAGCAGGAAAAATCGGTCGGCAGCCTAAGCGGAGGCGAGAAACACCGCCTGATGCTAAGCCGCCTGATGCTAGAGCGCGGCAACCTACTCGTGCTAGACGAGCCAAACAACCACCTGGATCTCGAAGCCATCATCGCTCTAGGCGAGGCGCTGTATAAATTCGGCGGCAACGTCATCTGCGTGAGCCACGACAGAGAGCTCATCGACGCCTTTGCCAACCGCATCATCCATCTAAAAGGCAACGGCGAAGTAGTTGATTTTAAGGGAACTTTTGAAGAATACGCCGCGATGAACGAGGGAACGACGGCTTAAATTTATATTTTTTTGATTTTAGCTTTGATTTGGCGGGCAAATTTGACTCCCGCCAAATTTAAGCAGCAAATTTAACTCGGTTTTGCCGCTTTTTTGGAGTTAAATTTTACTCGCCGAGACCCGCACCGCGAAAGTGGTAAATTTGGTTTGGTTAATTTTAGCTTTCCTTGCGTAAAAAACAACCGTTTGAAGTTGTTTTTTACTTTATATAAAGGGGGTGAGGGCTTGAATTACGCTCTGCTTTGCAGCTGCGAGCGTAGCGAAGCAAAAGAGCTCCCCCACTCCCTTTAATCCCCCTCCCCCTACGACGTTAGAAGTTGCTGCACTGCGTGCAGGTTAAATTTGACGCTATCGCGTCGCGTGTTTTAAATTTGCATTTTCAAGATGCGGGTCTCGGCGGGTAAAATTTGAAGCCGAAATTTGCAAATTTAACTTCAAATTTGAGCGAAAAACGATAAGGCGAAGTATCGCGAGATGATTTTTCGAGTTTTCTGCTTCGCAAGCTCGCAGTTGCAAGCAGAAGAAGCAAAATTGAGCGTGCGCTAGGCATATAGCCTGCGGAGCGAAAATTTTGCAAAATCTCGGAAAAGCGCTCGCGAGACAAGCCGTTTTTAAAAAACAAGCCGCTATTTTTTAGAATACTGCGCGTCGAGATACTGTATCAAATACCCATACCCCTCCTTCTCCATCTCCTCCTTTGGTACAAACCTCAGCGCAGCGCCGTTTATGCAGTATCTTAGCCCTCCTTTGTCGCGCGGACCATCGTCAAATACATGCCCCAAATGCGAGTCCGACATCGCGGTTTTGACCTCGGTGCGCACCATACCGTGCGATAGATCGGACTTTTCGGCAATCAGGCTCGCATCTATCGGCTTCGTAAAGCTCGGCCACCCGCAGCCCGCGTCAAATTTATCGTATGAGCTAAAAAGCGGCTGACCGTTTGTGATATCGACGTAGATGCCGATGCGCTCCTCGGCGTTTAGCTCGCTGCTGTGCGGTCGCTCGGTTGCAGCGTGTTTTACGACTTCGTAGGAGATGGCGCTGAGCTCATTTTTTAGCGCCGCGTCGTCTTTGTTTTTGTAGTTTTGCAGATTTTGCTTCATATCACGCTTCTTGTCGCTTAAAATTTCGCCCTTTTTAGGCAGGCTCTCAAAGGTCACGTGGCAGTATCCGTGCGGGTTTTTGTCCAGATAGTCCTGATGATACTCCTCGGCTTTGTAGATATTTTCTAGCGGCGCGACCTCCGTTACGATGGGTGCTTTGTAGTTTTTTTGTTGTTCGGCGATAAAGGCTCTGATCGCCGGCTCGTCCGCCGCATCGGTGTAGTAGATGCCCGTACGGTACTGCGTGCCGTGGTCGCCGCCTTGCTTGTTTAGGCTGGCCGGATCGATGGTGTTAAAGTAAAATTTGAGCAAATGCGGCAAATCGATCACGTATTCGTCGTATTCGATCCAGACGGCTTCGGCGGCGTTCGTATCGCCAGTGCATACCTGCTCGTAGCTAGGGTTTGGCACCTTTGAGTTCGCGTAGCCCGTGTAGGTGCTAACCACGCCGGGAAGCTGCTTGAGATAGGCTTCCGTGCCCCAAAAGCACCCGCCCGCTAGCACGATCGTTTTGTTCGCGGTCGCAGACTCTTTTGTTTTATGATTCATCTGTTCTCCTTGTAAATTTAAAAATATACCTAAAAATAGCGCCAAAGCGCCGACTATTCCTGCTGTTCTTAACGTTTTGCCAAGCATTTTCGCTCCTTGCGGCTTAAATTTTTGATTAAATTTGATTCGCGCAAATTTTACTTCAAATTTGACGGTTTTAAATTTTACACACCGAGACCCGCGCCTTTAAGCTCCAAAATTTGTCATCAGGCGTTAGATTTTCAAATTCTTTTTTTAGGAGGCGGAAGGGGCTTTACTTTGCCTGCGGCTCGTAACTGCGAGCAGAACTACTTACTGTCTGCTTGCAGCTGCTAGCGCAGAGACGCAAAAACCCCAACCACCCACTGCACGTGAGATGTTGCTGCACTTCGTGCAGGTTAAATTTGGCACTGTCGCGCCGCAAATTTAAATTTACATTTTCGCGGTGCGGGTCTCGGCAACTCAGATTTGAAAATTTGACTTCAAATTTGAACGTAAAACGATAAGGCGAAGTATCGCGAGATGATTTTTCGAGTTTTGAAGCAAAATTGAGCGTGCGCTAGGCATGTAGCCTGCGGAGCGAAAATTTTGCAAAATCTCGGAAAAGCGCTCGCGAGACAAGCCTTAGCCAAAATCAGCGAAATTATAACCGCCCACTCTAAACCCAACGTGAATTTCGCCTCTTAACTTACCCTCTCGCGGCCAACGGCAAGGCGTAGAATCTAAACCCCTCCTGCTCAAACCCGCTCGCAAATGCCTGAAATTCGTCAAATTCGGCGCTGTTAAACTCCGCTCGCCAGATAGCGCCCTCCTCGTTAAATTCTCGCCCAAAGCTTAAATTTCGCTTTTCAAAATAGTGCTCAAAGCGCGAGCCCAGCGCGTACGGCGTAAAAAACACGCAAAGCGATTTTATCTCAAATTTAGCCATCGCTCCGCAGCCGGCGGCCTCTTCTATCGCCGCATTTACCGCCGCGCCGTAAGCTCGCACGAGTCCGCCCGTACCTAGCTTTATCCCGCCGAAATACCGAACTATTAGCGCGCCTGCGTTTACGAGCTGGGCGCCTCTGAGCGCGTTTAGCGAGGGTTGCCCGCTCGTGCCCTTTGGCTCGCCGTCGTCGCTTTGATTTTCTACTATCTGGCCGTAGCCGTTTCGTTCGCGCAGCGCCCACACGACGTGCGCGGCCTTTGGATGCTCGGCTTTTAAGCGCTCGTGAAGGGCTTTAAACTCGCAAATCGGACACAAAAAACACAAAAACGTCGATTTTTTGGCTTCAGTTTTGGTCGATACGACCCGCAAAACCGTTTGCAATTTTCTCCTTTAAATAAAGCCCGATTTTAGCGAAATTTTAAAAATATTCTTATAAAATGGCGGCTAAAATGAAATAAGCTCTCAAAAAGAACGAAAATGTTTAAAAAAATCTCAAAAAAAACGTTTTGGCAAATCACCGCTATGATCGTTTCCAGCGCCGTTTTTAGCGGCTCGGGGATCCTAATACTAGCCTTTATAAACAAATACCTCTTAAATTTAAAAGAACAAGACACTCAAATTTTGCTCGCGTTTTTCGCGCTTTTGATTTTGTTTTTGGGCTTTTCGGTGCTCTCGCGCATCGCTCTTAGCGTGATCGGCAACGATTTTGTCTACGAGCTGCGAGCCAAAACGATAAAAAGAATACTCGATACCGCAAATCAAAAAATCGTAGCCGCGGGCAAGTCGAATTTGATCGCCTCGCTCTCAAGCGACGTGCGCAGCCTAACCGACGGCTTTATGCAGGTGCCAAGCATCATCCAAGGCGTGCTCATCATCGGCGCGACGGGCGCTTACGTGCTTTATATCTCAGCCGAAATTTTCGTGTTTTTGGTGCTTTGGATGAGCGCGGCGACATGGATTTGCCGATACTTCATCAAAAATATCCACAAATACTACGAACAATGCCGTAACGGCGAGGATGCGCTATATCGCGACTATCAGACCTGCATCGAGGGGCATAGGGAGCTTAGCTTAAATTTAGCTCGCGCAAAGCGGCTTTTTTGGGACCGCTTTATCCCAAACGCAAAAAGCCTGCGCGAAAATATCGTAAAAGCCGAGATCCATCAGTCCTTTATGAGTAACTGGCTAAACACCGTGATGCTAGGCGCCGTGGGTATCGAGATATATTTTTGTCTAGCCTACGACGCTGCGAGCCTGCAAGACGCGATCACGGTTGCGCTAGCGATACTTTTTTTGCGAGCGCCTCTCATGATGCTGCTTTACTCGGTGCCTAGCGTATTTCGCGCGCGCATCGCTTACGAGCGGCTAAAAAAGCTAGACCTAGCGCCCTTTGAGCCGGAATTTGAGCTAGGCGAGACGGCTCCGCAAATTTGGCAAAAACTGCGCCTAAAAGATATAAATTTCGCCTACGACGAGGGGAGCGAATTTGCGCTAAAAGATATAAATTTGGAGATTAGTCGCGGCGAGACGGTGTTTTTGATCGGCAAAAACGGCAGCGGCAAAAGTACGCTATTTATGATCCTAGCGGGGCTTTTAGCGCCAAAAAGCGGCGAGATGTTTGCAGATGACGTCAAGATCACCGAGTCAAATTTAAAAAGCTACGCAAACACTATCAGCGCGGTGTTTAGCAACTTTTATCTCTTTGACGAGGTAATGAGCGACGATGAAGCGCTGATAGATGGGCTGCTAAAAAAGATGTCGATAGAAAATAAAGTAAGCGTCAAGGACGGGATTTTTAGCACGCTAAATCTCTCTCAAGGCCAGAAAAAACGCCTCGCAATGGTCGCGGCGCTACTTGAAAGGCGCAAATTTTTGATCCTTGACGAGTGGGCGGCCGATCAAGACCCGGAGTTTAGACGGCATTTTTACACTGAGTTTTTGCCCGAGCTAAAGGCGCAAGGCTACACGATTTTTGCGATCAGCCACGACGATGCGTATTTTGACGCGGCGGATAAAATTTACGAGATACGAAACGGCCAGATCGCTCTCGTTAAGGGCTAAAATTCAGCTAAAAACGGTTAAAATAACGGATATCATTTTAAAATCAAGGAGACAGAATGCAGCTAAGCGAAGAGGCAAGAGAAGCCAAAGAGATGGCGCTAGGAATGATGAATGATAACTTCATCGGCCTTACAGAGGATATGTGCACGAAATTCGGCGGCTTTAAAAACCCGCAAAACGTCAAAATGACCGATATCACCGAGGACGGCATGCATATCGCCTGCGACGAGGGCGAGGTGTTCGTGCCGTTTGAGAAAAAAGCCGAGCTAACGGTCGAGAGCCTACGCGACGAGGTCATAAACATCGTAAACAGCATGGAGGGGTAAACCTTCTCTGCTCATTGGCAGGAGCGCAAATTTACCGCGTCTGCTTACTTTTACACCAAATTTAACCCTCAAATTTTACTTCGCGTCAAATTTATTTTAAAACCTTTTATATTTTACGATTTAAACGCGCAAAATCGTCTGCAAATTTAAACCCGAAATCCCGCTCGAATTTACGTATTAATAAATCAAAATTATAAGAATTGATTTTTATTATTAATTAATGCCAAAAATAGTAAAATAACGAGAATTTTTATCATTATTAATTATGATAAAACCGAAGGGAGCTAAAATGAGCAAAAAAGATTAGACGCGCAAGGGGGCAAATTTATACTTTTGTCGCTAGCCACAGCCGCAAGCCTAAACGCGCAAACCCAAAACGTCACGCTTGACGCGGGTATAGTAACGGCGACGGGCTTTGAAAGCGCGCTAAAAGAAGAGACCAGAAATATATTTGTCGTAACTAAAGCAGACATCGAGGCATACGGCTACCGCTCGGTAAAAGAGCTCGTAGAAAAGATCCCTAGCGTCGATTTCGTCAGCACATCAAGCCTAGGAGAAAACATAGATATGCGCGGGCAAGGCATGCGCGGAGACGGCGCGACGCCTACTATGGCCGTAAAAATCATGCTAAACGGAGTGCCGATAAATATGGTCGATGCGGTGCACGGCATCATACCGCTTGAGATGATCGCGATCGAGGACATCGAGCAGGTCGAAGTGATGCCAGGAGGCGGGTCCGTGCTCTACGGCAGCGGCACTAGAGGCGGCGTGGTAAATATCATCACCAAGCAAAAGCCGCGAGATTTTTTCGCAAACGTGAGCTCCAAGATAGGCTCGTATAGCTACCGCGATGCCGCAGCCACCGTCGGCGGAAACGTGAGCGAGGATCTGTTTTTAAAATTTAGCGGCAAAGCGTTCGGTCAAAAAGGCTATAGACACGACTACCACTCGCTAAATTTGACGCCTAGCGTATTTAAATCAAAAAGAAACGATCCTGGCACCCTAACCCAAGATCAAGTTTCGCAAAACCGCAGACAAAACGCAAATAACGGCCTAACAAAGCTCTTTGAAAACGAGAAAATCGACGTTAGCGCCGTTTACGAGGGCAAATTTAACGACTTTTACTCGGTAAATTTGATGCCGTATTATCAAAAAATCAAAATCAAAACCTCCTCGACCGAGTCGGCTCGCGGCGTGCGCTATCCGTCGCAGGGGCTTTTCGGCGATAAAAAATACGGCGTAAATTTTAAAAACAAGCTTGACTACGGCAGCGGCGAGTTTATCTTCGGCTACGACTACGAGCAAAACAAAGGCGATAGAGAGTCGCACTACGAGGTAAAAACATCGCCCGTGATAAGCCTAAAGCACGACACGACGCTAGATCTACAAAAGACCACTCACGCACTTTATTTTATGGAAAAGCATAAATTTACCCAGGTTTTTGATCTAAGCTTTGGGTATAGATTTGAGCGCGCGCAGTACGAGGCCAGCAGGGTTTCAGATATGAAGGGCTTTAGAAACGGCATACCTTTTCCTCCGATGACTAGCTACAACGCCATAAGCGACAGCAGAGATATCGACAACCACGCGTTTGAGTTTACGCCAAATTTCAGATACTCCGACACCGGAAACGTATATTTTAAATTTGAGCGCGGCTACATCTCACCATCGCCTTCTCAGCTAACCGACAAAGATCAGATCACTAAACAATACAAATTTAACGACCTAAAATCAGAGAAATTTAACACCTACGAGATCGGGCTAAAAGATCACGTCGCAAGCATGCCAGTAAACGCTACCGTGTTTTTAACCGATACTAGCGACGAGATAGCCTATGCCGAGCTCGGAGCAAATCACGGTGACGCTTGGAAATACTACAACATCGCAAAAACCAGACGCTACGGATTTGAGTTTTTTAGCAGGCAAAATCTCTTTGATAGGCTGATTTTAAGCCAGTCCTACGCCTACGTAAACGCCACGATCAAAAAAGGCGATAACGCGGGCAAAGAGGTGCCCTACGTTTCAAAACACAAATTTATATTCGGCGCGGACTACGAGATCGTGAGCGACTTACACCTGTTTGCGGACTATAAATTTTACTCCAAGAAAAAAGACCTAAACTACGACGACATCTCCTCTCGCAGCATCGTGGACGCGGGCGTTTCGTATAAATTTAAAAATGGATTTGGCATAACCGGAGGCGTAAAAAATCTCTTTAACAAAAAATACTACGACTACCAAGGCAAAAACAGCCAAACCGGCATCTACGAGTATAGCCCGGCAAACGAGCGAAACTACTACGTAGAGTTTAAATACACTTACTAAACCGCTAAATTTAGGGCTTTACGCCCTAAATTTACCTTTTTGGACGCTGCGTTTTTCTGCGAAATGTTATTTAGATTTTATTATCTAACGCTATGAAATCTCGTCAAATTTTATTACCGATTAATGATAGCGGCGGTATAATCAACAGCTTTTGATAATTAATATTAGGATTAAAATGTTTGAGTATATAGAAGTCGGCGGCATCTTTATGTGGCCGATATTTTGTCTCTCGGTGCTCGGTATTGCGGTGCTTCTTGAAAAAGGAGCGTATTTTTTATTTACCGAGATAGACGCGACTAGTTCGTTTAAGATCAAGCTTTGCAATCTCATTTTAGAAGGCGACTACGCAAAAATCAAAGAGTTTTGCAAAGGCTACAAAAACTCGCTTGCCAAAACCGCGCTTTTCGTCGCGGAAAATTTGGGCGAAGGCGCTAGCAAAACGCAGATCGACTACATCGCCGAGGAAGCCGTATCCATGCAGCTAACCTCGCTTGAACGGCGCACGTGGATACTGGGACTTTGCGCGAGCGCGAGCCCGCAGCTAGGCCTGCTTGGCACGATAGTCGGTATGATAAAGGCCTTTAGCGGACTTAGCGCCGGAGTGGACGCTCCGCTCGTTGCGGTCGGTATCTCCGAGGCGCTTTATACGACGGCTTTTGGGCTTATAGTGGCGATTCCTTGCGTGATATTTTTTCTTATGATTAGCAAAAAGATAGATTTCATCTTAAACGATCTAAACCGTATTATGAGCCTGTTTGGCCGCAGTTTTGAAAGGAGAAGCTGTGAAGTATGTCCGCAGAGATAAGGCCAGATACGCCGGCATCTCGATGTTAAATTTGATCGACGTGATATTCGTACTTTTGCTATTTTTTATGGTTACGACCTCTTTTAACAAATTTGCCCACATCGACATCGCCCTACCCCAAAGCGCGTCAAATTTAGACGAAAAAGAGACCAAAAACGTCGAGGTTTTTTATCTGCTTAACGGCGAAGTGCTTTTAAGTATAAACGGCGAGCAAAAAAGCTTAAATTTAGCAGATCTAGCCGCACAAATCGCAAATTTGACCCCAAAGCAAAAAGAGAGCGTCAAACTAAACGCAGATGAAGCGATAAACTACGGCGAGGTCGTAAATTTGATCTCTATTTTAAAAGATAACGGCACGCAAAACGTCGAGCTAAATATCAAGAAAAAGTCGAAAGGATAGAAAATGAGCCTAGTTTTATCTCCCTGTAAATTTAACCAAGGAGAACAACTATGATTGCTAAATCAAGCCAAGGAGCTATCGCGCTTTCGCTGATAGCAAGTCTAAATTTATACGCCGCAGATAGCGAATCTACGAGACTAGACGCCACCGTCATAACCACGACTGGCTTTGAGAGCGCGCTAAAAGACGAGGTTAGAAACGTAACGGTAATAACCGCCAAAGAGATAGAGGACAGGGGATACCGCGATATCAAAGAAGCTCTCGAAAAGGCTCCGGGCGTCAGCCTAAACGGCAACAACGTAGATATGCGCGGACAAGGCTCCAGAAGGAGCTCGTCGGCCAGATCGACCACGACCGTAAAGGTGATGGTGGACGGCGTCGCGCTAAACATGATAGACACTACGCCTACTAGAATCCCCGTAGATATGATACCTATCGAGGACGTAGATAGGATAGAGATAGTCCCGGGAGGCGGCACCGTGCTATACGGCAGCGGCACGATGGGAGGCGTGATAAATATCATCACCAAAAAGAGCAAAAAGAAATTTTACGCTGGCGTCTCTAGCAAGCTCGCCTCCTACTCGTATAAAGACGTAGCCCTAAACGTCGGCGGCGGAGTGACGGACGCGCTATCTTTAAAACTAAACGCGAAAAAATCGGACTCAAACGGATATAGACGCGGGGATAAAACCAAGGAGGACTACGTCTCGGGCGGCCTAACCTATCAGATAACGGACGATCAGGCGCTATCTATAAACTCAAGCTATTTTAAAGACAAAAGCCGCACCACCGGCGCTCTAAGCAAAGCTCAGCTAGAGCAAGACAGAAGGCAAGCAGGATCAAGCAAAACCGACTATCTAAACAAAAGAGTTAGCGTAAACGCCGACTACTCCATAAATTTAAACGATGCACTGACGTTTAATCTATCGCCTTATTATCAAAAGCTAACTATGGACTCGTATAGCGCCTACAAAGACGGCGGCAGCGGAGCGCTAGGGCTAACCGATAAACAAGCCGGGGCTAAATTTAAAGGCAAATACGGCTACGGCAGCGGAGATTTTATATTCGGCTACGATTTTTTAAGACAAGAGGCCAAAAGATCTATACGCTCGAAATCCACCGGAAGACGCGGCCCTGTCATGGTAAGCGCCGACGTCACGACCAAATTTGACGTAGAAAAGAAAACGCATTCGTTTTACGTGCTAGAAAAGCACGACTTCACCGATCAGTTTTCTTTGAGCGCGGGATATAGGTTCGAGCTAGCTAGAAACGACATGGATAGGCGCTCAAACTCCGTCGTAACCATGACGCCCGGCCGAACGATAACTAGCGCTTCGTCCTTTAAAGGCAAGAAAAACTCGGACAACCACGCCTTTGAGATAACGCCTAGCTTTAAATACTCAGACACCGGCAACGTTTATTTTAAATTTGAGCGCGGCTTCGTCTCGCCCTCGCCCGTTCAGTTTGTGGATAAGCCAAACAGAACCGACTACGTAGTAAATAATCTAAAATCAGAAACCTACCAAACCTACGAGCTTGGCGTGAGGGATATGATCTATGATAATTTCATAAGCGCGACCGTATTTTTAACCGATACGAAAAACGAAATCTACACCAGAACGCTAACCAACAACATAACCGACGGTTGGTTTTTTATAAATTTAGACGACGTCAGGAGATACGGAGCCGAGCTCTACGCCGAGCAGCAAATTTTAGACAATCTAAAAACCAGCCAGACCTTCTCCTACGTAAAAGCCGAATTTAAAAAAGGTAGCAACAAAGGCATGGAGGTGCCGACCGTACAAAAGAGCAAATTTGTCGCTAGCATCGATTACGAGCCGATCAAGGATTTAAATTTACTCCTTGACGTCAAATACCTATCAAAGCTAAAAAGAGCTATCTACTCGGGCGTGACGGACATATCTGGCTACGAGACGCAAACCGTATCCAGAACGCTAGTAGATCTTGGGGCGAAGTATAAATTTAAAGGCGGATTTTCAGTCTCTGCGGGAGTTAAAAACTTATTCAACAAAAAATACAACGCCTATCAAAGCGTACTAGAGGACATATACGAGCCCGCCGACGAGAGAAACTACTACGTAGAGTTTAAGTATGCCTACTAAAAACGGAGTTACGGCGGTTTTGGCGGCGCTTACGGCGCTGCTTTTTGTATTTTCGCTTAGTCTTGGCGGAGCCGATATCTCGTGGCAAGATATAATCAAATTTGCAAGCGGCGGCGAGATAGACGAGATAAAAGAAACTATCCTGCTAGAAATCCGCCTGCCGCGCGTCATAATGGCCTTTTTGATCGGTATGCTTTTAGCAAGCTCGGGCGTCGTCGTGCAAAGCGTATTTTTAAACCCGCTAGCAGATCCTTACATCATCGGCATCGCCTCCGCCGCGACCTTTGGCGCCGTGGCGGCTTATCTTTTAAAGCTGCCCGATTTTTACTACGGAGTGTTTGCTTTTTTTAGCGCGGCAATACTTTCGGTGCTGATCTTTAAACTCTCTAAAAAAGGCAAATCCATCGCCACGCTTCTTATCATCGGTATCGCATTTTCGTCGTTTTTGGGCGCGTTTACGAGCTTTGCGACCTACCTCATCGGCGAGGATAGCTTTAAGATAGTAGCGTGGATGATGGGCTACGTGGGTTCTGCCAACTGGGAAAAGATCGCCTACATCAGCGTTCCTCTCGTGCTATCTATGGCGTATTTTTACTTTAAGCGATTTGAGCTAAACGTCATATTAAGCGGCGACGAGGAGGCACAAAGCCTAGGCGTGGACGTCGAAAAGATGAAAAAACGCCTGCTCATCGTTTCCTCTTTAGCCGTGGCGTTTTCGGTAGCGTTTACGGGCATGATAGGCTTTGTGGGGCTCATCATCCCGCATACGCTGCGCATGATACTAAAAACCTCGAGCAACATCGTTTTGATACCAATTAGCGCCTTTGCGGGTGGGTTTTTCCTGCTAGCCTGCGACACGATAGGCAAAAGCGTCCTAAGCCCGACCGAGGTGCCTATCGGCGTAGTTACGGCGTTTTTCGGCGCTCCGTTTTTTCTATTTTTAGCTATCCGCTCAAGCAGGAGCATATAAGGTGAAAATAGAAAAACTATGCTTTAGCTACAGCAAAAAAGAGATACTAAAAAACGTAAATTTGAGCCTCAAAAACGGTCGTTTCGTAGGGATTTTGGGTCCAAACGGCTGCGGCAAATCCACTCTTTTAAAAAATATCCTAAGAATTTTATCGCCAAATAGCGGCGTAATAACACTGGAAAACAAAAAGCTGGAGGATTATTCGCTAAAAGAGCTGGCTAAAATTTTAGGCTTCGTCCCGCAAAAAACGGTTTTAAGCATGCCTCTTACGGTCGAGGACATCGTGCTAACGGGGCGCTTTTGCCATCTAAAAAGCCAGTTTAGCGGATACGACGCAAACGACGTAGCCAAAACCTACGAGATCATGCGCCTACTTGACGTAGAGCGGTTCGCCAAACGCAGCGCCCACTCTTTAAGCGGCGGCGAATTTCAGCGCGTACTGCTAGCTAGAGCGCTAGTTAGCGAGCCAAAGATTTTGCTTCTTGACGAGCCTACGAGCGCGCTGGATCTAAACTACGGGGTTCAGATGCTAAAGATCTGCGAGAATTTGACCGCGGAGCTAAATTTACTCTCCGTAGCCGTGCTGCACGATCTAAATTTGGCCGCTATGTTTTGCGACGAACTCGTGATGCTAAAAGACGGCGAGATACGCTATACAGGCACGGCAAAGCAGCTTTATACGAAAGAAATTTTACATGAAATTTACGGACTAAACTGCGAAATTTTAGAACACGACGGCATGCCGTTCGTAGTGCCAATAAAGCGATAAATTTACAAATCAAATTTGAAAGGATTTTCTATGAAAAAAATAGCCGCACTTTTACTTGCTGCCAGTTGTCTTTTGGCAAATTTAACCGCAAACGCGCCCAAAAAACTAGTCGTACTAGACCCATCGGTCGTCGAGATAGTCTATATGCTAGGCGCGCAGGATCAGCTAGCGGCCATCGCTACGCTTCAGTTTTCTAAAATTTGGCCCGAGGATCAAACCGTAAAGCTAAAAAGCGTAGGCACGTACACAAAGCCAAATATCGAGCAGATCGTCGAGCTAAAGCCTGATCTTGTTATCACCAGCTTTCACTCGGCAAACGTAAACGAGAGCCTTGCTAAATTTAACCTAAAAACCCTCACGCTAAAAGCCGATAGCGTCGGCGATATCTACAAAAATATCGAAGAAATCGGCAAAGTAACGGGCAAAGAGCAAAAAGCGAGCGAAGTCGTAAGCGAGATAAAATCCAAAATCGACTCTTTTGCAAACAGCGAAGTAAAAGGCAAAAAAATACTCGCAGTATTTTCCTCGACGCCGCTTACCGGCTTTAGCTCAAAGACGCTGCCGGGCGATATCTTTAACAAACTAGGACTAAAAAACATCGCCGATAACGTAGAGGGCTCGACTCCGATCGTCTCGACCGAGTTTATCTTGTCGCAAAATCCGGACTTCATCGTCGTTATCGGCGGTATGGGCGGTGATGGCGAAAATTTCCTAAAACAAAATCCGGTGCTTAAAAAAACGGCCGCCGCAAAAAACGGCAAAGTGCTCACCGTGCCCTCCTCGATGCTACTTAGAGGAACGCCTCGCATAGGCGAAGCCGTAGATAAATTTTACGAGATGCTAAGCAAATAATGCGCTATTTTCTAGTCTCGCTCGTCTTAAATTTAGCTCTGCTTTTTTTGCCGTTAAACTCGCGCCCAATAGAGAGCGCAAAACCGCAAGAAACGATAAAGATCAAGCTAAATTTGACGCAAGAAGAGCCTAGTAAAGAGACTAGAGAGTATGTGCCGCCTCAAAGCGCCGAGCCGCTAGAAAAACCTATGGAATGGCCGCAAGAAACGCAGCCTCAACCGGTCAAATTTGAGCCTGAGCCCGAGCCCGAAATTTTAAAGCCCGAGCCAAAGCCGGTAGAGCCGGAATTCAAAAAGCCAAAGGAGGAGAAAAAGCAACCCCCAAAGCCCAAAATAAAAAAGCAAATCTCGCCAAAGCCGGCGCAAGCGGTAAAAGACGAGCCTAAATTTGAACCAGCACCAGCGCCCATGCCGACTCAAATTTTACCCGCCGAGCAAAGCGCGCAGCTTAGCTCAAATTTAACCCCTGCAAAGCAGCCCGCCGCGCAAGATAGCGGCGAAGCAAAAGAGCAAAACGCATGCAAAGAGGGCGTGGGCTTTACCGTGGCGCGCGAACCCGAGGCCAAATACCCCAAAAAAGCGCTCATGCTGCGGCTAAGCGGGACGTTTAGAGTCGAAGTAGATTTTAAATTTGACGGAGAGATAAAGATCATAGCCGTTCGCGGGAAAAATAAAATTTTTAACGACGAAGCGGTGAAAATAACAAAGGAGTTAGAAATTAAAGCGTTAAAAAATATATCACACTGTATAATTACCAAACCTTACGAGTTCAAAACGGAGGAATAGATGTTTGAAACCAGGCAAAAAGGGCACGCCGGACCGACGCGTCCTAAAAAGATAAAGATGGCGACTAACGCCGAGGTCGAGAAATTTTTAACCGAGGAGCTGCCGACGCAAAAGGACGGCGTGATCTATATCCACGTGCCATTTTGCGATAATATCTGCTCATTTTGCTCGATGAACCGCACGAAGCTAGAAGACGAGCTAGACAGCTACGCGCAGTATCTGCTGGGCGAGATTGAAAAATACGGCAAATTCCCGTATCTGCAAGCTAAAGATATCCGTAGCGTCTATTTTGGCGGCGGAACTCCTACGATACTAAAAGAAAAGCACCTAGAGCCAGTTATCACGGCTCTGCGCTCAAATTTTAATATCTCGGACGACTGCGAATTTAGTCTAGAAACCACGCTACATAATCTAAATTTAAGCAAAGTGCGCCTACTAGAAAGCCTAGGCGTAAACCGCTTTAGTATCGGCGTGCAGACCTTTTCGGACAAAGGCCGCAAACTG